>JAHBXY010000249.1 GCA_019636275.1 Planctomycetota bacterium | reverse complement strand
TCCTCCACGAGGACCGGCTCGCGGCGCGCGACGACGCCCCGCCGGCCGCGCGCTGGCTGGTCGCAGCCCGCCGCCGGCGCGCCGGGCTCGCCTACGACCGGCGCGCCCTGCGCCTCCACGAGACCTTCGGGCCGCTGTCGACCCACGACGAGCGCCTGCACAAGAACCTCGCCGCGGCCGGCGACGACCGGGCCAAGGTCGCCGCCGCCTTCCGCGGCTTCACCCACGCCACCCGCCGCGACAAGAGCCCCGCGGTCAGCTTCGAGGCGGAGGAGGAGATGGCCGCCCGCTGCCTCCCCGAGGAGCGCCGGAGCTGGTGCGTGACGCGCGGCCTGACCCTCCACGCCCTCGAGCGCCACGACGAGGCCGAGCCGCTCCTCGACGAGGCGGCGGCCCTGGCCGACGCGTCGGGGGACGACGCGGCGATCGGCGACGCGCGCTTCTGGCGCGGCTCCAGCCTGGTGAGCCGCGGGCGCTTCGAGGAGGCGGCGCACGACCTGCGCCGCTCGATCGAGCACGCCTCCCGCTCGGGCGGCCTGCGCAACGGCTGGTCGCATTTGCACCTCGCGCGCGCCCTCGCCGGCCTGGACGAGCACGAGGCGGCGCTGGCGGCCTGCGCCGAGGCCCGGCGCATAGGCGACGTGCCGGCCAGCCGGGTCCGCGAGCTCGAGGAGGCCTCCCGCGCGGCCCTTCGAGGCGCGGCGGGCCGCTGACGCGGGCGACCGCCAGGCCGGCCCGACACCCGGTATCATCCCGGCCCCCCGGGAGGAGGGGTCGCGTGGGATCGTACCGCCGCACCGAGCTCCGCGGCTTCCGCCGCATCGCCATGGCCTTCTGGGACGCGCCGCGCGACGGCACGATCTACGGCCACCTCCAGTTCGAGGTCACCCGGGCGCAGCGCTTCATCGAGGACGTGAAGGCGAAGTTCGGCGTCGCGCCGAGCATGGGGCAGCTCGTCGGCCGGGCCGTGGCCTGCGCCGCCACGAGGGTCCCCGACATGAACACGAAGATCATCTGGGGCCGGCCCTACACGAAGGACACCGTCGACGTCTACTTCCAGGTCGACGTCGAGGACGGCAAGGACCTCTCGGGGGTGACCGTCCCCGACACCGGCCGCAAGTCGATCGTCGAGGTGGCCGAGACCCTGCGCGACCGCGCCGGGCGGCTCCGCGGCGGAAAGGACCAGCAGTACGAGAAGACGCAGAAGGGCTGCCTGGGCAGCATGCCCGTGTGGGTCCTGCGCGCGCTCCTCGGGGCGCTGACGTTCCTCGAGTACAACCTCGGCGTCACGCCGACCTTCCTCGGCGCGCGGCCGGAGCCGTTCGGGACGCTCATGGTCACGAACGTGAGCAAGTTCGGCATCGACGTCGCGTACGCGCCGCTGATCGCCGTCTCACGCGTGCCCTTCATCTGCCTCGTCGGCCAGGTCAAGCCCGCGCCGTGGGTGGTCGGCGACCAGGTCGTCGTGCGCCCCGTGATCACGCTCTCGGCGACGTTCGACCACCGCGTGATCGACGGGAACAAGATCGGCAAGTTCATCCAGGTCGTGCGCGACTACATGGCCAACCCTTACGCGTTCGAGCCCGCGCTGGGCCTCGTCGACCCGGACCCCGCCCCGCCGAAGGTCGACGCGGCCCCCGCCGCGCCGCCCGCGGCCCACGGCGGCGCGACGCGCGCCAACGGGGGCGCCAACGGCGGGTCGACCGGCGCCAACGGCGGCGCCCTGCCGACGTTCGGAGGCTGAGCCGTGCCCGCCGCCTCGCGCCCGCAGCTCGTCGTCCTCAGCGGCCCGCACAAGGGCGACGTCATCGTCCTCGACGACCCGCTCCCCGTCGTCTTCGGCCGCCGCGCCGGCGTGAGCCTCCCCGACGCGGCCCTCGCCGACGTCCACTGCCAGGTGTTCCAGGCGGGGGGGCTGTGGTACCTGCAGGACTTCGCCACCCCCGCCGGGACGTGGCTCGGCGACGAGCGCGTCGAGGGCGCGCGGCCGCTCGAGCCCGGCCGCAGCTTCCGCATCGGCGAGACGTTCGTGGCGCTGCTCCTCCCCGAGCAGCCGACCGCCTCCCCGCCGCCCCCGCCGCCCAGCCCGGCCGTGCAGGAGGGCGTGCGCGCCGTCGACGCCGCCGCGCAGCAGGCGGCGCGCGGCTGGTCCCCCGCCAGCGGCTCGACGCCGCCCCCCGGCGCCCGCCCCGCCCGCCTCGACCAGGGGGGCCGCCGCCGGCGCCACCTCGAGGCCAAGACCGACATCCTGCCCATCGAGGCCCCGTCGCCGGCCGACGACTCGGACGCCCAGCCCGTGCGCGACCTCGCCGACACGGTCGAGCTGCGCACGCGGCTCGCCGACGCCGACGACGAGGGCCTCGCGCCGCACACGACGCTCGGCGAGTACGACGTCCTGCGCGAGCTGGGGAGCGGGTCGCTCGGCCGCGTCTACAAGGCCTACGACCGGCGGCGCAAGCGCGTCGTGGCCGTCAAGGTCCTCTCGCCGGAGCTGGCCAAGGACCAGCAGGCCGTGGGCCGCTTCCTGCGCGGGGCGCAGGCCGGCGCGCGGCTCGCGCACCCCAACGTGTGCGCGATCTACGGGGCGGGCCACACCGGCGGGCGGATCTACGTGAGCATGGAGTACGTCGAGGGCCTCGACCTCGGCGCCCACGTGGCCGCGGCGGGCGGCCACCTCCCGCCGCGGCAGGCCGTGGCCATCCTGGCGCGCGTCACCGACGCGCTGGTCTACGCCCACGCGCGCGACGTGCTGCACAGGAACGTCTCGCCCCGCAACGTGCTCGTCGGCGACGCCGGCCGCACGGTCAAGCTCGTCGACCTCGCCCTCGCCAAGCGCGCGTCGGCCGACAAGGGCCTGGCGATCACGCAGAGCGGGCAGGTCCTCAGCCAGTCGCCGTTCGCCGCGCCGGAGCTCCTGTTCGACGTCCAGCACGTCGACCACCGGGCGGACGTCTACGGCGTGGGCGCGACGCTGTTCTTCGCCCTCACCGGCCACCCGCCCTACGAGGGCAACCTGATCGACGTCGCCCAGCGCATGCAGAAGGGCAAGCACGGCGACCTGCGGCGCCTCGCCCGCGGGGCGAGCAAGCCGCTGCTCGACCTCGTCGAGCGCTGCCTGCGGCCCGACCCGGCCGCGCGCTACCCCGCCGCCCGCGACCTGCGCGAGGCCTTCGCCGACCTGCCGGAGGGGGCGGTCGACTAGAGGTCCGGACGGAGACCTCGCCGAAGGCCTCGCGAAGCGATCGTCACCGCTGGCGAGGAGCGACGAACCCCGCGGCGTCGAGGGCGAGTGAGGCCGAGGCGGCGCTTCCGGCGGGGGACACCAGGGCCTGTCGTCAAACGGGCAAACTTGGTCGACACGCTCGAACCCACGGGGGGAATGGAACCGCAAGCGAGGCGAGGGCGCGGAGGCCGAGGCGAGGGGGGAGCGCGCGCGGGTCGTATCGATCGCCGGATCCTACGACCCGCGCGCGCCCCCCCTCGCCCGGCATCCGCGGCCGCAGCCGTCAATCACACTAGCCGCCGAGCGCCAGGACGCCGCCGAGGATCAGGACGACGAGCACGGCCACGCCGGCGATGATCACCGCCGGCGGGATCCCGCCCGACGGGCCGGCCTCGCCGCCGGCGGGCCGCCCGGCCCGGGCCCGCTTCTGGCTCGGCAGCACCTTGCCCTTGGCGGTGCTCTTCGTCGCCGGCCGCGCGGCCGCCGCGCGCGCCTCGACCTTCTTGCCCGCGTCGCTGCGCCGGGCCACCGGCCCCGACTCGCTCCGCCGGCGCGTCGCGGCGGCGATGCGCCGCAGGGCCTGCTTGCGCGCCTCTCGCCCGCCCGGGTCGCCGGCGAGGAGGAGGCCCAGGACCTTGTCGATGTTCTCGATCAGCTCGCGCGGCGTGGAGAAGCGCTCGCCCTGGCGCTTCTTCAGGCAGCGCAGGCACAGCGCCTCGGCGGCGGCGTGGACCTTGGCGTTGCTCTGCCCGATCGGGTCGGGCGGCGTCGTCTTGATCTTCTGCCGCACCTCCTGCACGCTCTTGCCCAGGAAGGGGTGCCGCGCGGTCAGCAGGTAGTAGAGCGACGCGCCCAGGCCGTAGACGTCCGACGCCTCGCTGATCTTGCCGAACGGCCCGCCGACGTCCGCCTGCTCCGGCGGCTGGTACATCGGCGTCCCGATCGAGCCGCGCCCGGCGAGCACCTCGATCTTCTCCCAGCCGGCCAGGCCGAAGTCCATGAGGACGGCGCTGCCGTCCGGCCGGACCATGATGTTCTCGGGCTTGATGTCGCGGTGGATGATCCCGTGGCTGTGCATGAAGCTCACGGCCTCGCCCGCCGAGCGGATGATCATGAGCGCCATCTCGTCGGGGAGCGGCTTGTCGCCCACGAGCTCCTTGAGCGAGACGCCCTCGATGAACTCCATCGAGATGAAGTCCAGCCCCTTGTGCCGCCCGACCTCGTGGATCTTGACGATCCCGTTGTGGAGCAGCGGGGCCATCACCGTGGCCTCCTTCTTGAACCGCTCGATGTCGCGGACGGTCGCGTCCTTGCCGCCGATGAGGATCTTGAGCGCGCACGCCTCGCTCGGCTCGTCGAGCCTGGAGGCGCGGAAGACGATCCCCATGCCGCCGCGACCGATCTCCTCCTCGATCTTGTAGGCGCCGAACTCGCAGCCCGGCTTGAGCTCGGCCACGTGCTTGTCGAACTCGGCCTCGATCGCTGCCAGGTCGATCGCGCCGCCGTCGGCGGCGGCGAGCTGCATGTGGAGGTACTCGAGGTCCTGCGGCGTGAGGTAGCGCTGCTGCACGAGCACGTCGCCGAGGTCCAGCGCCTGCTGGTTCTTGGCGTAGAGCTTCTTGCGCACGTCGATGCAGTGCTTGAGCTCGGACAGGTTGACGAACTCGTTGCGGATCGCCAGGAGGCCGAGGCGCAGGTTCGGTTCGCTCAGCCCTTCGCTCACCAGCGGTGTCCCTGCCGACGGGCTTCCCACGCGACGGTCCGACTCCCGGCCGAGCGGCTGGATGTGCGCTCCGCGCGAGGCGCGATGCTACCGCCCGGCCCGGGGCAGGGCAAGCCGGCGGGCAGGTCCGCGCCGGGGCAGGACGCCGGCGCGGATGACGCTGCGATGACGCGAGCTAGATGCCTTCCTTGAGGCGGGCGGCGAGGGCCGAGTCGAGCTGGGCGATCGCGTCGATCTTGGCGGCCGTCTTCTCGAAGTCGTACTCCAGCCGGCGCCAGCTCACGGTGTCGCCGTCGACGACCACGTAGCAGGCGCGGTTGTCGCGGTCGCGCGGCTGGCCGACCGAGCCGACGTTCACGATGACCTTCTGGTCGCAGTGCTCGGGGTAGGTGTACTTGTTGCCCAGCTCCGCCGAGGTCTTGGTCTCGTAGCGGTCGGTGATGACGCACGGCATGTGGGTGTGGCCGACGAACAGGCGCTTCTCGAAGCTGGCGAAGATCTCCTCGAACTTCTCGGTCGGGCCGAAGCCGATCTCGGTGGCGAGAATGTACTCGTTCGTCGGGTCGCGCGGCGAGCCGTGGATGAGGAGGTCCGAGCCCTCCTCGTGGCGCAGGGGGAGGTTCGTCAGGTACTCCCAGCGGCGGCGCACGGCCGAGCCGGAGAAGAAGCCCGGCTTGAGCTGGTCGCGCGTCCACTCGATCGCCTTCTGGGCGCGCAGGTTGAACGCGTAGGCCCCGTGGACGAGGGCCTCGTCGTGGTTGCCCTTGAGGGTCACGCGGCAGCGCTGCATGACCAGGTCCACGCACTCGAGCGGGTTGGGGCCGTAGCCCACGACGTCGCCCAGGCACACGATGTCGGTGATCCCGAGGGACTCGATGTCCTTCAGCACCACGGAGAGGGCTTCGATGTTCGAGTGGATATCGGAGACGATGGCGTACACGGTCTCGCTCCCTCCGTCGGGGTCCCGTTCACTACCGGCCGTCCGGGGGTGCATCGGGTACGGGTAGACGTAAGTGGTTCTAGCACGAACCTCGGACGGTGCCAGGGGGGGATCGTGACCCGCCGCGCGGTCCCTTGGAGGCCGCGAAGGTCCACGAAGTCCGAGGCTTCGTCCCTCCTGCGTCCCATGTGCGCGCCGCGGAGGAACGGAGCGGCGAGCGAGGCGAGGCCGTGGAGGCCGAGGCGAGGGGGGTGCGCGCGCGGCCGATATCGATCGCCGGATCCCCGGTGGGCCGTCGCAGCAAGCGGGAGGCCCGCGGCTGCGGACGGCCGCGAGCGGTAGGGTCCGCATGAGCTGCGGCACCGCAGCCGCGGGACGGAGCTTGCGATGGCGGGCCACACCGACGACCCGCGCGCGCCCCCCCTCGCCCGGCATCCGCGGCCGCAGCCGTCGATCAATCGAGCAACCCCTCCGCGCCCTTGGCCGCCCGGCCGGTGAGCTTGAGGAACACGTCCTCGAGGTCGGCCCCGGGCGCGCCGGCCTGGGCGCGCAGCTCGGGCAGGGTGCCGCAGGCGACGAGGCGCCCCTTGTCGAGGACGCCGATGCGGTCGCAGCGCTTCTCGACCAGCCCGAGGATGTGCGTGTTGACGATCACCGTCCGCTCGCGGCGCTTGAGCTCGGCCAGGAGCTCCGCGAAGCGCAGGGCGCCGTCGGGGTCGAGGCCGTCGGTGGGCTCGTCGAAGAGCAGCGCCTCGGGGTCGCCGACGACCGTCATGGCGATCGCCGTCTTGCGCCGCATGCCGCGCGAGTAGGTGGCGGCGCCGCGGTCGGCCGCGTGGGCCAGGTCGAGGAACTCGAGCAGCCGCGCGCCGCGCTCGCGGGCCACCGCCGGGGCGAGGCCGCGCACGGCCCCGAACAGCTCGACGTGCTCGCGGGCGGTCAGCTCGTCGTAGAGGATCGTCTCCTCGGGCAGGTAGCCGAAGCGCGCGCGCGCCTCGAGCGGCTCCTTCGCCACGTCCTTGCCGGCGATCCGCGCCGCGCCGACGTCGGGCCGCACGAGCCCGCAGAGCACCTTGGCCAGGGTCGACTTCCCCGCCCCGTTGTGCCCGAGGAGCCCGAACACCTCGCCCCGGGCGACGGTGAAGCTCACGCCCTGGAGCGCGCGCACGGCGCCGTACGCCTTCTCGACCCCCTCGACCTCGATCACGCGCGCCTCACGCCGCCTGCGCCCGCTCGGGCTGGACCTCGTCGAGCTCCCAGCGCCGCGCCGAGCGCGCGGCCTCGCCGTGCCAGCCGAAGAGCAGGTACAGCGCGCCCAGGAGCACGTGGAAGAGGAGGCCGAACGCCAGGACCCCGACCAGCGGCGCCACGCGCAGCGGGTAGCCGGTGGCCAGGGCCGGGTCGCCCGCGCACTCGCCGCGGAGGCCGTAGCCCGCCGCGTCGTGCGCCACGCAGACGACGAGGACCAGCCCCTTGAGCAGGACCGCGCCCGCCAGCCCGGCGCGGGCGGGGTCGGGGTCGACGGCGACGGCCGCCGCGGCCGCGACGAGCGCCGGGAGCGCGCCCAGCACCGCCCCGGTCGCGCGCGCCCGGAGCACGAGGGCGCCCGGCAGGGCGCTCGTGCGCTCGAGCACGAGCTGCACGCGCCGGGCGCGCGGGAGGTCCACGCCGAAGAGGAACCCGGCGGCGGCGGCGAGGACGCCCACGACGAGCAGCGCCACGAGCTCGACCGACCAGGGCGAGAGCGTCCGGTCGCCGCGGGCGGCGACGACGACGGCTGCGGCGAGCAGCGGCAGGGCCGCCAGCACGACCAGCCCGCGCGGGAGGGCGCC
>JAHBXY010000248.1 GCA_019636275.1 Planctomycetota bacterium | reverse complement strand
GGGCGGCCAGCGCGCTGACCTCGACAGGAGACGTCGTGCCGCGGCCAGCTACTGAGGTTCGACGACGAGGACCACGCGCGCAGGGGCGCTGCGCGTGGCCGTGACCGTCCGCACGACGACGGCCGCCGGCGGGGCGGCGCCGTAGACGCCGGAGAAGGGCCGGTCGGGGATCTGGGGCCGGGGGCGGCCGAGCGAGGGGGTCCGCGGCGGGCGCACCAGGCGCGGACCGTCGGGGGGCGGCGGCGACGGCAGGGAGAGGGCATCGACCGGCGGCCACTCCGCCTCGAGCAGGCGCCGCGCGCGCTCGTCCTGCCAGGTCGGCTCGGGCGGCGGCGGGTCGGGCGGGAGGACGTAGCGCGCCTGCCGCAGGGCCAGGGTCGGCGGCTCGGGGACGACCGCGGGCGGCGGACCGGCGCAGCCGCCGAGCGGGCTGGCCAGCGCGCCGGCGACGAACGAGACCACGAGCGCGTGCGACGGGCGGCGCGTCATCTCCATCCAGCGTAGCCACCGCGAAACCACCGCGGTAGCGGCTGCCGGATAGGTGACGCGGGGGGAACGGGATGTGCCCCTACCAGGCGGGCTCGAAGTCGTCGGGGGCGCTCTCGCCCACCTCGACCGTGGCCGCGCCGAGGAAGAAGCGCACGCCCGGCTCGAGCGGGGCGGCGGTCCCCGGACGCAGGGCGCCGGCGCCCTCGACGGCCACGGGCGCCTCGCCGAGCTGCGAGAGCCACACGCGCCCCTGCTTGACGAACAGGAGGGCGTGCTGCGGGGCCACGCCCGGTACGGGCAGGCGGATGGCCGCGTCGTCGGAGGCGCCGAGGCTCGCCTGGCGCACGAGCTGCACGTAGAGGTGGTCGGCGCCGTCGCCCTTGCGCTCGAGGACGACGCACTCGACCGGGTGCTTGTGCTCCTGCCCGAGCGCCGGCGCGACGGGCGGCAGGCGCGGGTGCGAGAACAGGCGCGCGCGCAGGCCCAGGACGTCGTCGCCGACCCAGATGTCGGCGAGCGCGTCGAGGTCCACGACCTCGCCGGCCTCGAGGCGCCGGCCGTTGACCTTCGTCGGGCCGCCGCCGAGGTCGCACAGGGCCACGCCGCGCGGGGTGAGGCGCAGGGCCAGGTGCTCGACGCCGATCGACTCGGAGCGCTCGAGCGCGTCCTTGTCGTTCTCGAGCTCGCGCGGGAAGCAGCGCAGGACGACGTCGTTGAGCGCGCCGAAGCCGCCGAGCTGGACCTCGGTCTTGACGAGCACGTGCACCCGCCCGCGCGCGCCGCCGCTGCGCACGTCGAGGCGGAAGGCCTCGAAGCGCACGGCCGACGCCGGGGCGGGGGCCGCGGCCAGGCGCTCGCTCGCCCGCGCCGCCGCGCCGGATGGGCGCCGCTGCGGCGCCGGGGTGCCGCCGCCCTCGGCCACGACGCGCAGGGCCGGCCCGTCGCTGCCCAGGCGCACGACGTCGCCCGGGCCCAGGAGGGCGTCGGCCACGCGCCGGCCGTCGACCCACGTGCCGTTGGCGCTGCCGAGGTCCGAGACGAGCGCCCGGCCGAAGGCGGGGATGACCATGGCGTGGCGGGCCGAGGCCCGCGCGTCGCGGGCGGCGTCGAGGACCACGTCGCAGTCGGCGTCGCGGCCGACGAGCGTCGGGCGCTCGAGCGGCCAGCGGCCGTCGCCGCCGTCGCGCGCGAGCACGAGGCGCGGGCCCGGGCGCAGCCGCGCCATCGCGTCGAAGATCGCCAGCGGCCCGGCGGCGCCGAAGCGCACGAGCGCCCCCGGGCGCAGGCGCGCCGGCGCGTTGGGGGCCAGGCGCTGCCCGTCGACGAACGTGCCGCCCCGGCTGGCGAGGTCGACGAGCAGGTGGCCGGTCGGGTCGGCCGTGAGCTGCGCGTGGCGCGTCGAGACGCCCTCGGTCTCGGGCGGGAAGGCGACCTCGCCCGCCGGGTCGCGGCCGATGGCCACGCGCCGCCCGACGGGGAACACGCGGCCGGCGAGCGCGCCGCTGACGAAGCCCAGGCCGGTGTCCGTGCTCACGTGGTTCCCGGGGAGGTCAGGGAGGCCAGGGAGGCCAGGGTCGTGGGGGGCGGGTCGACCCGTATTGTAGTGCGTCCGCCGCCCGCCCGCCCGCCGTCCGCCCCGGCCCCGGGGGTCCCCGCGTTCTTTGAATTTGCGCGGCACCCCTGGTAGACTCCCCCGGGTCGGGTGGACCGCCTCCAGGCGGTAAGGAGACGGGTGGATGCCGGAGGCTCCCGGCGACTCGCTGCCGAAGGTCCTCGTCATCGAGGACGATGAGGCCAGCCGGAAGCTCCTCAGCGACCTCCTGAGGAAGGAGGGCTACTCGCCCATCCTCACCTCGGACGGGGAAGAGGCGCTGGCGTGGCTCGAGACCCACGTCCCCGACCT
This sequence comes from Planctomycetota bacterium, assembly GCA_019636275.1. Classification (GTDB taxonomy): domain Bacteria; phylum Planctomycetota; class J058; order J058; family J058; genus JAMLIC01. The sequence continues at coordinate 5,388 of JAHBXY010000248.1, read as the reverse complement.
CGTCTTCTGCGACCTGGCCCTGCCGCGCGTGGGCGGGCTCGAGGTGGTGCGGCGCCTGCGGCATCGCGAGGCGACGCGGCTCGTGCCGGTCATCGTCCTCACGGGGCACGCCGAGCTGCAGAACAAGCTCGACGCGCTCGACGCCGGCGCCGACGACTTCCTCACCAAGCCGTTCAACGTGCTCGAGGTCGCCGCCCGGGCGCGCTCGCTCCTGCGCAACCGGCGGCTCACGCAGGCGCTCGAGGACGCGCAGAACGTCGTCTTCGCCCTGGCCACGGCGATCGAGCACAAGGACGACTACACCGAGGGGCACGGCGAGCGCGTGGCCGTCTACGCCCGCTCGCTGGCGGAGTTCGCCGGCCTCTCGCCCGCCGACGTGCAGGCCGTCCACACGGGCGGGATCCTGCACGACGTGGGCAAGATCGGCTGCCCGGACGCGATCCTGAACAAGCCCGGCCCGCTGACGCCGGAGGAGTTCGAGATCATCAAGCGGCACCCCACCGACGGCTGGGAGATCTGCCGGCATCTGCGCTCCATGCCGCACCTGTCGCTGTGCTGCATCCGCAACCACCACGAGAAGCTCGACGGCTCGGGCTACCCCGACGGCCAGGCCGACGGCGCGATCCCCGTGGCCGTGCGCATCATGTCGATCAGCGACGTGTTCGACGCCCTGGCCACGGCGCGCGCCTACAAGCCGGCCTTCCCCACGGACACCTGCTTCCGGATCCTGCGCGAGGAGTCGGAGCGCGGCTGGTGGGACGGCGACCTGGTCGAGAAGTTCATCGCGATGATGCGCGAGCGCGAGCTCGACGTGCCCGTGAACCGCGCCAAGCTCGAGCCGATCCTGCCCCAGCGGGCGCCCAACGGGCCCTCGCCGCAGCAGGTGCTCGACGTGCTGCACAAGGCGCAGCGCAAGCAGTAGGCCTCAGCCCTCCAGCATCCGCTCCATCAACATGCGCGCCGTCGCCCGCGCCTTGACCGCGCCCGGCGTGCGCCCGGCGCGCTCGCGCAGGTCGTCGTCGAGCCCGGCGAACAGGGCGTCGGCGAGGTCGATCGAGCGGTCGTGGTGCTCCTGCGCCGCGCGCGTCGTGCCGAGCGTCACGTGCGCGTGGGCCAGGGCGCGGTGCGCCTCGAGCTGCAGCTCCTGCGCGCCCGCCCGCGCGGCGTGGCGCAGGGCGGCCTCGAGGGCGTCGAGCGCGCGGGCCGGCTCGCGGCCGAGGAGCAGCGCCCCCTCGAGCAGCCGGTGCCGGCAGAGGGCGTCCTGCCCGCGGCCCTCGTCGCCCTGCCCGCGCGCGCGCCCGAGGAGCTGCTGCGCGTGGTCGGCGCGGCCGGTCGCGGCGGCGATCTCGGCCTGGTCGAGGAGCGCGTCGCCGAGCGCGCGGGCGTTGCCGATCATGCCGAACACGCCCACGGCGCGCTGGATCTCGCGGTCGGCCTCGTCGGCCGCGGCGCCCTGCAGGTGCAGCCCGCGCCCCAGCGCGCGGTGGCAGTGGCCCGTGAGCCAGGTGAGCCCCAGGTCGCGCGCGATCGACAGCGCGCGCCGCGCGCGCAGGAGCGCGCCGTCGTGGTCGCCGAGCGCCAGGCGCAGGAGCGCCAGGTTGAGCAGCGCCACGGCCGCTCCCTGCCGGTCGCCCGTGCCCTCGTGGATCGCCAGCGAGCGCTCCAGGTCGTCGAGCGCCTGGGCCAGGCGGCCGGTGTGGCGCCGGTAGACGCCGAGGTTGTTGAGCGACAGCGCCGTGCGCTGCGCGTCGCCCAGCCGCTCCATGGCCTCGAGCGTCGCCTCGTAGAAGCGGATCGCCGCCGGCGCCTCGGCGCGCGTGTCGAAGCAGGTGCCCAGCTCCGAGAACGAGAGCACGATCCCCAGGCCGTCGCCCGCCTCGCGCCGCAGGGCCGGCCGGTCGAGGAGCCGCCGCAGGTCGAGGTCGAGCTCGGCCTGCACCTGCTCGTCGTAGCCCTGCCGCTGGAGCACGCCGACGAAGCCGCGCGCCCCGCGGCGCACGAGCGTCAGGCACTCGTCGAGGAGGTCGGCCGAGCGGTCGAGCCGGCCGCGGTAGTGCTCGGCCGTGGCCAGGATGTGCAGGGCCCACTGCGCGTCGGCCTGCCGCCCGAGGCCGCGGAACACGTCGGCCGCCTCGCCCGCCAGGGCGATCACCTGCAGGTAGTCGCCGCGCCAGAGCGTCATCCGGCTCATGACCTCGAGCACGCGCGCCCGCTCGGCCCGCTGCGCCGGCGAGCCCCCGTCGGCCGCGGCCAGCGCCTCCTGCAGCCAGCGCCGCGCCTGCGCCGCGTCGCCCTGCCGCAGGGCCAGGTCGCCCAGGCGCCGCCGCACCCACACGGTCGCGCCGTCTGCGCCCGGATCGCCGCCCGGCTGCGCGCCGAGCGCCAGGAGCTCCTCCAGCGCCCGCGCCGCGTCCTTGTAGCGCCCGACCGTGGCCAGCGCCTCGCTCAGCCGCGTGAGCAGCGTGACCTCCTGCCGCCGCCGCTCGTCGGGCCCCGCGACGACCTCCTCCCAGCGCAGCCGCTCGAGCGCGCGCCCCAGGTGCTCGATCGCCTGCTGCGGCCGCCCGCGCGCCAGCGCCTCCAGGCCGGCGGCGGTGGCGTAGGCCAGCGCCCGCGGCCCGTCGCCGCCCTCGGCCGCGTGGCGCGCCAGCCGCTCGAGCACCGGCCCGCGCTCGCCCTCGGGGTGCTGCGCCTCGAGCGCCACCAGGGCGCGCCGGTGCGCCTCGACGAGCGCCGCGCGCGGCGTCTGCTCGAGGACCGCCCGCTGCACGAGGCCGTGGCTGAGCCGGTAGCGCGGCGGGCCCGCGTCCTCGTCGTCCTGGCGCACGACCATCTGCCGGCGGATCAGCAGGTCGAGCGCGTCGAGGCAGGCCGCCGGCGTGCGGCCGGCCGCGCCGGCGACGACCTTGAGCCGCGCCGGCGCGTCGAGCGCCGCCAGCCCGACGAGGAGCGCCCGCGCGTCGTCGGGCACGCGCGCCAGCCGCTGCCCGAGGAGCTCGGCGAGCGAGCGCGGCGCGACGACCTTCTCCAGCGCCTCGGGCCCCAGCGCCGCGCGGCGCAGCCCCAGGACCCCGTCCTCGGCCAGGCTCTTGACCAGCTCCTCGACGAAGAACGGGTTGCCGCCCGTGGCCTCGTGCACGGCGCGCCCCAGCTCGAGCGGCGCGCCCGGCAGGGCGAGCATCGACGCGACCATGGACCCCGTGGCCGCGGGGTCGAGCCGCTCGAGGGCCACGCGCAGGAGCGCCGCCTGGCCGCGCAGGAGGTCGAGCGCGGCGTCGAGCGCCGGCGGGGCGGCGCCGGGGCGGTCGGTGAGCACGACCAGCGGCACGCGGCTGCGGCGCCGCCGCACGGCGATCGAGCGCAGGAGGGCGCCGGCGAGCGCGAGGGTCGTCTCGTCGGCGCCGCGCAGGTCCTCGAGCACGAACAGGAACGGGCGCTGCCGGCCGATCCGCAGCAGCAGCTCCGCCACGCGGTCGAGGACCAGGCGCGGGTCGTCGCCGGGGCCGGGGGAGAGGAGCGCCGCCGGCGCGTCGAGGCGCGCGGCCGTGCCGGGGAACAGCGCCTCGAGCTCGGGCAGGTAGCCCGCGGCCAGCGTGCGCGCGCCCGGGAGCATGAGGGCCATGCGCACGAGCCGCTCGAACGGCCGCCCGCCCTCGCCCAGGCAGGTCGCGTCGAGCACCGGCACGGCGGCGAGCTGCGCCCGGACGCGCAGCTCGTAGACGAGCCGCGTCTTGCCGAGCCCCTCCTCGCCCTCGAGCCAGACCACGCTGGGCGTGGGGCTGGGCGTCGGGCTCGGCGGGCGCGGCGGCGCCGACGCCAGCGCCGCCGGCGCCAGGGCCAGGGCCGGGGCCTCGGTCGACTCGGGCTCGAACGGCGCGTCGGACGGCACCGGCTCGGGCAGGAGCTCGACCAGGCGGTCGAGGAGCGCCGCCCGCCCGACGAACGTCGGCGCGAGCACCTGCGTCGAGGCCCGCTCGATCGCCGCGTAGGGCTTGGCCAGGCGGCGCGACAGGTCGGCCAGCGCCTCGTGCGCGCTGGCCGGGCGCCGCGCCGGGTCCTTCTCGATCAGCCGCAGGATGAACCGCGCCCAGGCCTCGGGCACGTCGGGGCGCACCTGCGTGGGCGGGTCGGGGACGCGCTCGAGGTGCTTGCGGATGATCGACAGGGCCGAGCCGCCGTCGTAGGGCAGGCGCCCCGTGACCACGTAGTAGAGCGAGATCCCGAGCGAGTACAGGTCGGCGCGCCGGTCGGCCGGCAGCGACTTGGCCACCTCGGGCGCGACGTAGTGGACCGTGCCCTTGATCTTCTCCCCGCGCCGCGTCGTGGCCTCGCCCGTGAGGCCGAAGTCCATCAGCTTGACCAGGAACGACGGCCGCCCGCCCGGGCGCGAGGGCGGCACGACGGCGACGTTGACGTTCTCGGGCTTCACGTCGTAGTGCACGAGGCCGCGGTCGTGGATGTAGGCCAGGGCCTCGAGCACCTGCCGGGTGACCTCGTACAGGCCGTCCCAGTCCATGTCGCGCGTGGCCTGGAACAGGTCGCGCCCCTCGAGCAGCTCGCACGTGTAGAAGCACGTGTCCTGGCCGCCCTCGCGCAGGGTCTGCAGGTCGTGCACCCGGACGAGGTGCGGGTGGTCCAGGCGCGCCAGGACCTGGAACTCGTGCATGAAGTAGTCGCGGCCCGGGTCGCCGGGCTTGAGCAGCTTGAGCGCGAGCGGGCGGCGCTCGAGCGCGTCGTGGACGAGGAACACCTCGGCCATGCCGCCCTCGCCGAGCTTGCGCTGGATGGCGTAGCGATCCGCGAGGACCCGGTCGGCCACGCGCCGAGCGTAGCGCGCGCCCCGCCCGCGGGGGAGTCCGGTCGCGCGGCGGCCGGAGCGGCATGCGGGGGCCTCCCCGTTGGTGTATAGTCGGCCCAGGAGCGCCGGTGGTCACCTACGTCGTCGGAGAGGGCGGAGAGGGCGGAGCGGGCGAAGGCCAGCAGCACCAGGTCGACCATCCGCCCATGTTCGCCTGCCGCGAGCACAAGAGCCTCCTGCGCTTCTCGGCGCGCTTCGTCGACGAGCTCCTCTCGGCCGCCCAGGACGTCATGCCGGGCAACCCCGACGAGATCGCCACCGCCTTCCTGCGCGAGGCGGGCCCGGCGTTCCGCCTGCCCGAGTTCCTCATCCCGCCCAAGCTGTTCCTGTTCAACCCGCGCGGCCTGCGCGGCGCCGAGGCGCTGCCCTACGCCGTGGTGCTCGTCGACCGCAAGTTCTTCGGCATCCCCGCGCGCTACCTCACGGCCGACCGCTTCGAGGGCTGCGAGGACTGCGCCGAGGAGCTGGCGCATCGCCGCCCGCCGCCGGCGGCCGCCCGGCCGGCGCCGCCGCGCGCGCCGAGCGCGCCG
>JAHBXY010000247.1 GCA_019636275.1 Planctomycetota bacterium | reverse complement strand
GCGGCGACGTACGCGCGCACGAACGCGGTGTGCTCCTCGACCGGCAAGACGTCGCCGGCGCGGATGACGAGGTAGCTCTCCGAGGCGGTCGCCTTGTGCGGCGCGCGCTCGCGCAGCGCCATCAGCTCGCCGATCGCGCGGCGGTTCTCGTCGTAGCGCGCGATGGACGCGTGGAGCGCCTCGTCGGTGACCGGGCGCCCCGAGAGCGCCGAGAGATCCTCCGCGAGGGCGCGCAGCTCGCGCGCGAAGAACGCGCCGCCGACGGCCGGATCGAAGTTCTGCGGGACGTCGACGTAGCGCGAGAGCTTCCCGGGGAAGAGGATCTTCCACATCCCGCTGAGGTTGCGGATCACGTCGCAGATCGCGGGGAAGAGGAACCCGTCGAGCAGGTCGTAGCGGCCGGTGAGCGCGACCTCGATCGTGCTGCGCGGGATCTGGCAGATGTACGACTGGAAGTACGCGTCGCCGCGGATCACCTCGACGCGATCGCCCGCGCCGTGCAGGCCGACCGGGAGCATCCCGGCGGCGTCGACGAGCTCGCGCGGCGCCCAGATCGGGAGGCAGCCGATGGCCTTGGCGCCGTGCGCCTCCTTGTGCTCGCGCACCGCGGACAGCGTGAGGTCGTGATAGAGCGCGTCGGCGCGCGCGAGGATCGGCCCGAGCGCTCCGCTCGTGGGGTCGGGCGCGTCAGCGGTGTGCATAGCGCGGGGCCTCCTTCGCGAGGAACGCCCGCAGGCCTTCCTCGGCGTCGTGGGTCGCCATGAGCTCGTCGAGGTAGAGCCGCTCGAGGGCGGGCAGGCGCGCGTCGAGCGCGGCGGCGAGGTCGGCGGCGCTCGCGGGGCGTCGGCCGGGCTCCTTGGCCAGGCACCGGAGCACGAGCGCCTCGAGGGCGGGCGGGACCTCGGGCCGCTCGCGCGTCGGCGGCGTGGGCGGCTCCTCGAGCAGCCGCCGGACCACCTGCACGGGGCTGCCGCCGGCGAAGGGCGGCCGGCCGGTGAGCAGCGCGTAGAGGGTGGCCCCGAGGCCGTAGACGTCGGCTCGGGCGTCGACGCGCTTGGCCCCGTCGCCGGCCTGCTCGGGCGCCATGAAGCCGAGCGTCCCCAGGAGCTCGCCCGTGCGCGTGAGGTCGCCGCCGGCGAGCGCGTCCTTGGCCAGCCCGAAGTCGACCAGGCAGACGCGCCCCGCCGGTGTCACCAGCGCGTTGGCGGGCTTGAGGTCTCGGTGCAGCACCCCCTGCGCGTGCGCGTGCTCGACCGCCAGGGCCAGCTCGCGCACGAGCCGCGCCGCCTCGACCGGCGGGAGCGGGCCGGCGCGGTCGAGGCGCGCCTGGAGCGACTCGCCCTCGACGAGCTCCTGCACGAAGTAGGGGCGGCCGCGCTCGACGCCGGCCTCGTGCACCTTCACGACCCCGGGGTGCGACAGGCGCGCCGCGGTCGCCGCCTCGAGCCGGAAGCGCTCCAGCAGGTCGGCCGGCGGGGCGGGCGCGAGCACGACCTTGATGGCGACCTCGCGCCCCAGGGCCGGGTCGCGCGCCGCGAAGACGACGCCCATGCCGCCGCGGCCGAGCTCGCGGGTCAGGACGTAGCGACCGAACGGCTCCCCCGGGCGCACGGGTCAGCGCAGCGGCGTGAGGAGGTCGTCGGGCCCGGGCTCCACCCCGACCGTGTCGCGCCGCCCGCCCGTGACCTCGACCCCGCGAGCCTGGACGACGGAGCGCTGGAGCCCCCCCGAGGCCTCGAGCGCGCCGCGGGTCGCCACGACGCTCCCGCGGACCCCGCCCGAGACCCGCACGTCGCCCAGGGCGATGACCAGGGCGTCGTTCACGCCGCCCGAGACCTCCACCGGGCCGGTGGCGATGATCACCGACCCGTGCACGCCGCCCATGACCTGCAGCGGGCCCTCGCACACGACGACCACGCCGCGGTAGCCGCCCATGCGGTCCAGGTCGCGCCCCGTGACCAGCCGCAGGGCGCCCCCCTCCGCCCAGCTCCGGGCGGCCGGCGCGGGGGCCCAGCCGCCCTTCTGCTCGGCGCGGCCGAGGACCTCGCCGGCCAGCGCTCGCAGCCGGTCCGTCGCACGTTCGGCGGCGCCGCCGGCCACGGCCTCGCCGACGAGCGCGGCGAGGTCGAAGCTCCCGGCCGGCGCGGCCGGGCGCGGCGGCGCGGCGGCGGGCCCGGGCGTCGGCGCCTCGGGCGTGAACAGGACGGGCCCCTCGACCGCGCGCAGGAGCAGCTCGCGCTCGACGCGCGTCGCCGGCGCCTCGGTGACCTCGACGACCTTCACCGCGCCGACGCCGCGGGCGTACCACACGCTCGTGCGCACGCGCGTGGCCGGCGCCTGCACCAGCGCGTCGACGCGCAGGGCCTCGTGCTCGCCGTGCGGCGTCGTGACGCGCTCGACGCCGCGCACGACGACCTCGGCCAGGGTCAGGGTCCGGCGGTCGACGGCCACGCGGACGCCCTCGAGCCGCCCGGGCTCCGACCGGGCGGGGAGGAGGGGCAGCCGGTCCTGCGAGGCGCGGGCGACCTCGACCTCCTCCGCGTCGCCTCGCATCCAGGCCACCACCTCGTGGCCGTCCTCGTCGCGCCAGGCGAGCCGCCACAGGTCACGCCCGTCGACGGACTCCCGGGCGCCGCAGGTGGCGGTCGCGACCCCGTCCGTCGTCGTGCTCACGACGGCGGCGCGGGTCGTGGTGCGCGTCTGGTAGGTCCAGCGGCGGCCCTCGGCGAGCGGGAGCCAGGACCGGGACTCGTCGGCGGCGGCCGGCGCTCCCGTGAGCAGGGCGGCGAGGAGCGCGGCGGGGGCGAGGAGAGGACGGCGCACGGGGCACCTCCGCAGGGAAGTGTCGCAGGACCCCCGATTCCTGACGAGGGCCCGTGACGCACCGCGCGCGGGGGCTGCCACCGACGTACGGCAGGCACGCACAAGCCGCTGCGATCGCTGGCCCCGTGCGTCTCGCCGTCCGTTTCAATCTCGCCGCTTCGGGCTCCTGAAAGGCTGGCGAAAAGGAGTCAGGAATCGGCCGTCGCCAGGCGAGGTCGACCTAGCTCCTCGCGACCGATCGGGATCGGGCGACGCGTCTTACCCCCCTCGCGAGTGGCCCCGGGCGTGCACCAGGGCGGCTCGCTCCGAGGGAGGAACTCGATGATCGGTCGCTCGACCCGCTTGACGCTGACGGTGGGCCTCACGGTGACGCTGGCCGGCCTGGTGGCCGGGTGCGGCGGCGGGGGCAAGACGCACGACCGCGACCGCGTGGCCGCGGGCGCGACCAGCAGCAACGGCGGCGGCGGCGGGCGCAACCTCAACCCGTTCCTCGGCAACGCGCCCCAGTCGGCCGGCGCCCTCGACTCCGACGGCGACGGGCTGACCGACGACGAGGAGCGCCTCCTCGGGACCGACCCCTTCAACCCGGACACCGACGGCGACGGGATCCTCGACGGCCGCGACCTGGCCCCGCTGTTCGGCGCCACGACCTACGGCCCCTTCGAGACGCAGTACCCGCGCGGCGCGGTCGCCACCGGCGCCGAGTACCGCGCCTGCGGCCTCTACGGCAAGTCGAAGGTCGAGAAGTGGGCCTTCGGCTGGAGCACCACCTACGAGGGGACCCGCTCGACGCGCTCGAGCACGGTGAACCGCGCGTCGGTGCTCAAGGAGCTGGGCGACCGCTCGACGACGAGCGACTTCGTGCCGGTCGACGCCAAGCCCAAGGGCGCCCTGACGACGTTCGACACCTACAAGTACCAGAAGACGGTCGTCTACAGCCGCTACTCGATCGACTACGACCTCAAGAGCCAGCAGTACGAGGTCGACTTCCGCAACCGCCTGGCGACGACCCTGCGCGACGGGCGCAGCGCGGCCTTCGCCACGCGCAACTTCCCCGTGCGCGTCGAGGGCGGCCGCGACTCGACGGTGATCATCCAGTTCTCGGTCGACGCCGGCGCGGACCGCTACGAGGAGACGCCGACCCGCTACACGGTCCCGGCGATGACCTTCCAGGTCTTCGACCGCACGGGCGACCTGATGCAGGCGGCCGTGCTCCACGACGACGTGGCCGTGGGCGCGATCCTGCACAAGAACGCCTACGAGGTGCGCCTGCCCCTGCCGGTGGCGCCGGGCACGGGCACGCGCGAGTGGACGCTCGTCGTCACGCCGGTGTGGGTGACGAAGGACGGGTCGCGGCCGGTCGAGGTGCAGGCGATCGACGCCGGCAACCTGCGGATCGGCGCGGTGGCGCACGACCTGCAGCTCACGAAGACGGGCGACACCCTGCAGCGGGTCACGGCGATCTTCCAGGACCTGCGCAGCACGTCGGTCGACCTGCGCCGCGAGGCGGCGGCGGCGAGCTTCCAGCAGGCGACGACGCAGGTCAAGACGGTGATCCAGAAGACCCCGGCCGCGCGCGGCGGCTGGGAGTTCACGCTGTCGGTCGTCAACGCGACGGCGGCGATCGCCAAGACCGGGATCGGCGTCCTGATCCAGGTCGGCGAGCACACGCAGTGGAGCAAGGGCGGCGACCTGCTCACGCTCCTGGGCCCCGACGAGGCGCGCCGCTACGGCGAGATCGTCGACCACCTGCTGCGCCTGCAGAACGCCAGCATGGCCGTGATCCACGGCATGCAGGCCGTGGTCTCGATCCAGCAGGGCGACGTCATCCGCGCCACGCTCTACGCCGCGCGCAGCCTCACCGAGGCCTTCATGGTCGTCGGCGACTCGGAGCTGATCCGCGCCGGCGCCGCGGCGGCCGCCTTCGCCACCGACCTCTACGACGCGGTGCAGGCCTTCCGCGGCGGCGACAACCTGCGGGGCGGCGTCTACGTGCTGCGCGCCAGCGTGGCCCTGCTCAGCGCCTTCGACGCGAAGACGGGCGCGCTGGGCAGCGCGCTCCTCTCGGCCGGCACCTCGGGCTTCCAGGCCTACGGCGCCTTCCGCCAGGGCGACACGGTCCTGGGCCTCGTGCACTCGGCGCGCGGCGCCGGCGCCCTGGCCCGCTACTTCTTCGCCGACCAGATGGTCGCCGGGATCCCGGCCGGGTCGGTGATCACGGCCGCGCTGGGCGTGATCGACGTGGGCTACAACATCTACCGCGCCACCCAGACCCAGGACCCGCTGCTCAAGCAGCGCTTCATCGAGGACGCGGTGGCCTCGGCGCTCGACACGGCGATCTTCCTCATCCCGACCGTCGGCCCGGTGATCCAGGCGGTCTGGCAGGTCTCCTGGACCGCGCTCACGCTGATCTTCCCCGACCTGGCGAAGCACCGCATGTTCCGCTCGCCGGGCGCGTTCCTCACCTTCGTGGGTCAGGTGTTCTTCACCAACACGATCCCGTCCGCGTATGCAGAAGAGGCCTACGAGAACGCCGCCAAGCGCCTGATCTCGCGCGCCGAGGGCTTCCAGAACGCCGGGGAGTACGTCACGGTCCTCTTCCCCTCCACGACCTGACCGCGCGCGGGCGGCGCGCTCCCCCACTGGCGAGCGCGCCGCCACCGCGCTTCAATGGCGCGGGGCCCATGCTCGAGCAGCTGTTCTCCTTCGTCTCGGTGGCGCACAAGAACACGCGCGAGCAGTTCGTCCGGGCGCATCCCGAGCCCGTGTTCGTCATCGAGCCGTTCGTGGCGAGCGCCGAGGGCCCGGGCAAGTTCGGCACGATCGCCGGGCCGGCCGGGTCGGGGCAGGAGACCTCGGTCGCGCGCATCAAGAAGCGGGCGGGCGCCAACGCCTTCGACATGATGGTCACGATCGGCCGGGCGCGGAACAACGACATCGAGGTCCGCGCGCAGGACGTGTCGAAGTTCCACGCCTACATCATGTTCGCCCCCGGCGGCGAGGCGTCGATCACCGACGCCGGCTCGACCTACGGCACCTTCGTCCGCGGCCGCCAGCTCCGCCCGCGCGAGGACAAGGTGCCGCTGGCGCCCGGCGACGAGGTGAAGCTCGGCTCGGTCGTCATGCGCTACCACACGCCGGCGAGCTTCTTCGACTACCTGCGCGCGCCGAGCTGAGGTGTGCTCGACGGCTGCGGCCGCGGATGCCGGGCGAGGGGGGGCGCGCGCGACGGGTCGTCGGTGTGGCCCGCCTCCGCGAGCTCCGTCCCGCGGCTGCGGTGCTGCAGCCCCGGCGGACCCTACCGCTCGCGGCCGTCCGCAGCCGCGGGCCTCCCGCTCGCTCCGGCGGCCCACCGAGGATCCGGCGATCGATATCGGCCGCGCGCGCTCCCCCCTCGCCTCGGCCTCCGCGCCCTCGCCTCGCTTGCTGCTCCGTTCCACCCGCCTGCGCGCGCCGCCCAGCATCCGCGGCCGCAGCCGTCGATCAGCGCGCGGCCCACGCATCCAGGAACGCCGCCACCTCCGGGAGGCGCCGCAGCCAGGGGAGCGCGGGGTCCTCGCCCGTGACGACCCAGCCCAGGCTCCACGCCTCCCCGGCCTCGACGCTGGCCTTCAGGCGGCCGAGGGCCTCGAGCGCGCCGTCGCGGTCGCCGGCGAGCGTCCGCGCGCGGACGAGGCGCCACGCGGCGCCCGCCGGGGCCTCGAGCCGGGCCGACTCGGCGTCGGGCGCCGCCGCCTCGGCCTCGTCGCGAGCGCGACGGACGCGGTCCAGGTCGAGCTCGCCCCCGGTCGCGTCCCCGGCGGCATCGAGGACCGCGAGGTCCAGGAGCGCGTCGGCCGCCAGGCCGCGCAGGGCCGAGGCGCCGGTGAGGTCCGCCAGGCGCAGGGCCGCCGCGCGGGCCAGCGCCGCGTGGGCGCGGCGGACCCCGGGGTCGTTGTCGGCGCCGATCGCGTGCCAGCGGAGCTGCCAGGTGATCGCCCAGTAGGCCCCGTCGACCGTGGGCTGGCGCCCGAAGGCCACGGCCCGGTCCAGCGCGAGCTGCGCGTCGCCGGGGTCGCCGTGGTCGATCCACCAGTCGAGCGCCCACGCCTGCCACGGCGCCTGCACGTCGTGCAGGAGCGCGCGCGACCGGCCCAGGAGGTCCGACAGGTCCTCGAGCGGCGCCCAGGTGACCTCGAGCTCCACGGTCGTCTCTTCGTCGTCGCCGTCGTCGCCGTCTTCGTCTTCGATGACGGCCACGACGGTCTCCGGCTGGTGGAGCGTCCGGGCCAGGAGCGTGAGGCTGCGCTCGGGCCGGCCGAGGCCCGTCCAGGCGTCGCCCAGGCCGGCGGCCGGGGGCAGGCTCGCCTGGGCGCCGGCCACGGACGGATGCGCGCCGGTGGCCAGGACCTGCCGCGGGTGGAGCGCGGGGCCGAGCCCGCCCGCGCGCGACAGGTGCCACGCGCGCAGGCCCGCCTCGAGGGCGCGCCGGCGGGCGCGCTCGTCGTCCTCGGCGTGGCGGGCCCGCGCGGCCCAGAAGGTGGCCGCGGCCGCCGCGGCCAGGTCGGGGCGCCCGGCCGTCGCGGCGGCCAGGAGGCGCTCGAACTCCTCGCCGCGCTGGCGGTCGCGCAGGTCCTCGCGGGCGACGAGCGGCTGCAGGCGCGCGAGGAGGGCCAGCCGCGGCGCCCCGCGCTCCAGCAGGCGGGGGGACAGCCCCCGCAGGCGCTCGCCGTCGGCGGACGCCACGTCGCCCAGGAGGTCGGCGACGGCCTGGAGCGACGCCGGCAGGGCGCGCCCCGGATGCGCCCGGCGAAGGCGGCCGAGGACGACGCCGGCGAAGCCGTGCAGGGCGAGCTCCTCGGCGACGGCGGCGCTCACGGCCGGCGAGCCGACCTCGAGCTCCACGAGCAGGGCGGCGCTGGCCCAGGGCGCCGCGGCGCGGGCGACGCGCGCGTCGAAGAGCACGTCCGGCAGGGCGCGCGGGTCGCACGGCGCGC
>JAHBXY010000246.1 GCA_019636275.1 Planctomycetota bacterium | reverse complement strand
GCCCACTCGCTGAGCAACCTCGCCCAGGCCGCCACGGCCGGGGCGGCGCCGCTGCGGCGCGGGATCGAGCGCGTGCTCTCGGGGATCGAGGAGGCGCTGGGGATCGGGCCGCCGCCCGAGTCGCCCGGCGCGGCGCTCGCGCGCGAGGCCGTGCAGGCGCGGGCCGCTCGCGCCGAGGCGCCCGCGGCGGAGTCGCGCTCCGCGCCGGAGTCGCGTCAAGCGCCGGAGGCGCGCTCGAGCGCCGCGCCGGTCGACGCGGCCGGCAAGAAGAAGACGATCGGCATGGACTCGGGGCCCGTCCCCCTGCCAGGGTTCGACCCCGGCAAGGGCCCGGCCGACGACGCGGCCCGCGTCGACGCGCGCGTGGCCGCGGCGACGGCGGCCTCCGTCGAGGCCTGGGCGCGCGCGCTCGAGCGCGCGCGCAGCAAGCTGGTCGCGGCCGAGCTGACCCCCCGCGACGAGGGGCCGGGGCTCGTGCGCGAGGTCGAGGCGGAGCTCCCGCGCCTGCGCGCCTCCGTGCCCGGCGGCGACCGCAGCCGCCGCCTCGTCACGCAGCTCGACGACCTCGAGCTGCGGCTGCTGGCCTGGCGGGAGCGCTTCGGCCGATCGTGACCGCGCGCCGCAGCGCCCGGCGGCCGACGATCACCCCACGCGGGCGGCGCCGGAGGCGGAGGCCGCGGGCGCGGCCGCCGCGCCGAAGCGCTCGCGGAGGATCGACCGCACGCGCTCGGCCAGCTCGTCGAGCGCGCCCGCCTCGGGGGCGCGGCCGACGACCGCCAGGACGACCGCCTGACCGTCGACCTCGACGCGGCGCCGGTGGAGCGCCCGGGAGCCGGTCCCGCCGCCGCGCAGGTCGAGCGACGCGCGGGCCACGGCCTCGTCGGCCGTGCGGCCGGGGTGCGACGCGGCCATGACCACGCCGTCCTCGGTGCCGAGGGCCGCCAGCGCGCAGGCGAAGCGCTCCGCGCGCAGGCGCAGCAGGTTGACGAGCGAGTAGGCGGGATCGGTGCGCGGATCAAGGCGACGGTTGATCACGTCCACGGCAACCTCCGGCCCCTCATGTCGGCGCGCCGGCCACCTTACCTTCACCCGCCGGTCGACATCACGCGGAATCCCGGGCCCCGCCCGGGCGTTGAGGGGGCGACCCGCTCGACGGCGGCGCGTCGCCGCGGTAGCGTCGGCGCCCCTGCAAGGAGAACGAACGCACATGAGCGACTTCACCCGCCGGCTCGCGCTGGCCCTCGGGCTGGCCTTCGTCAGCCCCGCCTTCTTCCCGGCCGTGGCCTCCGCCGACGAGGCCGCCCCGTCGGTCGATGCCGCCTTCGCCGAGCTCGAGAAGGAGCTCGACGCGGCCCGCCGCATGCCGCCGAACGCGCGGCGCAAGGCCATGGAGGACCTGATGGCCGCGGCCGGGGCCTTCCTCGACCGGCACCGCGAGAAGGCCAGCCAGGATCAACTCCTCAAGGCCGGCGGGTTGTGGTTCGAGCTGGCGGGGGCCACCAACGCCCCGGAGCAGGCGCTGCGCGACCGGATCGCTCAGCTCCGCGCCCTGCCCGCCCTGCCCCCGCCGCTCGCCGGCGCCATGCGCGGCGTCGAGGCGCGGCTGGACCTCAAGGCCGGCAAGCCCGCCCCCAACTGGACCGCGGTCGACATCCGCGACGGCTCCGAGGTCACGCTGGAGAGCCTGCGCGGCAAGCTGGTCCTCATGGACTTCTGGGCCACCTGGTGCGGCCCCTGCATCAACCTCATGGACCAGAAGCTCGCGCCCCTGCACGAGCGCACCAAGAACGACGACCGCTTCGTCCTGGTGAGCATCGGCGTGCCCTGGAGCGGCGAGACGATCGAGAAGGAGCGGGCCTTCGCCGAGAAGAAGGGCTTCCACTGGAAGAAGGTCTTCGACGCCACGGGCGACGTGCCGCAGGCCTACGGCGTCCAGGGGATCCCGACGCTGGTGCTCGTCGACACCGACGGCACGATCCTGTCGATCGGCGTCGGCAGGGGGGTGATCGGCGAGATCGAGCAGATCATCGCCGAGCGCCTGGCGCAGCCCCGCGGCCAGTAGCGGCCCCTGGCGCCGCGGCGGCGTAGAATCGGCGCCCCA
Source organism: Planctomycetota bacterium (assembly GCA_019636275.1). GTDB lineage: Bacteria > Planctomycetota > J058 > J058 > J058 > JAMLIC01. The sequence continues at coordinate 5,912 of JAHBXY010000246.1, read as the reverse complement.
TGGGCAGCAGCCTCGGGCGCCTCTTCCGCGTGACGACGTTCGGCGAGAGCCACGGCCCGGCCCTCGGCTGCGTGGTCGAGGGCTGCCCGCCGCGGCTGCCGCTCGACGAGGCGGCGCTGGCGCGCGACCTCGCGCGCCGGCGCCCCGGCCAGTCGGACCTGACCACGCCGCGCCGCGAGGACGACCGGCCGCGCCTCCTCTCGGGCGTGTTCGAGGGGCGGACCACCGGGGCGCCGATCGCGGTGGTCATCGAGAGCGTCGACCAGCGCCCGCAGGACTACGCCGCCATGGCGCAGGTCTACCGGCCGTCGCACGCCGACTTCACCTACGACGCCAAGTACGGCCACCGCGACCCGCGCGGGGGGGGCCGCGCGTCGGCGCGCGAGACGGCCGCGCGCGTGGCCGCCGGCGCCGTCGCCCGGCGCCTCCTGGCCGAGCGGGCCGGGGTCGAGGTCGTGGCCTGGGTCGAGGCCGTGGCCGACGTCGACCTCGCGCCGGGCGAGGTCGACCCGCTGACGGTCACGGCCGCCGACGTCGACGCCACGCCCGTGCGCTGCCCCGCCCCGGGGGCCGCGGCGCGGATGGCCGCGGCGATCGAGGCGGCCCGGGCCGACGGCGACTCGGTCGGCGGCGTCGTGGCCCTCGTCGCGCGCGGGGTCCCCCCCGGCTGGGGCGACCCGGTGTTCGACAAGCTCGAGGCCGACCTGGCCAAGGCCATGCTCTCGATCCCGGCCGCGCGCGGCTTCGAGGTCGGGCGCGGCTTCGCGGGCGCGCGCCTGCGCGGCAGCCAGCACAACGACCCGCTCGTCCCGGGCGACGCGCCGGGCGCCGTGCGGCCGGGCAAGCACGACGCGGGCGGCACGCTCGGCGGGCTCTCGTCGGGGGGCCCGCTCCTCCTGCGCGTGGCGTTCAAGCCGACGTCCACGATCGCCCGTGCGCAGGCGACCTGTGACCGCGCCGGCCGGCCGACGACGCTCGAGGCGTCGGGCCGCCACGACCCCTGCGTCCTGCCGCGCGCCGTGCCGGTCGTCGAGGCCATGGCGCTCCTCGTCCTCGCCGACCACCTGCTGCGCCACGAGGCGCAGTGCGGGCGCGCCGTCACGGGCGCCGCGCCGCTGGCCGGCGACGCGCGCCTGTGGAGCGGCCTCCTCCCGTGAGCCGACGCGACAAGGCGGCGAAGCTCGCCGCCATGCCGAAGGACGGCCCGCGCACGTGGCCGCTCTTCTGGGCGCTCACCTGCCTGACCGCGTTCGTGGCCGTGTGGCCCGCGCCGCTCACCTACACGGCGTTCCGGGCGCTCGGCCTGGCGGTGGCCCTCCTCACCCGCTGGCGCGACCCGCGCCTCCGGCGGCGGGGGCGCGGCGTCCAGCGCAACATGCGCCTGGCGTTCGGCGACGACCTCGACGACCGCGGGCGCCGTGCGCTCGTCCACGCCTACGGGCGGCACCTGGCCTGGCTGCTGCTCGAGGTGCTGCGCATGCGGCGGCTGACCCCCGCGCGCGCCCGGCGCTGGATCGACCTGCGCGCCTTCGACGAGGTGCGCGCGCTGCTGGCCGAGGGCAAGGGCGTGATCGTCGCCTCGGGGCACATGGGCAACTGGGAGCTCCTGTCGTGCGCGGCCGGCGTCATGGGCTTCGCGCAGACGGTCCTGGCCCGGCCGCTGCCGGAGCCGGGCGCCGAGCGCTGGCTCCGCGCGCACCGCGAGCGCTCGGGCCAGCGGGTGCTGTCGAAGTTCGGCGGGCTGTGGGCGCTGAAGAAGGCGCTCGACCGCGGCGGCGTCGTCGGCCTCAACGTCGACGAGAACGCGCGCGACGGCCTGTTCGTGCCCTTCGGAACGCGGCTCGCCGGCACCAACGCGACCGCCGCGCACCTGCAGCGCGTGAGCGGCGCGCCGATCGTCGTCCTCACCTGCCAGCGCCTCGCGCCGGAGCGCTTCCGCGCGCACGTGTGGGCCGTCGTGCGCCCCGACCCTGGGGCCGAGCGCGAGGCCGAGACCGCGCGCGTCATGGCCGAGGTCGCGCGCGGCCTCGAGGCGGCCCTCCGGGCCTACCCCGAGCAGTGGCTCTGGTCCCTGCGCCGCTGGGAGACGCGCCCGCCGGGCGAGGCCGAGGGCCCCGACGGGCTGCCGCCGCCGGCCCCCGTCTGACCGCGGACTCCTGCCGGACCGTCCGGAACGGCAACAGCCGGCCCGAGGGGCCGGCTGTGCGCAACGGAGCGACCCGGTGGGGTGGGTTAGCAGATGACCAGGACCTCGCTGATCTCGTCGAGGATGCTCTCCATCGGCGTCTCGCAGGGGCCGGTCTGGAGCATGAGCGAGGGCGGGTCGATCTGGGTCATGCCGCCGCAGGCGAAGACGTTGAGGCCGGAGACGCTGACGGCGACGAGGAGGGCGGCGACGATCTTCTTCATGGCTCGGTGCTCCGTTGCGTTGTTCGCGGGTTCGCTGGGCCTATGAGCATGGACCGGGCCAAAGCCACAACTCACGGTGCCTGAAGCACCCACCCCCCCCAGAAGTGTCCGACCGGCGACAACCCGGGTGAGCGCTTCCGCTCGGTTCGGCAGCCTTGCGCTCTCGGCGCTGGCCGGTCAAGGTCGTGGCGCGGGGGGTGGCCGTTGTTCGAATCGCTGCGGCGCGCGATCTCGGGCGAGCCGACCGACCGGCGGGCGGAGCTCTTCGCCGAGCGCGGGCGCGTCGTCGAGGCCCTCGAGCAGCGGCGCGCCATGCTCGAGGACAAGCGCCGCACGCGCGTCGAGGCGCTGTTCCCCGAGGGGCCGGTGCCGGGCGCCGGCGCCGGGCGCTTCCCCGACCTCGACCCGTTCAACTTCGAGGAGGCCGAGGAGCAGAGCTGGCTCGTCGCCGTCGCCCAGCGGATCATCGACGGCTTCCCCGGCAGCGAGGCGCTCCTCTCGCAGCTCGACGCCACGTTCCGCGGCTTCTCCGACGCCAACCATTACCGCGTCGTCGAGGGCGGGCCGTGGGAGCGCCTCCTCGCCTGGCGCGACGCCACCCTGCGCGCCTGGGACATCGAGCGCGAGGTGCCCCTCTACCTCTCCGCGGGCGGCGGGGCCCGCGTGCTCGGCTGCAAGGAGCCGTTCGTCGTCCTCGACCACGTCGCCCTGGTCGGGCTCGACGACGAGGAGGTGCGCTTCGTCCTGGCGACGACGCTCGGGCACCTGTTCTTCGGCAACCTGCGGATCTTCTCCTTCCACCGGCTCATGGAGGTGCTGGACAAGATGCCCAGCATGAGCGGGCTGATCGCCCGCGGCCTGGGCATGATCCCGGCGATCGGCAACACGATCTCGCGCGGGATCGAGCTGGCCCGCAGCGTCAACGACCAGGTGATCCGCAAGACGAACATGGTCGTCGGCCTGCGCCAGCACCTCCTGTGCGACCGCCTGGCGGCCCTGGCCCTGGGCGACGCCGGCCCCGCCCAGCGCTACTTCGTGCACCTCGTCCTCGGCCAGGCGGCCGCCGGGCCCGACGAGGTCGCCGCCGCGCACCGGCGCCTCGTCGAGCAGGGGCGCGCGCTGCACGAGCGCCTGATCGAGGGCAAGATCGACCTGCACATGCTCTCGATCGTCGGCCCGACCGCGGCCTTCGCCGCCTACCGCGCGTTCAAGCTCGACGAGTGGCGCCGCGACGACCGCAGCGCCCGGATCGCCCGCGGCCTCTACGTCACGCGCACCCGCCTGCTCGAGTACCGCCGCTCCCACCGCGCCCTCGAGGACGAGATTCGCTTCCTCGAGGGCCGCGTCCTCGAGCTCCACGAACGCCTGGCGAAGGTCGACGAGGAGCTCCGCGGCCTGGAGGCCGGCGCGATCGAGGCCGGCGTCACCGGCGCTGGCGACGAGGTCGCCGCCGCCGCCCCGCCGCCGCCTCCGGTCTCGCCGCCCGCCGCGAGCTGAGCGGTGGTCGTCTTGGTCCGGAACGCGCGCGGGAGGGCCGAAGCCCTCCCGCGTCTGCCTGCCTGCCGCGCTACCGCGGCGCCTCGTCGCTACGAGCCGCCCGGCGCGTTGGCCTCCTCGCGCTCGTTGCGGAGCTCCTGCTGCCGCTCGAGCAGCCGGTCCTCGCGCAGGTCGGCCGACTTCTCGTTGGCGTCCTCGATGCGCTCGAGGTCGCGGTCGTCGTCGCGCCCCTCGCGCTCGACCTCGCGGTCCCTCTTCTCCATGGCGCGCTCCAGGCGCCGTTCCATGTCGTCGTCCCGGCCGGCGCCGAGGTCGCGCATGCGGTCGTCGTACAGGCGCTCGATCTCCTGCTCGTCCACGCGCTCGAGGTCGCGCGGGCTGGCCCCACCGCCGAGCAGCGTGTCGTCCTCGCGGCGATCGATCATCGGGCGGCGCGTCTGGCGGACCGTCGCGTGGGAGATCTCGTCATCCTGCTTGAGCCGGCGATCGCGCACGGCCCGCTGGTGGGCCACGAGCTCCTCGGCGTCGCCGGCGAGGTCGCGAAACCGGCGCGTCTCGGCGAAGCGCCGCTCGTGGCGGATCGACGCCAGGACCTCCTCGCCCGTGTCGCCGCGCGCGTCGGCCTCGCGCTTCATCTGCGCGTAGAGGACGGCCCGCGGCGGGACGTGCTCGGCGGCGCGCTTGCGCCGGACCTCCTCGAAGTCGCCCACGCGGTCGTCCACGCGGGCCGTCTGCATGTGGGCGAGCAGGCGCACGCGAAGGTCGCCCTCGGGGTCGTCGACGCGCGTCAGCGAGGCGTAGCGCGCGTTGCGGTGCTGCAGCTCCGCCGGCCAGCGCGCCTCCTGCTGCGGCCCCGCGGCGCCGCGCGGCGTCGGGAGCACCGGCGGCTCGCCGGCGAGCGACACGTCGGCCGCCAGCAGCGCCGCCGAGGCGGTCACGACGGCAACGAAGCTCGGAACGCGGTGCGCCATCGATCCCGGGAACCTCCGCCCCCGTCGGCACAGAACGAATCCCGTTCCAGGCGCGGCCGTCGGCCCACGGCGCACAACGTCTTCCCCGGCAACTCGTGCGGCCTCCCTCATCAGGCGACCCCCTGCTCGTCCCCGCCAGGAATCCGGCATGGGGAACGATGCCACAGCCAGAAAGCCGGCATCGCTAGCCCCCCCGCCGATCGAGCTCGGTCAGATACTGCCGCGCCCGCTCGCCCATCTCGCCCTCGCCGTCCACGTGCAGGAACTGCTGGAACAGCCGCCGCGACTCGGGCTCGTTGTGCAGGTCGAACTCGATCAGGGCCTTGTTGTAGAGGGCCACGGCGTGGTGCGGGTTGATCTCCAGCACCCGCTCATAGGCGGCGCGCGCCTGCTCGAGCCCGTCACGCGCCAGGTAGGCGTGGCCCAGGTTCAGCCACGCCGGCACGTACTGCGGGTTGATCGCCAGGCACTTCTTGTACTCGTTGATCTCGAGGGGGTACTGCCCCTTCATGTAGTAGCAGATCCCGAGCTTGAAGTGCGCCCGGTAGAAGAGCGGGTCGATCTCGAGCGACTGCTGGAACTCGCGGATCGCCTCGTCGATCCGCGGGCTGCCGGAGAGCAGCCGCACGCCGCGGAGGTACATTTCCCGCGCGATCCGGGTCCGCTCCGGGTCGGTCGTCGGGACGACCGGCAGGTTGTCGTCGTCCTCGGCCTCGAGCGGCGCCTTCTGGCCGGCGCGGCCCGGCGCCCGGGCCTGGCCAGGGTCCGAGTCCGGCCCCGTCACGCAGCCCGCGAGGAGGAGGAGCGCCAGCGGCGCCAGCAGAAGATGTGGAGTGCGATCCGCGGCCACGAAGCCCCCTTCCCGGGGTCGAGCATTGAAGCATAGCCCTGCCGGCCGGCCAGATCCAGGTGAGCTCCCTGGACGCCCCGGGCGAGGGTTACGCGCTCGACTCCCCGAGGGGACCCGTCAGTCGCTCGTGAAGCAAATCGCTCCGCGTCCTGGTGACCAGCCTTCGGTGACCAGCCTTCGAACGG
>JAHBXY010000245.1 GCA_019636275.1 Planctomycetota bacterium | reverse complement strand
GTGCAGGTGCAGGTGCAGGTGCAGGTGCAGGTGCAGGTGCAGGTGCAGGCGCGGGTGCGGGTGCGGGCGCGGGTGCGGGTGCGGGCGCGGGTGCGGGTGCGGCCGCCTCGTCCGGTGTGCCGCCGAGGAGCGCGTCGATGCGGGCGGGCGAGGCGCCGAGGGCGAGGGCCACGCGGCGCACGAAGGCCTCCTCGGCCGGCTGCACCTGCCCGTCGGCCCGGACGACCTCGGCCAGCCAGGCGAGGACGGACTCCTGCTGGTCGGGCGCCGGCCGGGCGAGGGAGCCGGTCGCGGCGAGGGCCTCGTCGACCTCCTCGGCGCCGCCGCCGAAGGTGGCCGCGATGCGCAGGAGGGCGGCGCGCTCGGCGGGGGTCACGACGCCGTCCGCCTGCGCGGCCAGGGCCACGATCCGCAGGCGCTCTCGGGGACTGGCCGACATGCGGGCTCCGTGGCGTGGTCGTGCTGGAGGCGGCCGACTCGGGACCCCTCGGCCGTGCCACCTCGCGGCCTGGCGCTCGGGACCTCGCCGGTGCCTGCGAGGGCGCCGTCTGGATCCGGCGGCTAGTTCGGCAGCCCCGCCGGAGGCTCCTTGTCGATCAGCACCTCGGTGGTGCCGTCCTCGTAGCGCAGGGTGATCACCTGCACGCGCTCGTCGTGGCCGCGCGTGGGGTGCTTGCGGGTCTCGTGGCGCGGCTCGGCGAGCACGGCGCCGGTGCTGAAGTCGAACTCGCGCCCGCCGCGCAGCTTGGCCACGCCGCCCACGGCCTCGCCGTCCTTGACGGTGAAGGTGTGGCGCAGCCACGACGACGTCTCCGCGTCCCAGCGGAAGATGCGGACGAAGGCGAAGCCCGGCTCGTCGCCGCTCGGCGGGTTCACGGTGACCGGCACGACGTAGGTGTCGGGCAGGACGCGCAAGGACGGCGTCTCCTCGCTCTCCGCCCGCGCCCGGTTGCGGGGCAGCGTGAGCTTGTGCCGCTTGACGTCCGGATCCATCGCGTCCGCGACGGCCAGTGACGCCACCTTGTAGACGTAGTCGACGCGCGGCTGCGCGCCCTCGTCCATGTAGCGGCGCACGTCGGCGCCGGCCTTGTGGATCGCCTGCCACGGACCGTCACCGGCCCGGCGCAGGACCTCGTAGGCGCACACCACGCGCGAGTTGATCGGCGAGATCTCCCACGACACCACCACGCGGCCGCGCTGGGCCTCGGCGCGGGCGGTCGGCGAGCCGTGGACCGGCCGCAGGGCCTCGAGCTCCTCCGGCGTGAGCGTGGGCTCCGGCGGGGGGGGCGGGGGCGGCGGGGGCGGCGGCGGCTCGACCACCGGCGGCGGCGGCTCCGGCTCCGGCTCGACCGGGATCGGCTGGGGCACGACCACCGGCGGCGGCGGCGGCGGCGGCTCGAGCGGCGCGGCGAGGGGGTCGTCGACGTCGAGGTCGTCGACCGGGGTCGTGGTGTTGCCCGAGCGGGAGAGCACGAGGCCGAGGAGGCCGACGACCAGGAGGACGCACACCCCGGCCAGGATGGCGGCCATCGTGTTGACGCCCTCCTCCTCGACCGCGGGCGCGGTCGGCGTCGGTCGGGGGGGCGCCGCGGCGGTCGCGGGCGGGGCCGTACGTCGGCGGCGCCGTGAGCTTCACGGGCGGCGGTCGTGGCCGGCGGCGCGGCCAGCTTCACCGGCCCGCCCATCGCCAGCGGACGGCCCGGTCGCGCAGGCGGCGACGCGACCGGCATCGACGACGCAACTTACTGGCAACATAACTGATGACGTGACCGCGGCGACGACCGGCGCGTCGGCGACGCGACCGGCGTCGGCGACGCGACTGGCGTCGGCGACGCGACCGACGTCGGCGACGCGACGACGTCGGCGACGCGACCGGCGTCGGCGACGCGACTGGCGTCGGCGACGCGACCGGCGGCGACGCGACTGGCGTCGGCGACGACGCGACCGGCGGCGGCGACGACGCGACCGGCGGCGGCGACGCGACTGGCGCCGGCGACGCGACGGCAGCGGCGACGACGGGGGCCAGAGCCACCGGGACCACGCCGGGCGCCGGCGGGGGCGGACCCGCGTCAGCGGTCGGCGAGCGCTCGGACTGGCGGCGGCGCGCGGCCTGCTCCTCCAGCCTGCGCCGCTTGGCCTCGATCCGCGCCGCGACCAGGTCGCCCGAGTCCGTCATGGCCCCCCCTGCTGGACGGCCCGAGTCTAGCAACCGCGGCCCTCCCGCGCCGGTCGTCGGCGGCTCGCCTGGCGTGCTCTACTGATGCCCATGGGGAGGGACCTGGCGACCAGCCCCGGGCGCGCCGGAGGCGGCCTCGGCGGCGGCTGGTGGATGGCGGCGTCGCTGGTGCTCCTGGGGGCCCTGCGTGGCGCGGGCAGCGAGCCAACCGCCGACGCGGCGACGCCCGCCGGCAGGGCACCGGCTCCCGCGGCCAGTGACCCCGCGGCACCCGGCGATACGGCCGGCCAGCGCACTCCCGAGGCGTCGACCGCACCCCCGGGGGGCGCGGAGTCCGCCGACGCGGGCCCCACGCCCGCCGGCGCGGGACCAACGCCCGCCGGCGCGGGACCAACGCCCGCCGACGCGGGACCAACGCCCGCCGGCGCGGGCCCGTGGAGGCTGGCTCGCGCGCTGGACCTGCCCCCGTGGCTGCACCTCACCGGCGGGCAGCGCACCCGCTACGAGCACCTCTACAACCAGTTCCGCGCCGGCGCCCCCGGCGACGACCGCGCGCTCTCGCTGCGCACGACCGTCCTCCTCGAGCTGCGCTTCGACCCGGTGCGCGTCGGGGTCGAGGTGCAAGACTCGCGCGTCTACTTCGTCGACGACGACACCCCGGTGACCACGACGGAGGGCAACACCTTCGAGGTCCTGCAGGGCTACGCTCGCCTGGACCTCGGGCATGTGCTCCCCTGGGAGGGCCAGGGCTACCTGCGGGCCGGCCGCTTCACGCTCGACCTCTGCAACCGGCGGCTCGTCGCGCGCAACCGCTTCCGCAACACGATCAACTCCTTCACGGGCGTCGAGGGGGGCTGGGTCACGCCGGCGGGCTGGGGCGTCGCGGGCCTGGCGGCGCTGCCGGTCCAGCGGCGGCCGACCGACCGCGACGACCTCGTCGACAACGACGTCGTGCTCGACCGCGAGCGCGAGCAGGTGATCTTCTCGGGGCTCGTCCTCTCCTCGCCGCCGGTGACCGCCGCGCGGCTCGCGGTCGAGGTCTACGCGTTCGGGCTGCACGAGCGCGACGGCCGCGACCTGCCCACGGCGAACCGTCGCCTGCTCACGCCGGGGGTGCGCGTCTGGCGCGCGCCGCGGCGCGGGGACCTCGACCTCGAGCTCGAGGCCATGCTGCAGGTGGGCAGGAGCCGGCGCGGCGCCGGCGCCAACGACCGCCGCGACCTCGATCACCGCGCCTGGGCGCTCCACGCCGAGGCCGGCTACACGTTCGAGGTCGCCGGCTCGCCGCGGCTGGCGCTGGAGCTCGACGCCGCCAGCGGCGACCGCGACCCCACCGACCGTCGGAACGGCCGCTTCGACCCGCTGTTCGGCGCGCGGCGCTTCGAGCTCGGCCCGACGGGGCTGTGGGGCGCGATCCCGCGCAGCAACATGATCGCGCCGGGCGGGCGGGTGCAGCTCGTGCCGCACGCCGACGTGCAGGTCATGGCGGTCTACCGCGCCTTCTTCCTGGCCGAGCGGCGCGACGCCTGGACAGCGGCGCGGGTGCAGGATCCGAGCGGGCGCTCGGGCCGCTTCGTCGGCCATCAGCTCGAGGGGGCCGTCAGGTGGGACGTGGTCCCGGGCGTCGTCCGCCTCGAGGCGGGCGTCACGGCGCTCCTCCGCGGCCGGTTCGCCCGCGAGGCGCCCGGGTCGAACCCGGGCGACCCGGTCCACCTCCACGCGCAGGTCGAGCTGAGCTTCTGACCCTCAGCCCAGCGACGCCGTGTCGATCACGAAGCGGAAGCGGACGTCGTTGCGCAGCATGCGCTCGTAGGCCTCGTTGACCTGCTGCGCCGGGATCACCTCGACGTCGGCGCCGATCCCGTGCGCGGCGCAGAAGTCGAGCATCTCCTGCGTCTCGCGGATCCCGCCGATCATGGACCCCGCCAGCGTCCTGCGCCGCGGGATGATCGAGAACGCGGGCACCTCGAGCGGGCGCTCCGGCGCGCCCACGAGCACGAGCGTCCCGTCGACGCGCAGGAGCCCCAGCAGCGCGCCCACGTCGTGCGACGCGGAGACGGTGTCGATCACGAGGTCGAAGGTCCCGGCGACCGCGCCCATCGAGGCCGCGTCGGCGCTGACGCGGAAGGCGTGCGCGCCCAGTCGCCGCGCGTCGGCCTCCTTCTTCGGCGACGTGCTGAAGACCGTGACCTCGGCCCCCATGGCGGCGCCCAGCTTGACGGCCATGTGCCCGAGCCCGCCGAGCCCCACGACGCCGAGGCGCTGCCCGGGGCTCAGGCGCCAGTGCTTGAGCGGCGAGTAGGTGGTGATCCCCGCGCACAGGAGCGGGGCCACGCGCTCGAGCGGCAGGCCCGCCGGCACCTTCAGCGCGTAGGCCTCGTCGACGACGATCGCCTGCGAGTAGCCGCCGAACGTCGGCGTGCCGTCCGCCTCGGTGCCGTTGTAGGTGAGCGCGAGGTGCCCCTCGCAGTACTGCTCCAGCCCGCGCGTGCACGGGCCGCAGGCGCGGCAGGAGTCGACGAAGCAGCCGACGCCCGCGAGGTCGCCGGGGGCGAAGCGCTTCACGTCCTGCCCGACCCGGCGCACGCGGCCGACGATCTCGTGCCCCGGGACCATGGGGAACATGGCCTCGCCCCACTCGGCGCGGGCCTGGTGCAGGTCCGAGTGGCAGATCCCGCAGTAGAGGATCTCGAGCTCGACGTCGGTCGGGCGCGGGTCACGGCGCTCGATCGTGGTCGGCCCGAGGGGCGCGCGGGCGGCCGGGGCGGCGAAGGCGCGGACGGACGAGGGCATGGCGTCTCCTGGCGCGAGGAGCTTCGCCCGCGGGCCGGGGGGCTTCAAGGCGGGTCCGGGCGCGTGTCGCCGGCGCGACGCGGTTGCGCCTGCATCCGCCGGCTGCCAGAGTGCGCGGCGTCAGGAGGCGGCCGGTCATGTGGAGCAGCCAGCTGCTGCAGGTCAACCCGCGGGCGCGGGTCACCGTCGAGCGTGTGGGCCGCGCGGGGCACCGGGTCGTCCTCGTCGACGACTTCTACGCGCACCCCGACGAGGTCGTCGGCCTGGCGCAGGGGCTGCACTTCTTCGCCGGCAAGATGCACGGCAACTTCCCCGGCGCGCGGGCGATCATCTCGCTCGACACGGCGCCCTTGCTGGCCACGTTGAGCGAGCTGTGGGGCGCGCCGCTCGAGCCGTTCCAGGTCTTCCAGCCCGTCGTCTTCTCTGCGATCATCAACCACCCGGGGCTGACGCTGAACAACGCGCAGCGGCAGCCGCACGTCGACCCTGGCGTGAGCGCGATGGTCTACCTCAACGCGCCCGAGCTGTGCGTCGGCGGGACCGGCCTCTACCGCCACCGCCTGACCGGGCTCGAGCGCGTGCCGGCGGCGGTGACGCCCGACCTGCTGGAGTTCGCCGCGCAGTACGGCTACGGCCCCGACGCCCTGAAGTCGCAGGCCGAGTACACGGCCTTCCAGGACAGCATCGTCTTCAACCCGCTCTTCGCCGCGCGCGAGAACACCTACATCAACGACGGCAACGAGTTCTGGGAGCTGATGTACCTGGTCGAGATGCGCTTCAACCGCCTGGTGATCTTCGACGGCCGCGTGCCGCACTCGCAGCATCTGAAGCCCGGGCAGTTCGCCGACCACGCGCGCCTGAACCAGATCTTCTACCTGAAGGGCCCCGACGCCCCGTGACCGACGCGCCGCGGTCGCGCCGGCCGGCGCTCGTCGCGGCCGCGGTCGCCCTGGTGCTCCTGGGCGGCGTGGCGGCCGCCGTACCCTGCGGCGGCCGGTGTGGACCTCGCGCCGCTCGAGGCCGACCCAGCGAGGCGCGCGCCATGCTCGGTCGCAGCGCGGGCGCCCTGGGCCGAGCAGGCGGCGCGCGACACGCGGGCGAGCACCTGCGCCGCGCGCGGGCCTGGAACGAGGCGCTGGAGCGCGGCGCCCCGGCCGCCGAGCGCGACCGCGCCTGGACCGACCTGCGCGCCGCCCGCGCGACGGCGCGGCGGAGCCTCGCCACGGCGCGGGAGGAGCTGGAGCTCCTCGGGGGCAAGCGGTGGTGACGCTTACAAAGACCTAACGAGGTTGTCGGTGCCATCGGCTACGCTGCCGTCCCTCGGGGCGAGGAGGAGCTGATGACCACCGACCACCAGATCACGAACCCCTGGGAGGCGCTCGCCGCGCGGCTGCGCTGGGCCTTGCAGCGGCGGCACCCGCCGGGCGACCCCCGGCGCGACCTGGCCCTGTTCGTGGCCGCCGAGGTGGCGCGGCGCGCCGGGCGCTCGCGCGGCGCACAGGTGACGTCGCTCGCCCTGTGGTGGCCGACCGCGTCGCTGGACGACGTCGGCGGTCAGGTGTGCCTGGCCCTGGCCGAGGTGCGCTGGGGCGACGGCGGCGCGCGCGGCGGCCGCTACTGGCTCCTCGGGCAGGCCGAGGCCAGCGCGCGGGTGGTCGCGCGGCGCGAGGGCGACGAGCGGCGCGCGTTCCAGGCGCTCGAGCTCGAGCCCGCGCTCGTGCCGCTCATCCACGAGGCGCTCGACCGCCTGCAGATGGACGCCGACGACGACGCTCCCGGCCTGCGGCGGCCCGCGTGAGCCCAGCCTTCGGCCCTCGCTCCCCGCCCGGTCACCCCGAGACGCGCTCGAGCCGCCGGACGTCCTCCGGGTCGAGGGCGGCGTGATCGAGCGCGGCGAGGTCCTCGCGCATGTGGACCGGGCTGGTCGTGCCGGTGAGCGGGAGCATCCCGACCTGCACCGCGAACAGGAACACGACCTGGGCGGGCGTCAGGCGCGCGCGGGCGGCGACGTCGCGCACGACGGGGCCCTCGAGCTCGCGGCGGTTGGCGGTGAGGAGCGAGAACGCCTGGTAGATCATCCCGCGCTCGCGGCACAGGTCGCGGACGGCGCGGTCCCAGCCCGTCCGCGCGTAGCAGCGGTTCTGCACGAAGGCCGGCGGGGCGGCGGCGTGGGCGCAGAGGGCCTCGAGCTGCGCGCGGGTCACGTTGCTCACCCCGAGGAGGCGGACGCGCCCCTCGCGCTGCAGCGCCTCCATCGTCGTCCAGGCGGCGAGGTCGGCCTCGGCGAGCCCCACGCGGGCGGACGGTCCATGGAGGACGTAGGCGTCGAGGACGTCGAGCCCGAGGTGCTCGAGCGAGCTGGCGCAGGAGGCGCGCACCTGCGCGGGCACCGGCGCCGTGGGGTCGTAGGGGAGGCGGTGGTCCTGGCCGCCGACGTGGGTGAACTTCGTCTGGACGAACAGCTCGTCGCGCCGCACCCTCCCGTCGGCGAAGGCGTCGGCCAGGGCCTGGCCGACCGCCGCCTCGTGGTAGTGCTTCCGCTGGTTGGCGGTGTCGATCCCGCGGAAGCCCGCCTCGAGCGCCAGTCGCACGAGGCGCCGCGTCTCCTCCTCCTTCCAGGCGGTGCCGTAGAGGAGCGCCGGGACGCGGACGCCGCCGACGTCGCGCGCGCCAGGGACGCGCCCGTCCTGCCCGGCCTGTCCGGCCTGCCCGGCCATCGTCCGTCGACCTCCGGCCGCCATCGTAGCCCGCGGTCAGCGCGCGCGGCGCTCGCTCGCGCGGGCGAGGACGGCCTGGAGCTCCGCGGGGCTCGGGGGCTTCGCCAGGTGCTCGTCGAAGCCGGCGTCGGCCGCGCGGTGGCGGTCCTCCGGCTGCGCGTAGCCCGTGAGGGCGACGACGACCGGCCGGGCGTCCGCAGGCCCCGTCCGCAGCGCCCGCGCGACCTCGTGCCCGCTCATGTCGGGCAGCCCGACGTCGCACAGGATCAGGTCGGGTGGGCGCCGCGCGGCGGCGGCGAGGCCCGCCGCGCCGGTGTGCGCGACCTCGACCGCGTGGCCGCCGAGCTCCAGCAGATCTCGCAGCGTGTCGGCCGCGTCGACGTTGTCCTCGACGACGAGCACGCGCAGGCCGACCGGCGCCGACGCCTGCGCGCCGTCGGCCGG
>JAHBXY010000244.1 GCA_019636275.1 Planctomycetota bacterium | reverse complement strand
CGACGAGCGGCGCCGCCGGCGGGGCGGGAGGCGACGTCGTCGTGCGCGTCACGGGCGACGACACGCACCTCCTCCTGCTCGTCGAGCCGCACAACGACGGCGGCCGCGGCGGCGGGCCCGGGAACAACGGCCGCGGCGGCCAGGGCGGGAGCGGCGGCTCGGGCGGGAGCCGCCACTCGTCCCACGGGACCGGCGAGCGGCGGTGCTCCGGCAACAGCGGCGGCTCGAGCGGCCCGAGCGGGCGCAGCGGCACGCCGGGGACCGCCCACGTCGTCGCCGGCGCCGACGGCGCGGCCGGGCGCGTCGTCTACGTCGTCGACGGCGTCGAGCACCCGGACCGCTACCGGCTGGAGCTGGTCGGGTTCGAGGTGGCCTCGGCCGACGACGACGGCGTCCACGAGCCGGGCGAGGAGGTCGTCGTGCGCGGCCTGCGCCTCCGCAACCGCGGCGCCCTGGCCACGCCGGCGCCCGCCCTGCACGAGACGCACGTCTACCTGCCGCTGACCCGCAACGTCACGACGCCCACGTCCCCGCTGCGCCTGCCGCTGAGCCTGGCCCCCGGGCAGGAGACGGCGCTCGCGGGCGAGCTGCGCTTCCGGATCCCCGACGTCGACACGGGGGTCGTCGTGCGGCCGAACACCCCCTACACCGACGAGGGCGTCGTCGGTCCGCGCGCGCACCTCGTCGACGCGCGCCGCGACCACCCCGAGTGCGACCTGCCGCGCGCCTTCCCGATCGGCTTCCCCGTGCGCGCCCGGCCGGTGCGCTTCGGCAGCGCCATGGGCGCCGGCGAGGCGCGCCGCGTCGTGCTCGAGGTGGAGAACGTCTCCACGCGCGCCCTCGGCGCGGGGGTCGAGGCCTGGCAGCGCGCGCGCGGCGAGCCGCTCGACCCCGCCCGCCGCCGCGGCGTGCACCTGACGCTGGGCTTCGACGCGCGGACGCTCGGGCCGCGCGACGTGCTCCTCCTCGACGCCCAGGGCGCCGAGATCGACCTGGCGCGCGGGGCCCTGCGCTGGGACGTCGACGCGCTCGGCCCGGGCGAGGTGGCGCGCCTCGAGGTCACGGTCGGCCTGCGGCCCGACGCCGACCCCTACGCCGGCGGCGACCTGGCGCTCGACCTGCACCTCGGCCGGCTCGCCGCGGGCGCCCCGGCAGGTGACGACCGGCGCGTCGTCGAGCGCCTGCGCGTCCCCGTGCGCGTGGCCGCGCGCTGGCAGCCGCCGACCCGGCCGTCGCTCCTCCTCGTCACCAACATGGGCGTCGAGCGCGAGGTCGTCCGCGCCTGGCGCGACCTGGCCGGGAGCCTGGGCTACGGCCTGGCCGTTTGGGACGTCTCCTACCACGGCTACCTGCCGCTGGCCGAGCGGCGCGAGGGGCGCGCCGACGCGGCGTTCACGGAGGCCGCCCGCGAGCACCTCGTCGTCGTCCTCGGCAACGCCTTCGCCGCGCCCGGCGTCGACGGCCCCGTGCGCGCGACCGACCTCCTGGACCCCGACGAGGTCGTGCGCGCCGCCGCGCGGGCGGGCGTGCGGGTGCTCGTCGTCGGCGGCGAGGCGGGCGCGGGCGACGGCCTGCTCCTCCACGCGGCCGCCCCGACGGTCGTGCGCGAGCACGCCTCGACCGACGACCTGCTCCTGGCGCTCGAGCCCGACGAGGCCGGCGCGGACGCGGCCACCGCGCACCGCGCGCCGCTGGTCTCCGAGGCCCCCTGGGCGCGCGCGAGCCGCTACGACCTCGAGGACGCGGCCCACGACCTCTCGGCGGCGCTCGCCGCGCGCTTCCCCGGGCGCCGCTACGTGGTCGTCTTCCGCTACGAGCCCGGCGACGTCGACGGCCGCCGCCCGTGGAGCGTCGTGCGCCACGGCGTCGTCGAGGTCCGGCGCACGCAGGACGCCGACGACGGCGGCGTCGAGGTCCTGGCCGTCCCCGACGCGGACCTCGCGGGCGCCGCCTACCTCGCGACCCCGCAGGCGCGCGAGGTCGTGCTCCGCGCCCTGCCGTTCCCGCGCAAGCTCGAGGTGCTGGCCGGCGTGCTCGCGGGCGCCCTGCCCGCGCACCTCGCCGACCCGGCGGCGGCGGCGGTGATCGCCGACCTGGCGGTCGAGGTCGACCTGTGGACGCGCGACGGGTGGAGCGGCCTGGCCACCTCGGGCGCCTACCGCGAGCGCCTGCGCCGCCACGCGGCGCTGGCGCGGCTGACGCTGCCGCGCCCGCTCGACCCGGCGACGCCCGAAGACCCGCGCGTCGCGGCCGTCGTGCGCGTGGCGGCCGCGGTCGAAATCATGGCCCGGCGCGCCTGGGGCGCGGGCGACGTCGTCGTCCCCCTGCGCGCGCGTCGCTACTACGTCGCGGCGGCGATCGCCGGGACGCTCGGCGACGGCCTCGCCGACGACCTCGTGCGGGCGGCCTTCGGCGACGGCGCGCGCGCCGCGCTATCGTCAGGCCGAGGCCGCGCGCTCGGCGCCGCGCTCGGCCCCGGGCGGGCGGCGATCCGGCGCGCCTGCGCGCCCCGGCCGCCAGCGACTGGACACTGCGTCCGGCGCCGACCTCCTCGCCGAGGCCGCCGCGCGCGTCGTCGAGGAGCAGGCCGCGGAGACGCACCGGGCGACCCAGCGCGGGCGCGCGGACGCGCGCGCGGCGCTGCTCGAGGGGCTCGACCGCCTGCGCGTCGAGACCGAGCTGGGCGAGGGCGTCGCGCCCCGCTGAGGTCAGCGCCCCTGCGAGCCGTCGATGCTCAGGAAGCCGGCGCCCGGGTCGGCGGCGTCGGTCGACGTGAGCGCGTCGTCGTACCCCGGCGCCCAGCGGACCGTGCCGTCGACGTGGCCGACGTTCGCGCCGTCCCGGTGGTTGCCCATGAGCGCGCCCGGGTCGCCGCGCAGGGCGCGGTCGGCCGAGAGGAGCGTCGTGGACCGCGCGTTGGCCGACAGGGCGCGGCGGGTCCAGCCGTAGGAGAGCTCGTCGGTCTGGTCGAGCGCGGGGTCGGGCTGGCCGTCGGTGAAGGGCGAGGCGCCCTCGGGGATGGTCCGCCCGTCCCAGAACCAGGTCCGCAGCGACCCGGTCACGACGGGGCTCCGGGCCCAGTCGAGCGACTCGGGGCAGACGAGCGTGTCGGGCGCGTCGAGGTAGCCATGCCAGAGCAGCGCGCGGGCGATCTTCGGCGAGTCGGACGTCGTCACGTCGCCGTCGAGCTCCTCCTTCCCGCGCACGTGCGGGAAGCCGCGCTTGTCGTCGGCGTACTGGATCATCGACAGGCCGACCATCCGCAGGTGGTTGGCGCACTTGGTGCGGTTGGCCTTCTGCTTCGCCTTCATGAGCGCGGGCATGAGGAGCGTGGCCAGGATCCCGAGCACGCACACGCCGACCACGAAGAGGACGGCGACGATGATGACGATCACCGTGGCCGTCGAGCGGGGCTTCGCCGGCGGGGCCGCGCGCTCCACGAGCGACTCGCCGCAGGCCTCGCAGCGGGCGGCGCCGGGCGCGATCGCCTCGGCGCAGTAGGGGCACACGGGCGCGCCCACGCTACTGCGCCGCCTGCGTCAGCTCGACCCACGCGAGCTCGCGCAGGTGCACGGTCGTCTTGAGGTCCGAGGCGCCGAGGACGCCCCGGAGCTGCAGGCTCGAGCGGACGGTGCCCTTGAGGGGCTGCGGCGTCGGGTCCCCCTCGGTCGGGCGGACGAGCACGGTGACGGCCAGGAGGTCCTCGTCCTGGGCGCCGACCTCGACGCGGGCGATCCGCCCCAGCGGCACGGCGACCTGCGCGGCCCCGACCTTCACCAGGAGCTCGCGCGTCTCCTCGCCGCCGCTGCCGCCGAAGAGCGACACCTCGGGCACGAAGAGCACCGCGTTGCGGAGCTGCCAGGGCTCCTCGAGGTAGCGGTCCTTGACCGTGGCCACGAAGCGCGGCTGCGGAGCGGCGCGCGCCGGCGTGCGCGCGGGCGGCGGCGTGTCCTGCGCCACGCCCGGCTCGGGCGACGCGCAGCCGAGCACCAGGGCGAACGCGGTCACCCACACCCAGCGACGGAGCTCCCGCACGATCCCTCCCCGCGCCTTCCGTGGCGCGCGCGGATCATAGCCCGCGCGGGTCGCCTCGGCGTCGCCGGCTCGAACCGACCGGCCGACGGGCCCGGGGACCTTCCCCGGGCCCGTCGGCGGCCAGCCTCGGGGTCTTCAGCGCCCTCCGATCGCGGGGCGGCTCGTCAGGCCGGCCACGGGCGAGGCGGGCATGGGCACGGGCGGCGGCGGCAGGGTGGGTGCCGCGACGGCGGGGGCCTCCGGCGCGGCGGCGGTGATCTCGGGCGCGCCCACGACGAGCGTCAGCGTCGCCGCGCGCGCCGCGTCGCCGCTGCCAGGCGGCGGGCCGACGACGTCGTCAGCGCCGGCGACCACGACCAGGTAGCGCCCGGGGAGGAGGGCGGCGCCGTCGAGCGAGCGGTCGGCGCCCGACCAGGTGAGGGGGTGGCGGCCGACCGGCAACGACCCCAGGTCGACGTGGTGCACGACGCCGCCCAGGTGGGCGTAGCGCGGGTCGTCGTCGGTGGCGAGCACGACGAGGCGCGCCGCCGGCAGCGGTCGCCCGCCGACCCGCACGTCGAGGCGCAGCGCGGCGCCCTCCGGCGGGAGCGTCAGCGGCGCGGTCGGATCGAGGCGCGGCGCGCCGCCTGGTTCGAGGTGCAGGGTCGGGGCGGCGGGCCGCGCCCAGCGCTCGCGCCGGGTGGCCTGGCCTTCGACCTCGAGCGTGACCTCGAGCGTGACCTCGAGCGCCTCGCGCGCCTGCCGCGCGGCGAGCCTGGCGTGGCGCTCCTCGCGCGCGCCGTCCACGACGCGTGTCGCCTCGCCGACCAGGACGAAGCCGCCCGCGACCGGCGCCCCGCGCAGGGCCACCTCGAGGTCGCCCACGCGCCCCTCGAGCACCAGCGCGCGGCCCTCGCGGCCGACGTGGCGCCAGGCGGCCTGGTCTTCGACCTGCCACGCCCCTCGCCAGTCCGGTTCCTCAGCCCGCGCGCCCCGCGCGGCGAGCGCCGCGATCGCCAACCCCAACGCCACCCGCCTGCGGCTCTTCATGACCCCTCCTCGCCGCACCACCAGGGCACGCGGCAGGCCGGGGCGTTCAGCGCGCAAGTCCCTCCGGCGCAGAGGTCCCGCTGGTGGAGTCGGTTCCGCGGGCGGGCAGGGGTTGCCCGAACGGACCTGGAACGACGCGGATCGGGGGACGAGGAGAGTGGCTCCGACGAGCCGAGGATCCGGGAGCCGCTCGGGCGCCTCGCCGCGCAACGACCCGCCCGGCTCCGTGGAGCCGCGGAGCCGAACAGGCGCTTGCCGCGCAACGACCCGCCCGGCTCCGAGGAGCCGCGCAGGCTGGCCGCGCAACGACCCCCCCGAGGAGCCGCGGAGCCGCTCCGGCGCTTGCCGCGCAACGACCCGCCCGGCTCCGAGGGGCGACCGAGCCGCTCCGGCGCGTGGCCCGCAACGACCCGCCCGGCTCCGAGGAGCCGTGGAGCCGCTCCGGCGCTTGGCTCGCAACGACCCGCCCGGCTCCGAGGGGCGACCGAGCCGCTCCGGCGCTGGCCGGTCAACGACCGGCGCGGCTCCGAGGAGCCGCGGAGCCGCTCCGGCGCCTGCCGCGCAACGACCCGCCCGGCTCCGAGCGGCCGCGGAACCGCTCCGGCGCTTGGCCCGCAACGACCCGCCCGGCTCCGAGGAGCCGCGGAGCCGCACCAGCCCTTGCCGGTCAACGACCCCCGCGGCTCCGAGGAGCCGCGGAGCCGCACCGAGCTTGTCCCGCAACGGCCCGCGCGGCTCCGAGGAGCCGCCGAGCCGCTCCGGCCGGTCGGCTCCGAGGAGCGCTCCGGCGCTTGCCGGTCGGCTCCGAGGAGCCGAGGAGCCGCTCCGGCGCTTGCCACGCAACGACCCGCCCGGCTCCGAGGAGCCGTGAAGCCGCACCGGCGCCTGTCCCGTAACGACCGGCGCGGCTCCGAGGAGCCGCGGAGCCGCTCCGGCGCTGGCCGGTCACGACCGGCGCGGCTCCGAGGAGCCGCGGAGCCGCTCCGGCGCACCTCCGAGGAGCCCGCCGTCGCTACTGCGGATCGCCAGCCGGCGCGTCGCCGGACTCGGGCGCGGCCGGCGCCGCGGCGCCGCCCTCGCGCTTGCGACCGCGGCCGCCGCGGCGGCGACGCTTGCGACGGCGCCGCTCCCCGCTGCCGGCGGCGGAGGACGACCCGCCCTCCTCGTCGCCCTCGTCCTCGTCCTCGTCGTCGTCGTCGAGGTCGATCGGCTCGATGTCACGGTCCGGGCCGCGCTCGAGGTCGTTGTCACGCCGCCCGCCGCCGCCGCCACCCCCGCCGCCGTGGTGACGCCGCGGACGCTCGTCCTCGTCGTCCTCGAGCGGGATGTCCTCGGGGCGCACGGCCGCCGGCTTCTCCCACACGAGGTCGACGGGCCGCTCGTCGTCGGCCTGCGTGCTGTCCGTCACCTTGTGCAGGTAGGTGGCGAGCAGCTCGCGGTAGTCGTCGACCCCGTCGACCTTGTGCGGCGCGGGGACGAGCTGGCCGGCGATGTAGGGCGACCTGGGCAGCCCCGCCAGCTTCTCGGTCACCGTCTGCTTCAGGTCCTGGATCTGGTCCTTGTAGGAGATCAGGATCTCGTAGAGCTCTTCCTGGCGGCTGCGGATCCCGGCGCACTCCTCACGGATGGTCGCCAGCAGTCGCAGGATCTGGTTCTGGTCCGACACGGCTCTCCCTGTGCGCTGCTCGAGCGCGCCCGCGGGGGAACGGCTGAGGGGGCGGACGGCGTCGCGAGGCCGCGCGGCCCCGTGTTTCCCCGCGCGCGGGCCGGTGACCGGCCGCGGCGCGCCGTCCGAAGTCGTCTGGTGTCAACGAGGCGTGAGCCTCCGGCGGGCTTTGTGCCCGCGCCGGCACTATAGCCGCGGGCGCCGACAGCGTCCACGCACCGTCGGGGCGGCCGCCCGTGCTAGGGTGGTCCGCGCTCCCGGCCGGTCCCCGGCGGGCAAGCACGGCGGAGCCATGGCCTTGCGGCGCCAGGAGTCCTTCCCCCGCCCGGGGCAGCGCTGGGCGCACTTCGAGGTCACGGGCGAGGTCGCCCGCGGGAACATGGGCGTGGTCTTCCGCGCCCGCGACCTCCAGCGCGGGCGCGACGTGGCCCTGAAGGTCCTCGTCGTCGGCCACGACGACCCCGACGCCGGCGAGCGCTTCAAGCGCGAGGCGCGCTCGCTGGCGCGCCTGTCGAGCCGGCACATCGTCTCGGTCCACAGCTACGGCGTCCACGAGGGCCTCCCGTTCCTGTCCATGGACTTCGTGCCCGGGACGACGCTCCAGGACCTGCTCGACCGCGGCGCCCTCCCCTTCAGCCGCGCCGCCGACCTCCTGGCGCGGATCGCCCACGCCATGGACCACGCGCACTCGCGCGGCGTCCTGCACCGCGACCTCAAGCCGTCGAACGTGCTGATCGGCGCCGACGGCGAGCCGCGCATCACCGACTTCGGCCTGGCGCGCCTCGACGACGCCTCGCGCGCGCTCACGCGCGAGGGCGACCTCGTCGGGACGCCCGTCTACATGGCGCCGGAGCAGGTCACGGGCGACCTGCGCGCCCTGGCGGCGAGCACCGACGTGTGGGCGCTCGGCGTCATGCTCTACGTGGCGCTCACCGGCGCGCTCCCCTTCCGCGGCGACACCGTCGACGAGGTCGTGGCGCGGGTGAAGAACGACGACCCGGCGCCGCCGCGGGCCCTGCGCCCCGACGCGCCGGCCGACCTCGAGGAGGTGTGCCTCGCGGCCTTGCGCAAGGACTGGCGCGCCCGCTACCAGTCGGCGGGCGAGCTGGCGCGCGACCTCGAGCGCTACCTGCGCGGGCGGCCGGTGCTCGCCGGGCGGGTGACCGCCGCCGTGCGCGCGCGCCGCGCCCTGCGCGCCGTGCGCCTCCACGCCGGGGCGGTGGCGATCGTCGTCGCCGCGCTCGTGCTCGGGCTCGGCCTGGGCGTGGGGCGCTGGCTCGACGCGACCTCGCGGACCGAGCGCGGCGCGGCCGAGCTCGTCCTGCGCGCCGTGCAGCGGCGCGCCGCGGCGCAGGTCGCCGTGCGCGCGGCCGACGAGGCCTGGGGGCGCGCCGACCTGGCGCGGGCGGCCGAGCAGGCGCAGCACGCGCTGACCGAGGCCGCCTGGGCGGCCTCGTACCTGGAGCGCGCCGCCGCTCGCGCCGGCGATCGCGCCGGCCGCCTCGACGAGGCGCTCGGCGCGCCGCCGCGCGACGACGAGGTGGCCCTCGGCCTGGCGCGCGACCCGA
>JAHBXY010000243.1 GCA_019636275.1 Planctomycetota bacterium | reverse complement strand
CGACGGCCTCGAGCGCCTCGGGGACGCCGGGCCGCAGGGCGCGCGGCGGGCGGATCGGCGCCGCCTCGACCAGCTTCGTGTAGACCTCGAGCGCCGTG
The DNA here is from genome assembly GCA_019636275.1 of Planctomycetota bacterium. Lineage (GTDB taxonomy): Bacteria > Planctomycetota > J058 > J058 > J058 > JAMLIC01. The sequence continues at coordinate 8,267 of JAHBXY010000243.1, read as the reverse complement.
GCGCCGGCGTGCGGCGGGGCGCCGACGAGCGCCTCGTAGGCGACCGCGCCGGCGGCGTAGACGTCGGTCCAGGGGCCGACCTCGCCGACGGAGGCGTCGACCTGCTCGGGCGCCATGTAGGTGGGCGTGCCCAGCACCTCGCCCGTGACCGTGAGCGAGCGCTGGCCGGGCGCCAGCGCCTTGACCATGCCGAAGTCGGCCAGGCGCGCCCGCCCCTCGTCGTCGAGGAGCACGTTCTCGGGCTTGACGTCGCGGTGGACGAAGCCGGCCGCGTGGGCGTGGGCCAGCCCCTCGAGGACCTGCTCCAGCGCGTCGAGCGCCGAGGGGGCGCCGAGGCCCGCCCGGAGCGCCTCCTTGAGCGAGCGACCCTGGACGTAGTCCATGACGTAGAACGGCCGCCCGTCGGGCAGGAGGCCGTGGCCGCGCGCGCGCACGATCGCCGGGTGCTCGCCCAGCCGGGTCATGCTGGCGAGCTCGCGGCGGAAGCGCTCGCGGGCCTCGGCGTCGGCGAGCAGGTCGCTCGCGAGCACCTTGAGCGCCAGCGGCGCGCCGCCGCCGGGGTCGCGCACCAGGTAGACCTCGCCCATGGACCCCTTGCCCAGGCGCGAGAGCACCTGGTAGCGGTCGAGGCGCTCGGGCTCGGGCGGCGCGTGGCGCCCGGTGGCCGCGCGCGGCGGGCCGCTCGCCGGCCGCTCCCCGAGGACGGGGAAGCGGCCGGAGGGGAAGGCGCGCGCGCCGACGCGCCCGCGCAGCCACTCCTGCGCCACCCGGTCGGTGCGCTCGGCCAGCCCCAGCCCGCGCAGGGCCGCCTCGACCTGCTCGGCGCTGGGGCGCCGGGCCGGGTCCTTCGAGAGCATGATCGCCAGGAGGTCGGCGAGCGCCGGCGGGGCGTCGGGCACGAACTCGAGCAGGCTCGGGGCCTCCTGGCGGCGGTGCGCGGCCACGACCTCGTGCACCTGCCGCTGCGGGAAGGGCGGCTGGCCGGTCATGAGCTTGAAGGCCAGGCAGCCCAGGCCGTAGACGTCGCCGGCGGCCGTCCAGACGCCGTCGCCGAGCACCTCGGGCGCGAGGTAGGGCAGCGTGCCCATGACGTGGTCGATCGCCGTGAGGCGCACGGGGTCGTCGACCAGGAGGGCGACGCCGAAGTCCGTGAGCTTCACCTGGCCGTCGCGCGTGACCAGCACGTTGGCCGGCTTCATGTCGCGGTGGAGGACCCCGATCTCGTGGGCGGCCTGGAGGGCGCGGGCGCAGCGCTCGATCACGAACACCGCCTCGTCGACCGACAGGCGGTTGTCCTCGCAGCGCTGGAGGAGGTTGCTCAGGTCCTGGCCGGGCACGTACTCGAGCGCGAGGTAGGCGCGGCCGGTCGGCTCGTCGACGCCCCGGGCCAGGAGCGCCACGATGTTCGGGTGCTTCAGGCGGGCCAGGATCGCGCCCTCGCGGTCGAAGCGCAGGCGCGTGGCCTCGTCGCAGGCGTTCTGCAGCGACAGGACCTTGAGGGCCACGGGCTGCCCCTGGCGGTCCTCGGCCAGGAACACCTTGCCCATGCCGCCGTCGGCCAGGAGCCGGCGGACGAGGAACGGGCCGAGCATGGTGCCCGAGGTGATCGCGCGCTCGAGGAGCGGGATGGAGCGCGTGCCGGGGTCCGGACCGGGCGGCGGCTCGTCGGGGTCGAGCGAATGGGAGAGCGCATCGGCCGGCGCAGGCAGCGCGCGTCCGGGCAGCTCGTCGTCCGACCCCTGCACCTGCTCTCCCGTCCCGACCCCGACAGGTTGACGCTCGGGGCGCCGCGGCGCAAGCGCGGGACGGCGGTTGCCGAGGGCGCCCGGGCAGGTAGCGTCGCGCGCATGATGTCGCGTCGCCCGCTCGTGCTCGCCCCCGCGCTGGTCGCCCTCGCCGGGCTGGCCCGCGCGCAGGAGGTCCCCGTGCCCCCAGCCGACCGCCTCCACGCCCTGCTCGAGGAGGACCACGAGGCCCTCATGACGCGCTACCCGACCTGGGCCAGCGTGCGCGGCGACCGTCGCTTCGACGACCGGCTCACGGACCCGAGCCCGGAGGCCGAGGCCGCCTGGCTGGCCGCCAGCGCGGAGCGCCTCGCGGCGGCCCGGGCGCTCAACCGCGCGGCGCTCTCGCCCGACGACCTCGTCAACGCCGAGCTCCTCGTCCACGAGCTCGAGCGGCGCCTCGCCGCCGGCCGCTTCCGCGAGTGGCTCACGCCCCTCACGCAGGTGGGCGGGCCGCAGCAGTCGCTCCCCCAGCTCCCCGAGCGGCTGTCGTTCACGACGACGGCCCACCGCGAGGCCTGGGCGGCGCGGCTCGAGGCGATCCCGGGGCACCTGGCGCAGGTCGTCGCCAACCTGCGGCGCGGCCTCCAGGAGGGCATCACGCCGCCGCGCCTCACGCTGGCCCGGGCGGCGGAGCAGTGCCGCGCCCAGGCGGACGGCGCGCCCGAGGCGCACGCGCTGTTCGCGCCGCTCCGCGGGCTGCCCCTCGACGACGCGCTCGCCGCCCGCGGGCTCGCCGCGACGCGCGCGGCGATGGCGGCCTTCGCCGCGCTGGGGGAGTTCCTGGACGACGAGTACGTCCCGGCCTGCCGCGAGGCGCTCGCCGCGACCGCCCGCCCCGACGGCGACGACTACTACGCCTACTGCCTGCAGGAGCACTCGACCCTGCCGCTGGGCGCCGACGAGATCCACGCCATCGGCCTGGCGGAGGTGGCGCGGATCAAGGCGGAGATGCACGAGGTGATCGGCCGGTCGGGCGTCGCGCTGCCGCCCGACCTGGAGGGCGACGCGCGGCTGCGCGCCTTCGTCGAGCGGCTGCGCGCCGACCCGCGCTCCTACTGCCAGTCGGCCGACGAGCTGCTCGCGCGCTACCGCGACGTGGCCAAGAGGGTCGACCCCGAGCTGCCGCGCCTGTTCGGCCGGCTGCCGCGCAACACGTACGGCGTGCGGGCCATGCCCGACTTCATCGCGACCTCGGCGCCGACGGCCTACTACTACTCGGGGTCGCTGGAGAACGGCACGCCCGGGTGGTTCGTGGCCAACACGCACCGCCTCGACCAGCGGCCGACCTACGAGATGGTCCCCCTGACCCTGCACGAGGCGGTCCCCGGGCACCACCTCCAGATCGCGCTCGCGCAGGAGCTCACGGAGCGGCCGCGCTGGCGGCAGCTCCTCGGCTACACGGCCTACGTCGAGGGCTGGGCGCTCTACGCCGAGCGGCTGGGCCTCGAGATGGGCCCGCCCGGCTCGCGCGGGCTCTACGCCGACCCGATCGACGACTTCGGGCGGCTGAGCTACGAGATGTGGCGCGCCCTGCGCCTCGTCGTCGACACGGGCCTCCACGCCTTCGGCTGGACGCGCCAGCGCGCGATCGACTACATGCTGGCCAGCAGCGCGCTGACGCCCGAGAACGTCGAGCGCGAGGTCGACCGCTACGTGGCCTGGCCCGGCCAGGCGGTGGCCTACAAGCTGGGCGAGCTGACCTTCCGCGACCTGCGGCGCCGCGCCGAGGAGCGCCTCGGCGAACGCTTCGACGTGCGCGCCTTCCACGACCTCGTCCTGGGCGAGGGCGCGGTGCCGCTGGGCGTGCTCGAGCGCATGGTCGAGCGCTGGCTCGACGCCAGGTGACCTGCCCCTTCTGCGCCGAGGCGATCGACCCCGCGGCCACGCGCTGCCCCCACTGCGGCGAGCGGCTCACCGATCCCGACGACCTCGCCGCGTCCCTCCGCGACGTGAGGCCCGACGAGGCCCTGGCCGCGCGGCTGGGCGAATGGCCGGACGAGAGCCTCGTCCGCGCCCTCCGCGACCACACGGACCTGTACGAGCGCGACCAGCAGCGGGCCATCCTCGACGAGCTCGGCCGCCGCGGGCTGCCGACGCCCGTGCCGCGCCGGGCGTCGCGCTCGCTCCTCGACCGGTTCGTCACCACGGCCGGGGTTTGCCTGCTCCTGGCGTTCGCCGCGCTCCTCGTGCTCGGCCTGCTCCTGGCCTAGTGTGATCGACGGCTGCGGCCGCGGATGCCGGGCGAGGGGGGGCGCGCGCGGGTCGTCGGTGTGGCCCGCCTTCGCAAGCTCCGTCCCGCGGCTGCGGTGCCGCAGCCCAGGCGGACCCTATCGCTCGCGGCCGTCCGCAGCCGCGGGCCTCCCGCGTGCTCCGGCGGCCCACCGGGGATCCGGCGATCGATACGACCCGCGCGCGCTCCCCCCTCGCCTCGGCCTCCGCGCCCTCGCCTCGCTTGTGGTTCCATTCCACTCGGGGTCGAGCGTGTCGATCACGAGTTGCCCGTTTGAAGACAGGCCCTCGCTAGACCCGAGCTACGGCGCCGCCTCGGCCGGGCTCTTCGCCGGCTGCTCCTCGCCGCCGATCGCCGAGGCGAGGACGCCGCCCAGGCGCTTGCGGAACGACGAGCGCTCGAGCCGCTGGCTCTTGAGGATGTAGGCGCGCTCGCGCACGGTCGAGGACTTGGTGACCAGCCGGAAGATCTCCGTGCGCGGGATCATGCACAGGCCGCCCTTCTTCAGGCGGTCGTTCATCGTCACGTAGTTCTCGGCCGCGTACTTCAGCGTCTGGTAGTAGCCCTCGAACAGCCCGTCCTTCATCTTGTCCAGGCGGAACATGTTGTAGAAGAAGTCGTCGGGCCGCGACTCGAGGTGGATCGTGCGCTCGCGCACGTCGGCGTCCAGGTAGGCCTCGACCGCCTTGAGCCGCGAGTAGATGAGCTTGCGGTAGAGCTGCTCGGTGTGGTCGAGGATGTTGTTGAGCGGGCCGTTGTAGGGCACGATCGGGTTCACGGTCACGACGCAGTCGATCTTCATCTGCTCGATGATCTGCCTGCGCCCGATCGTCTTGCCGATCGCGCCGTCCGCGAGGTCGTAGGTGCGCCCGCCTCGCGCGTGGTCGACGAACGGGTAGGGCGTGGTGATCCCCGGGATCGAACACGACGCGCGGATCGCGTGGCTCACCGGGAACTGGTCGTACGGCGCCATGCCGAAGTAGATCGTCGTGTCCGGCTCGTGCGGCGCCGAGAGCGTGCGCGCCGCGTTGAACCGCTCGGCGATGATGAACAGGTGCTTGCCCCGCTCGCGCACCTCGTGGAACGAGTTGGCGAGCCCGTGGCGGGCCGAGAGCTCCTCGACGTACTCGGAGATCCCCTCGCCCGTGAACAGGGCGCGGGGGAGGATGTCCTGGAAGGCCGTGAGCAGCTCGAACGACACGCGCGAGAGCCGGCGCAGGTGCGAGAGCCCGCGCCGGCTGCGCGGCGCGGCCGCCTCGGGCCCGCGGCGCAGGTCGTCGGCGATGATCCGCAGCATGCGGAGCGGCACGAGCGGCAGGTGCTTGAGCCCGCGCAGGTACTCCTTCACGTCGGGGCGGAAGTAGCTGAAGACCGGGAAGGCCAGCCCCTCGCGCACGAGCTCCACCAGCGGCAGGCCCGAGACGAGGCCGGAGGCCAGGAGCGAGCCGCCGGAGATGCCCGTGGCGACCTGGAAGTAGCGCGAGACGTGGTCGGCGCGGCCGCTGCGCACGTCGGCCGGCATGCGGTCGAAGACCTCGTCGAGGCGCCCCTCGAGCTCGCGCAGCTGGACGCCGGCCTCGGCCATGTAGTCGAAGAAGGAGCGCTTCAGCTCCGACCGGTTCTCCGGCTCACGCAGGAGCTGGTCGAGGCCGATGAGGTGCCCCAGCGCCTTGGAGGTGCCGACCAGGCCGCCTCCGCCGAAGCAGATCGCGTTCAACTTGCCCTGGACGCCCAAGCTGCCCGCCCCCTCGACGACCCCTTCGTCCCCGTTCCCAAGCCTACACCCGACCCCCGTCGCGCGCATGGGCCAGGCCAGGGTTGCCGCCCGAGGACCCGGGGGGGCCCCCGCCGTTTAGGCTGTCCGCCCATGACCCGGACGCTCGCCTCCCTGCCCCTGGCCCTGCTCCTCCTCCTCGCCCCGGCCGGCGCCGCCGAGCTCACCGGCGGCCCCCTGGTCGGGGCCACCGACGAGGCCACGAGCCGCCTCTGGGCCCGGACCGACGGCCCGGCCGAGGTGGTCTTCCGGGTCCGCCCGGCGGCCGATCCCGGGGCGCGCTGGGAGGAGGTCGCGCGCCGGACGCGCGACGACGCCGACAACACCGCGGTGGCCCTCATCGAGGGCCTCGCGCCCGGGACGGAGTACGCCTACGAGGTCCTCGTCGACGGCCGGCCGGCGCCCGGCGGGCCCTGGTCGTTCCGCACGCTGCCGGCGCCCGGGACGGGTCGGGTGACGCTGGCCTTCGGGAGCTGCGTGAACATGGCGCGGCAGCCCGAGCAGCCGATCTTCGACGCCGTCGCCGCGGCCGGCCCGAGCGCCTTCGTGTTCCTGGGCGACAACAGCTACTACGACCGCGAGGACGTCAAGGACCCGGTGCGCATGTGGGCGCGCGTGCGCGAGCAGCGCGAGAACCCGGGGCTGCGCCGCCTGATCGGCTCGACGCCCGTCCTCGCCCAGTGGGACGACCACGATTACGGCCCCAACGACTCCGACCGCACCTACGCGCTCAAGGGCGTCGCCCGCGACATCTTCGTCGCCTACTTCCCGAACCCGTCGGCGGGCGAGGGCGGCGAGGGGATCTACACGCGCGCCAGCCTCGGGCCGGTCGACCTGTTCCTGCTCGACAACCGCTGGTTCCGCGACCCCAACCGCCAGCCGAACTCGCCCGACAAGACGCTCCTCGGCGCGCGCCAGCGCGAGTGGCTGCTCGAGGGCCTCGCGGCGAGCACGGCGCCGATCAAGGTCGTGGCCACGGCGAACCAGTTCCTGGCCCGCTACCACGCCTTCGAGAGCTGGCAGCTCGCCCGCGACGAGCGCGAGGCGATCCTCGACGGGATCCGCGACCGCGGGGTCAAGGGCGTCCTGTTCGTCTCGGGCGACCGCCACCTGGCCGAGGTCGTGCGCTGGCCGGCCGACCGCGTCGGCTACGAGCTGTGGGACGTGACCTCGTCGCCGCTGGCCAACACGAGCTTCCAGCGCGGGGGCGACGTCTCGAACCCCGACCGGGTGTTCATCTACGGGGCGGGGAACAACTTCGGCTGGATCGAGGTCGACGCCGACGCGCGCACGGTCCGCCTCGAGCTGCGCGACGAGAAGGGCGAGACGCTCTGGGCGGCCTCGCCGGAGGGGCTCTTCCAGCCGGCCGGCCAGGCCCCCGCGCCGGCCACGCCCGGGCGCCGCGCGTTCTGACGGGCGCGCCGCCGGCCGGTCCCCTGGCCCGGCGCGCGGCCGGCCTCGTATAGTCCCGGCCGAGAGGAGCACCCACCCATGAAGGTCGGCGCGCGCAACCAGATCGTCGGGACCGTCAAGGCCGTCAAGCAGGGCGACGTCATGAGCCAGGTGACGCTCGAGGTCCCGGCCTCCGAGATGGCCAGCGTCATGACGACGGACTCGCTGGCGGAGCTGGGCCTCGCGCCCGGCGACCGGGTGCGCGTCGTGGTCAAGGCGATCCACGTGCTCCTGCTGAAGGAGTAGCCGCCCCCGCGATGGCCCCCCCGCTCCCGGCGCGCATCGGCCCGTACGAGATCACCGGCGTCCTCGGCCAGGGCGGCATGGGGGTGGTCTACCGCGGCCGGCACGCGGAGCTGGGGGCGGAGCGGGCGGTCAAGGTCATGCTCCGCGGCGACGCGCAGGCGCAGGCGCGCTTCGAGCGGGAGGTTGCCCACCTCGCGCGCGTCCGGCACCCCAACGTCGTGTCGATCCACGAGGCGGGCCTGGACCAGGGCCGGCCCTTCTTCGCCATGGAGCTGATCGACGGCGAGCCGCTCGACGTCGTCCTCCGGCGCGGGCGCCCGCCGCTGCGCGCCGCGCTGACCCTCGCCGCGGGCGTGTGCCGCGGCGTCGACGCGCTGCACGCGCTGGGCGTCGTGCACCGCGACCTCAAGCCGCAGAACGTCCTCGTCACTCGCGACGGGCGGCCCGTCGTCGTCGACGTCGGCCTGGCGCTGGCCCCCGAGCACGACGACCGCCTGACGCGCACCGGCGCGATCGTCGGCACGGTGGCCTACATGGCGCCGGAGCAGCTCGCCGGGCGCGAGGTCTCGCCGCGCACGGACGTCTACGCCCTGGGGCTCATCCTGTTCGAGGTCGCCGCCGGCCAGCCCGCCGTCGCCGACGGCACGACCGCCGCCGAGGTCATCGCCACGATCATGCGCCAGGACCGCCCCCTGCCGGGCGACGTCGACCCCGACCTGCCGCTGCGCCTCGACGAGGTGTGCGCGCGCGCGACCGCCCGCGACCCGGCCGCCCGCCA
>JAHBXY010000242.1 GCA_019636275.1 Planctomycetota bacterium | reverse complement strand
GCCGGAGCTCCTGGGCTCGTTGCGCGACGCGGTCGCGCCGGGCGCCGGCGAGGAGCTGCTCCTGCCGGTGGTCGAGGTCGTGGCCGCGCTGCTCTCGGCCGACGCCGAGCTGCGCACGACGGCCGAGCTGGCGCTGTCGCTCGTCGCGCGCGCCACCGGCGCCGAGCGGGCGCACCTCGTCCTGGCCGACGCCGAGCGCACCGCCTTCGGCCTGCCGGGCGGCCCGCCGCGCCCGGCCACGGCCAGCCAGGGGGTCCTCGACGAGGTGGCGCGCACGCGCGCCACGGTCGTCGTCGGCGACGCGCGCCGCGACCCGCGCTTCGCCGACCGCCCGAGCATCCAGGACCTGCAGGTCCGCTCGGTCCTGTGCGCCCCCGTGCTGGCCGAGGGCGGCGAGGTCCTCGTCGGCGCCCTCTACCTCGACGGCCCGGCGCGCCGCTTCGGCGCGCGCGAGCGCGCCGTCGTCGAGGGCCTGGCGGCCCTCGTCGGCCCGCAGCTGTGGAGCGCGCGCCGCCGCGAGGAGGCCGAGCGCGGCCGCGAGCGGGCCGAGCGCCTGCTCGTGCGCGAGCGCGCCGCGCGCGAGCCGCCGGCGCTCCTCGGCCGCAGCCCGGCGCTCGTCGAGCTGCGGCGCCTGATCGACCGCATGGCCCCGGCGCCGCACGCGGTCCTGATCGAGGGCGAGAGCGGCGCCGGCAAGGAGCTCGTCGCCCGCGCGCTCCACGCCGCGAGCCCGCGCGCCGACGGGCCCTTCGTGGCCGAGAACGTGGGCGCCCTGGCGGGCGGGCTCGCCGAGGCCGAGCTCTTCGGCCACGAGCGCGGCGCGTTCACCGGCGCCGACGAGGCGCGCCAGGGGCTGTTCCAGCTCGCGAGCGGCGGCACGCTCCTCCTGGACGAGGTCGCCGACATGCCGCTCGAGCTCCAGGGGCTGCTCCTGCGCGCCCTGCAGGAGGGCGAGGTGCGCCCGCTCGGCGGCGCGCGCGCCGTGAGGGTCGACGTCCGCGTGCTCGCCGCCACGCACCGCGACCTGCAGGCCGAGGTCAAGGCGGGGCGCTTCCGCGAGGACCTCTACTTCCGCCTCAGCACGCTGCGCCTGCGCGTCCCGCCCCTGCGCGAGCGGCCGGGCGACGTGCCGCTGCTCCTCGAGCACCACCTCGCCCGCGAGGCGGCGGCCCACGGCCGCCCGCCGCCGGTGGTCCCGCCCGACCTCCTGGGCCGGCTCGAGGCGCACCCCTGGCCGGGCAACGTGCGCGAGCTGCAGGCCTACGCCGCGCGCTACCTGATCGTCGGCCCGCACCTGCCCGGCGACGACGCCCCGCGCCGCGACGACGCGCCCGGGCTGTCGCTCGAGCTGCGCCTCGGCGACGGCGCCTCCCTCGAGCTCCGCGACGCGCGCGCCCGCTTCGACCGCGCCTACCTGGCCGCCGTCCTGGCCCGCTTCGAGGGCAACGTGACCCTCGCGGCCAGGGCGCTCGGCATGAACCGCAGCCACCTGTCGGTGCTCGTCAGCCGCTACGACCTGCGGCGCTGAGCCTCGCCCCGGCTCAGGCCGCCCGGCTCAGGCCGCCAGCAGGCGCTCGACCTCGCCCGGCGGCACGTCGATCCCCAGGCGCGCCAGGGGCGCGACCACGCGCTCGCGCACGGCGCGTCGGGCGACCTGCATGTACTCGCCCGCCTCCATCCAGCCGAGCGCGTGGACGTCGGCCACGCGCCACCCCTCGGGCGTGACGTCGTCGCGCGCCGGCGCCCCCACGCGGGCCCAGGTGGCCGCCTGGACGCGCAGGGCGTCGAGCGCCACGCGCCCCAGGCGCGCGCGCTCGGCCGCGTCCAGGCGGTCCTGCGCCCACTCCAGGTACCACCAGCCGAGCGCCGCGTGCGGCCCCTCGTCGTGCACGATGCGCTCCAGCACGGCGCCGACGAGCGGGTGGTCGGCCACGGCGCGCGTGCCGCCGAGCAGCGGCACGCTCAGGGCCTCGCCCACGCAGCAGGTGCGCACCACGGCCTGGCTGGCCCGCTGCAGCGGGTCGAGCGCGGGGTCGGGGCGGGGGACCATGGCGCCCAGGTCCACGCGGACCGGCGGCGCGCCGCCCAGCGCCATGACCACCCGCGCGTTCAGCTCGACGTGGTGCATCTCGTCGGCCACGAACTCGCCCGCGGCGCCGATCAGGTCCACGGGCGCGCCGGCCTCGAGCAGGGCCTTCTGCAGGTCGGCGAAGGCGGCCGCGCTGCAGTACTCGCTCCAGGCGCCCTCGGTCCAGGCGCGCCGCGCGCGGGCCACGAGGTCCGGCGGGAACTCGCGCGGGTCGAGCGCCTCCCAGGGCAGGTCGTCGGCCGGGCGGCGCCGGCGGAACAGCCGCTCCGCCGGACCTCCCAGCCACTCGAGTTCGAAGGGCCGCGCGCTCACTCGCTCGCCCCGGCGCCCTCGCGCGCGCCCTCGCGCGCGTAGCAGGCCGTCTTGGGGTTGCCGACCTGCGGGGCGAGGAGCACCTCAGCCTCGAGCACCTCGACCTCGGGCGCGGCCTCGGAGTGAACCTCCTGTGGAGAGAGCGGTGGCGACTCCGCCGCGGGGCGGGCCGAGAGGGCGGCGGCGCCACCCAGGGCGCAGGCGCCGGTGAGCACGGAGCGGGCGAGCAGCTTGCGAGCGTTCATGGCGGTCACCTCGGGAGGGGGCGGCGGCGGAGAGACACCGGCGCCGACCTCGAGCACGCGGGAGGCCCGCGATCACGGCCGACGCGCGCGACGCTCCCCCCGCGCAAGTCCGTGCGGTGCCGGATCACCTGGCGGCGGGAGCGTCGACCGGTGGGGCCTCGGCGCCCCCTGGAGGTGATACCCGCGCCCCCCCGCCGCGTCCCCGAAGGAGCCTGCAACTCGGCGCCAGGGGCGTGATGCAAGCCGGATGCAAGGCGCAGGCGCGCGCCCGACGCCCCCTGGACGCCCGCCCCCGTCGCTGGGAGAGTGCCCGGCGAAAGGGAGGGGACCATGGACTCGTTCACGGAGGTCTCGAGCCAGGGGTGGCTGTCGCGCATTGGGGAGTCGATCAAGGGGATCCTGGTCGGGTTCGTCATGGTCCTGGTCGCCTTCCCGGTGCTGTTCTGGAACGAGGGGCGCGCGGTCAAGACGGCCAAGGGCCTCGAGGAGGGCGCCGGCGCGGTCGTGAGCGTCGCGGCGGACTCGGTCGAGGCGGGCAACGAGGGCAAGCTGGTGCACGTGGCCGCGCAGGCCACGGCCGACGCCACGCTCAGCGACGCCGACCTGGGCGTGACGGCGCCGGGGATCGCGCTCGTGCGCAAGGTCGAGATGTTCCAGTGGCGCGAGCAGAAGAAGAGCGAGAAGCGCAAGAAGCTGGGTGGCGGCGAGGAGACGGTCACCACCTACACCTACGAGAAGGTCTGGGACGACTCGCCGCACGCGTCGAGCAGCTTCAAGGAGCAGCAGGGCCACGAGAACCCGGACATGCCCCTGCGCTCGTCGCGCTTCACGGCCCCGTCGGTCACGCTCGGCGGCTTCACCCTGCCCTCGAGCCTCGTCGAGCAGATCCGCAAGAGCGAGGCGCTCGCGGTCGACCCGAAGGCGATCGCCACGCCCGCCGTCGCGAAGGGCCGGACGATGCATGGCGCGAGCGGCGGCCTGTACTTCGGCGCGAACCCGTCGACGCCGGCCGTGGGCGACCTCCGCGTCACCTACGCCGTGGTCAAGCCGCAGCCCGTGAGCGTGGTCGCCCGGCAGGTCGGGTCGAGCTTCCAGCCCTACGTGGCCTCGACGGGACTCTCGATCAGCATGCTCGAGCCCGGCACCGTGCCCGCGGCGGAGATGTTCCAGCACGCCCAGGACGCCAACGCGGCCATGACCTGGATCCTGCGCGGGGCCGGCGCCTTCGTCATGTTCATCGGCTTCGCGCTGGTCTTCCGCCCGCTGTCGGTCGTGGCCGACGTGATCCCGCTCGTGGGCAGCCTGGTGGGGCTGGGCACGGCCCTGGCCGCGGCCGGCCTGGCCGCGGTGGGCTCGGCGCTCACGATCGGCGTGGCCTGGATCTTCTACCGGCCCCTGATCGGCGTCCCGCTGGTCGTCGGCGGCGTGGTGCTGATCGTCGCCCTGTTCGTCAAGGGCAGCCAGGCGCGGAAGGCCGCGCGGGCGGCCTGAACTCGACGGTCGTCAGCGCCCGTCGTCGTCGTCGTCGTCGAGCCTGAAGCGCTTCACGTCGACTCCGCGCAGCGAGACGACCTGGACCCTGAGCATGAGCAGGGGGCCCTGATCGCCGCAGCGCAGCAGGGTCGTGGAGCTGGCGGGCACGTGCAGGGTCGCCGTCCAGGGCGGCGTCTCCTCGCCGGGGCGGCGGGCCCCCGGCAGGAGGTCGAGTCGCAGCGAGCGGGCGTCGTCGGCGAGCGTGGGACGCAGCTCGAGCGCGAGGTCGTCGCCGGCGCCGGTCAGGGCGAGGCGCACGCGCTGCCGGTGAAGCGGAGTGACCATGGGAGGCGGGCGTCGGCGCAGCCAGCGAGCCCACGCGAAGGCCTCGTTCATGACCGCCGTCTGGAAGGGTTCGAGCACGGTCGCCTCGAGCGGGGCCCCGCCGGCCCCGCGGCCCAGCGGCGCGAGCTCGACCCCGATCGCGGCGAGCGACGCGTCGGTGGTCTCGAGCCGCCAGACCTCGAGCAGAACGAAGAGCCTGTCGGTTCGCCGCAGGGCCGCGAGCTCGTCCTGCACGAGCGCCAGGACCGCCGCCGTCTGGCGGACCTCGAGCCGGCCGCCCTCGAGGCGCAGCTCGGCGGGCGGCGCCCAGGCGTCCTCGCCGCCGCAGGCGGCGCGCACCCGGGCGACGAGCCTATCCGGGTCGTGCGTGGTCAGCAGCAGGTCGGCGACGTCGTACGACGCGTCGAGGAGCTCGCCCCCCGGCTCGTGCGTCGTGCTCACGGCGAGCGGCGGCAGGAGCGAGAGCTCGATCCCGGTGGTCTTGGGCCAGAAGGTCGGGGACGCGACGGGCGGAGGCGCGGGCGGTCGGGTCTCCGCGGGTGGCTGTGAGTCGGCGACGCAGGCTGAGAGGCAGAGAACCCCCAAGGCGAGCAGCCTGCGCATGGCCCACACCCTCGCCGGGAGCCGTCATTCGCGGGTCATGACCGATCCACGCGAGGAACGATCAGTCGCCCTTCGAGGGGGTGCACACCTTTTGGCAACCGCGCGCGTTTTCGGGAAAGCGGCGCCCGGAGGCGCGTAACTCCCTTGCTCACAACTGTCCGACTCTGGACTGTGGCGTGCATTCTCGCCCGGCGAGGCCGCCATGAAGACCCTCCGCAACCTCTTTGCCCTGAGCGGTCTCCTGCTCCTCCTCGCCGCGCCCGCGCGCGCGCAGGACGACCACTCGAACGTCCGCAGCAGCGCGGCGACCACCGTGGTGCTCGACGGGCCGACGGTGGCCGGGACGATCGAGGTCGGGGGCGACCGGGACTGGTTCAAGTTCACCGTCCCCGCCAACGTCCACGTGATCGTCTACACGACCTCGCTCGGGCCGACGATGGACTCGATCCTCGACGTCTACCGCCCGAACGGCTCCTACATCGGCGGCGACCGCAACGGCGGCGGCGGCCTCGCCAGCCGCGTCGACTTCGTGCCCGCGACGGCGGGGACCTATTACGCGCGGGTGATCCACGCGAGCACGCGCGGCACGGGGACCTACGCGATCGGCGTGCGCACGCCCGGGCCGCCCGACCCGACCGAGCCCGACGTCGGCGCGCCGCGGGTCGCCGCGATCCTCGCGGCGCCGTTCGCCGCGGTCCTGGCGGACCTCGACGGGAGCGGCCGCCAGGCCGCGGTCCTGGCCGGCAGGGACGGCCTGCAGGTGGTCCGGGCCGACGCGCGCGGCGACCTCGCGGTGGGGCCGCTCCTGCGCACCCCCCTGCGGCCGCAGGCCCTCCTCCTGGCCGACGTCGGCGGCGACGCGGCGCTGGACCTCGTCACGTGGGGTCGGGCGTCCGACACGTCCGAGGAGGCGATCTTCGCCCTCGTGGCCGACCGCGCGCGGCCGGGCGGCTTCGCGAAGCCCCGGGTCCTCGCGTTCGGCAGCGCGCCGCAGGTGGGCGACGTCGACGGCGACGGCCACGCCGACCTCGTGGCGATCGACCGCCTGGGCGGGCCGGCGCTCTCGCTCTACCGCCACGACCCGGCCGCGCGCGGCGAGTTCCTCGAGCCGACCGCGATCGCCTCGGCCCCGACCGGCCCCTTCTGCCTGGCCGACCTCGACGGCGACGGCCGCCTCGACCTCGCCGACGTCAACGGCCGCGTGTTCCTGCAGGACCCTGCCGCGCCCGGGCGCTTCCTGCCGCCGGCGGCGCTGACGCCGGCCCCGCCCGCGTCGCCGCAGGGCGGCGGGATCGCCGCGGGCGACGTCGACGGCGACGGCGTCGTCGACCTGGTCGTCGTCCCGTCGGGCGGGCGCCGGGTGACCGTCTACCGCGGCGACCCGGCCCGCCCGGGCAGCTTCCTCGCCGGCCTCGACGGCGTCACGGCGCCGTCGGCCTCGGGCGTGTCGGGCTGGCTCGAGGTCACGCTCGTCGACGTGGACGGGGACGGCCGGCTCGACGTCGTCGCGCGCTCCAGCGCCGGCAGCGGGGTGGTCGCCCTGCAGGACCCCTCGCAGCCGGGCCGCTTCCTCGCGCCCACGACCCAGCGCCTCGTGGCCCTGGGCGACATGACCGGGGACGGCCTGCGCGACGAGCTGGCCCTCGACCTGACGCCGAGCCTGGCCTCGCTCTCGGTCGGCGGGCCGGGCGGCACGCCGGCGGCGGTGACGCTCGGCGGGATCGGGCCGATCGCGCTGCGCGCGCACGTCGTGGACCTCGACGGCGACGGGCACCCCGACGTGCTCACGACCTTCGCGGACGGGTCGGTCATGTTCCACCAGGCCGACGTCACCCGCCCGGGGCACCTGCTGCCCGGCGTGCTGCTCGCGCTGGTCGCCTACGACGCCGTGGTCGAGGTGGCCGACCTCGACGGCGACGGCCGGCTCGACGTCGTGGTCGCCGACTCGCGCCACGACGTCGTGCACGTCCTCCTGCAGTCGGCCGTGGCCGGTCAGTTCGCGCCGCCGGTCGCCTACCCGACCGGCGGGCGCACGCCCATGGCGATCGCGATCGGGGACGTCGACGGCGACGGGCGCCCGGACCTCGTGATCGGCAACTTCGGCGGCTTCTACAACACCAACATGGCCGGGAGCGGCGTCGCCGTCCTGCGCCAGTCACCGGCGCTCCCGGGCCGCTTCCTCGCGCCCGAGGTCTACGACCCGCCGGCTCCGCGCGCCGAGGCGCGCACGGTGGCCGTGGGCGACCTCGACGGCGACGGTCTCCTCGACATCGTCGCGGGCTTCCACACGACGAACCAGCTCGCCGTCTACCGGCAGGACCCGGCGAACCGCGGGCGGTTCCTCCCGCCGGTGGCCGTCGACGGCGGCCGCGGGCCGGAGAAGGTCGTGGTCACCGACCTCGACCGCGACGGTCGCCTGGACGTCGTGCTGGCGACCCGCGACCACCCCACGATCAAGGTGTGGTACGGCCAGCCGGGCGCCCTGATCGGGCCACGGGTCGAGCTCGCCGTCCCGGGCACCCCCGGGCTCCTCGCGATCTCCGACTTCGACGTCGCCGACGTGAACCGCGACGGGACGCCCGACCTCGTCGTGGCGTCGGCCGGCGCCGTGATCAGCTTCCTCCTCGGCGACCCGACCGACCCCCGGCGCATGGTCCCCGGCGCGCAGTACCGCCCGGGCGGCTTCCCGATCGGCGTGGCGGCGGGCGACCTCGACCGCGACGGCCTCATGGACTACGTGGTCTCGCTGCGCACCACGTGGAACGCGGGGCCGTCGAAGGTCGTCGTCCTCCGCGGCCGCTGAGGGGCGCGTGAGCGGCGAGTACTACGAGGCCTTCGGCGGCGACTGGGCCCTGATCGGCTTCCTGTCGATCGTCGTGCCGGTGATCGTCTACTACGCGCTGAAGCCGTCGCGCACGAGGCGGGCACGCGGTCGGGGCGGGCCCGACATCGACGCGGGGATCGACCTGCAGGTCCTCCGCGGCCGCTCCTAACGCGAGCCGAGGGCGCCGACCAGCCCGCCGGCCGGGAGGTCGAGGACGAAGCCGTTGGCCTCGCGCTCGAAGAGCGTGGCCTCCTCGTCCCAGCCGGCGCGCACGAGCTGCCGCGCGACCTCCTCGGAGAAGGCGCCCAGGTCCGACCCGAGGCGCTCGAACTGCCGCACGTGCACGAGCTCGTGCGCGAGGAGCCGGAGCTGCCCGGAGTCGCCCGGCCGCTGCGCGGCGCGCACGTAGATCGTGCGCCCGAAGGTCAGCGCCTCGGCGTCCTGCGTGTGGAAGGTGCGGTCGGGGAAGTCGGCCGCGAAGCACACCTGCACGCGGTCGACGAGGTCGCCGAACGCGCCGCGCAGGGCCTCGCGCTGCGCCGCGTCGAGCGGGCGCGCGCGCGGGTTGCGCGCTCGCATGAGGCGCGCGGCCCGGGGCACCGCCGCCCGGGCAAGGCGCGCGACCGCGTCCTCTCCGGCCGCCGAGAGCCGCGCGGCCAGCTCCTGCGGG
>JAHBXY010000241.1 GCA_019636275.1 Planctomycetota bacterium | reverse complement strand
CCGCGGCGCAGCCGCTCGAGGTCCAGCGCCAGCTCGGCGGCGCTGGCGTAGCGGTGCGAGGGGTCCTTCTCCAGCGCGCGCAGGACGACGCCCTCGAGCGCCGGCTGGACCCGCGGGTCGAGCTGGCGCGGCGGCGTGGGCTCGTCGTCGAGCACGCGCTGCTGCACGTCGACGGCCGCCTCGCCGGCGAACGGGAGCTCGTGCGTGAGGAGCAGGTAGAGGATCACGCCGAGCGACCACACGTCGGCGCGCCGGTCGACCGGCTCGCCGCGCACCTGCTCGGGCGCCATGAAGTGCGGCGTGCCCGTGACCTCGCCCGCGCTCGAGGCCCACCGGTCGCCCGCCTGGGTCGCCAGGCCGAAGTCGGTCACGACGACCTCGCCCGCCTCGCCGACGAGGACGTTGCCGGGCTTGAGGTCGCGGTGCACGACCCCGTGCCCGTGCGCGTGCTGCACCGCCCTGGCCAGCGCCGCGACCGTCGTCAGGACGCGGTCGACCGCCCACCGCTCGCCGCGGCCGACGTGCGCGTCGAGCGGCTCGCCCTCGACGAGGCCCATGGCGATGTAGTGCTGGCTCCCGGCCTGGCCAACGGCGCGGACGGGGACCACGCCCGGGTGGTCGAGCGCGGCCAGCGCCTGAGCCTCCTGGCGGAAGCGGCGCACGTGCTGGGGCGAGCGCGCCAGCGCCTCGTGCAGGACCTTGAGCGCGACGACCTCGCCCGACTCGCGGTGCCGCGCGCGGAACACGACGCCCATGGCGCCGGCCGAGATCACCTCCAGGGGCGTGTAGGGGCCGACGGCGAAGGGGTCCTCCTCGAGCGCCGGCCGCGGCGCCGCCGGGGCGGCCGGCTTCTTCGCCGGCGCGGCCCCGGGCGCGGGCTCCTCGACCGGGGGCAGCTCGACCGCCGGCAGCTCGACCGCCGGCAGCTCGACCGCCGGCAGCTCGACCGCCGGCAGCTCGACCGCCGGCAGCTCGACCGCCGGCAGCTCGACCGCCGGCAGCTCGACGACCAGGTCGCGGCCGATCGCCGCCTCGATGCGCTCCCACACGTCGTCGGGCGGCGGCGGCGCGTCGTCGTCCTCGACGGCGGCGGCGAGGAGCCCCGCGAGCAGGTCGCGCTCGACGGCGCACGCGGCGCAGCCCACGACGTGCTCGCGGGCGGGGGCCTCGGCCTCGTCGTCGAGCGCGTCGACGGCCAGCGCGGCCAGGAGGGGGCGGACGCTCGCGCAGCTCATGCCAGCCCCTCCACCACGCCGCGCTGGCGCAGCTCCGACGCCAGGTTGTCGACCGCCGCCCGCATGCGGTACTTCGCCGTCCGCACCGAGCAACCCAGGGCGTCGGCCACCTCGACGAAGGTCAGGCCCTCGACCTGCCGCAGGAGGAACACCTCGCGCTCGCGCTCGGGGAGGTTCCCCACGGCCGCCCGCACGAGGGTCGTGACCTCTCTCTGCTCGACCGCCGCCGGCACGGGCTGCGCCGCGGCTCCGGGGAGCTCCGCCGGCAGCGGGTCGGTCGCGCGCACCTGCTCCCGGCGCAGCAGGTCCTGCGCCACGTTGCGCGCGATCCCCAGCAGCCAGGGCGCGAAGGGCCGCGCCGGGTCGTAGCGGTCGAGCGCGCGGTACAGGCGCAGGAACGTCTCCTGCAGGCAGTCCTTGGCCCGCTCGTCGCTGCCGGTCTGGGCGCGCAGGAAGCGGTAGACCCGCCCGCCGTGGCGCTGGTAGAGGGCGCGGAACGACCCCTGCAGGGCGGCGCGGTCGTCGCGCGCCCGCGCGACCAGGACCGCGTCCTGGCCATCGGCGCCGTCGCCTGCGTCGTCTCCCCCGTTCGGCTCCACACCCATGTCTTCGCGCCAGGGCCGGCCCCGGTGCAAGCCTGCCGCAAGTCCTTGCGCGCCTGCGGCCTTCCGGGCATCCTCCCCGCCCATGCAGGACCGCATCGAGGCGCTCGTCGGCTTCCTCTGCTCCCCCGCGTGCGCCGGCCGCGCCCCGGGCACCCCGGAGTCCGTCGCCGCGCGCGCCCGGATCGTGGCCGAGCTGGAGGCGGCCGGCGTCGAGCCGGCCGGCGACGACGGCTGGCTGCAGGCGGTGCCCGGGTGCGGACACAACGTCGTGGCGCGCGTCCCTGGCTCGGGGCCGCTGGCGGCGCGGGCGATCGTCGTCGGCGCCCACTACGACCACCTGGGGCGGGCCGACCACGGCGACGCTTACTGGGGCGCCGACGACAACGCGGCCGCCGTGGCGATCCTGGTCGAGGTGGCCCGTGCCCTCGGGCGCGGCCCGGTCGAGGGGCGGCAGGTGCTCCTGACCTTCTTCGATGGCGAGGAGCCGCCGCACTTCCTCACCGGGACGATGGGCTCCATGCGCTGGGTGCGCCGCCCGGCCGTGCCGCTCGAGCGGATCGACCAGATGGTCTGCATGGACCTCGTCGGCCACGCCCTCGGCCCCGCCGGGCTGCCCGACGCCGTGCGCCGCTCGCTCTTCGTGCTCGGCGCCGAGCGCAGCCAGGGCACGGCCGCCCTGGTCGAGGCCTCGGCGGCGCGCGCCCGCGGCGTCGTGCCCCGGCGCCTGGCGATGGACGTCATCGCGCCGCTCAGCGACTACCACAGCTTCGAGGAGGCCGGCGTGGCCTCGCTGTTCCTCACCTGCGGCCGGTGGGAGCACTACCACCAGGTGACCGACACGCCGGACCGCCTGGACTACCCCAAGGTCGCGGCGACCGCCGCCTTCGTCGTCGACCTCACGCGGGCCCTCGCGGCGCGGCCCGACGCCCCCGTGCGCCACGAGCCGGCGCGCCGCGACGACCAGGCCACGGCGCGCACGCTGCTCGAGCTGGGCCGTCTCCTCGCGCCGGCGGTGCCGGCGGCGCGCGCGGCGCTCGGCCCGCTCGAGGCGCTCGAGGCGCGGGCCGCGCGCGGGCCGCTGGGGCCCGCGGAGCTGATGCAGCTCAAGGTCCTCGTCGGGCAGCTCGAGTCCGTCCTGGCCTGAGGTGGTGTGATCGACGCCTGCGAGGACGTGCCTGGCCGCTCCGACCGCTGCTCCGATCGAAGGCTGGTCACCAGGACTCGCCGACTGAGCGCCGATGGCCTCATCGCTCTGTTCCGAGCGCGCGTCACATGTCGAGGACGCGCAGCCCCTCGGCCCCTGACCACGGCGCCAGGCGACGCCGCACCTCCTCCCGGTCGAGCGCCGCGCTCCGGGCGAGCTCGTCGGCGGCGGCGCGGATGGCCTCGAGCGTCGCGAGGTCCTTGTCCGTGGCGCCGCGGAAGCGGGCGCCGGGCACGTGCGCGCCGATGCGCTCGACGAGGTCGACGAGCGCTGCGCGCAGCGCCGCCGGGTCGACGTCGGTCGTCGCCAGGAGCAGGATCCGGCGCAGCGCCATTCCCGGGCGAGGATTGCCGCCGAAGGCCATGCCGCGCTCGAAGGCCGCCGCCGCCTCCGCCGGCTGCCCGGCGCGCGCGTGCGCCTCGGCCAGGAGCGTGGTGGAGACGATCACCTGACCGTTCGTCGGGGCGCCGGAGGAGAGGACGAGCCGCTGCGCCGCCTGGCCGTCGGCCAGCGCGCCCGCGACGTCGCCCGCCTGGAGGCGTCGGACGCCGCGCGCGCTCAGCGCGCGGTCCGACAGAGGGTCGCGCGCCAGCGCCAGATCGAGCCAGCGCGCCGCCAGGAGCGGGTCGTCCAGCGCCTCGACGGCCTGGACCAGGACCGAGGCGGACGCGGGGCCCGGGAGGTCCTCCTCGCGCTCGACGATGCGCCCGAGCGCGACGAGGTCCGCGCGCGCCGCGGCCTCCCTGCCCATGACCCCGAGGTCCCAGCAGCGCCCGGCCAGGGCCAACAGGAGGGTGCCGCGGGCGGCGGGTTCGCCTTGCGCCCGCGCGAGGTCGGCCCCGCGCCGGACGAGCGCCGGGTCGAGGTCCGCGGCGCCGCCGACGGTCGCCATGGCCACGTAGCCGCCGAGGTGCTCGGGGTCCAGGGCCACGAGGGCGCGCGCGACGCGGGCGCCCTCGGGGCGGGTCCCGGCGCCGGCGGCGAACAGGGTGGCGCTGTCCAGCAGGCCAGCGACCCGCTCGCGGGGCGGCCGGTGCTCGGGGTCGAGGCGGCGCCAGAGCGCGTGCGTCCAGACGAGGACCTCGTAGGCGAGCCGCCCCTCCGGGCCGATCGGGTTCGCCGGCTCCGTCCAGCGCGCGTCGAGGTCGGCGAGGACCCGGAGGACGCGCGCCCGGGCGGCGGGACCCGGCGGCGCGTCGGCCGCCGCGTCGAAGGCCGCCTGCAGCCGCGGCAGGTCGGGCCGGGCCAGGAGCGGGGCCAGCCACTCGGGGTCCGGCGCCTCGACCGGGGGCGCGGCGTCGGTCGTCGCCGGCGCGAGCGCCGGGGGCTCGGAAGACGCCGGGCCGGCCGAGCCGGGCGCCGGGCGCGCGGCCGCGTGGGCCAGCGCGGCGACGACCAGGAGCAGCGACAGGGCGGTCAGGGCGGGCAGGGCGCGGGAGAGCGGCGATCTGCCGGGAACGCGGCCCAGGGCGACGGCCTCGAGCCCCGCCGCCAGCGCCTCGGCCGTGGGTCGGGCCTCGGGCCGCTTGGCCAGGGCGGCGAGCGTCAGGCGGTCCAGGGCCGCGGGCACGTGGCTGGCCCGCGCGCTGGGCGGGCGCGGCGTCTCGTCGGCGATGGCGGCCAGGAGCGCGCCCAGGTCGTCGCGGACGAACGGCGGGTCCCCGGTGATCGCCTCGAAGAGCATCGCCCCGAGGGCATGGACGTCGCTCGCCGCGCTGGCCGGCCGGCCGGCCGCCTGCTCGGGCGCCAGGTAGGTCGGCGTGCCCACGAGCGCCCCCGTGCGCGTGAGCGCGTCGCTGCCCTCGGCGCGCGCCACGCCGAAGTCGGTGACCAGCGCCGCGCCGTCGGGGCGGACGAGGACGTTGTCGGGCTTGAGGTCGCGGTGGACGACGCCGTGGGCGTGGGCGTGGGCGACGGCGCGCGCCACCTGCGCCACGAGCCGCGCGGCCTCGAGCGGCGCGAGCCGGCCGACGCGGGCCGACAGCGGCGCGCCCTCGATCAGGTCCATGGCGATGTAGCTCAGCCCGCCGGCGGCGCCGATGTCGTGTACGCGCACGATCCCCGGATGGACGAGCCGGGCGGCCAGCTCCGCCTCGCGCTGGAAGCGGAGCAGCCGCTCGGCCGGCGCGCCCGACCCGCCGGGCTGCAGGACCTTGAGCGCGAGCCGGGCCCCGTCGGCCGCGCGCACGGCGCGGTAGACCGTGCCCATGCCGCCGCGGCCCAGCTCGGCCTCGACCACGTACGGCCCCAGCGGCGTCCCCGGCGGCAGGCGGCGCATGGTCCCAGGGTAGTGGGGTCGCCGGGCGCGCGCGAGCGTCGCCCGTCACGGCGGCCGTCGCTTGTCGTGATGCCCACGTCCAGGAGCGGGACCCTCGCTCCGATCCGCAGTGACGCACCTGTCGCCCTCGCTCCGGCTGCTTCGCGGCCGACGCTCGGGATGCGCGCTCACCGGTCGATCTGCTCGCTTCGCGCTCACAGCGGCCGTCGCTCGTTCAGATGTCCACGTCCGGGCGCGCGGCTCGATGCTCCGATCCGCAGTGAGGCACCTGTCGCCCTCGCTCCGGCCGCTACGCGGCCTCCGCTCGGGGATGGCGCCACCGCTCGCTCTGCTCGCTTCGCTCGCAGATCAAGCGGTGAGCGCCGTCAGATCAACCGGTGAGCGCGGTCAGTCGGCGGCGACGGATGCGGCGCGGCTCCGCTCGAACCACGCCTCGACCAGCGACAGCAGCTTGAAGCCGCCGGGCGTCACGAGGCCGGCGAGCGCCGCCGGGAGGATGTAGCGGCCGTGGTAGGTGTGCTGGCTGCCGTAGGCGATCCCGGCCACGCCCGCCGCCAGCCCGCCCAGGAGCAGGCCGCACCCGAGCGCCGGCGCGATCGCCTCGAAGATCACCCGGCCGACCCCGGCGCCGGCGTCGACGACGCGCGCCGGCTTCTTGAACAGGACGAGCGGCAGGAACACGCCGGTGTGGTCGGGCGTCAGCTTGAGCACCGGCGCCTCCGCCGCGCCCTCGACGTCGGGCGGGAGCTCGAGGCGCAGCCGCCACTCGGGCGCGCCCAGCGACGCCGTGCGCTCCATCGTCACGGCCGTGGCGCGGGGCAGGAGGTAGGTGAGGAGGCTCAGGCTGGTGGTCGTGCGCGTGGCGTTGCCCACGCGCTCGACGAGGACGGTCTGCGCGAGGAGCCCGACGCGCAGCGGCGTGACCAGCAGCGTCGCCTGCCCCTTGCCGCCGGGCGTCTTGACCTGGCCCTCGTAGTCGACGCCACGCACGACGTCGGTCACGACCTCGCCGGCCACGAGCCACTTGCCGATCAGCTCCTGCTCGCGCGGGTGGAGCATGCGCAGGGCGCGCGCCACCCGCTCGTGCTCGTCGGGGCGAAAGACCACCTCGACCGGGACCGCGTCGGCCTGGAGCTGCGCCCAGGCGCGCGTCATGGGCTCGAGCCCGCTCACGCACGACGTGCGCCCGCCGGCCTCGATGACCAGGCCGGTCTGGCCGTCCTTGTCCTTCACCAGCGCCGCGCGCGTGATGCGCGCCAGCCCGTCGTCGCCCGGCAGGCGGGCGGCGTGGCCGCCGCGGGCCAGGACGAGGAACTCGCCGTGCTTGCCGCCGGGGAGCGGCGCGAACGTGGCCGCGCCGAGCTCCCGGGCGACCTTCAGGGCGCGCCGGAGCTGGTCCCACGCGGCGCCGCGCCCGAGGACGCGCGCCGCCGTGACGAGGCCGCCCAGGCCGCCGACCGTCGCCAGGTAGGCGATGGCCGCGCCGACGACGAACGGGTCGAACACGAGCTCGTCCACGTCAGCGCCCCCCCTCGAGCCCGCGGCCCTCGATCGCCGCGATCGCGGCCCGCACGTCGTCGGCGAAGCGCTTCGTCGTCTGCTCGCGCGTGCGGCGGCCCGCGCGGTCTGTGGTGGTCGTCGTCAGCACGTAGCTGCCGGGGTCGGCCTCGTAGCGGCGCAGGACGGGGACCGCGTCCGGCAGCCCCAGCTCGCGCAGCAGGTCGAAGCCCATCTTCTTGTAGAGCCAGAAGACCTCGTCAGGGTCACCGCCGGCCTCGCGCAGGAGCCGGTCGAGGTTGGTGGCCACGCGCGCGGCGCCCGGCGCGCCCAGCTCGCGCATGAGCCGCTCGTAGACGTCGACCTCGGCCACGGCGAACTCGGTCCGCTGGGCGATGTAGCTGAACAGCGTGTCGATGAGCCCGTCGGGCGTGAACCGCTCCTTGATGCGCAGGGCCGACCACTCGGCGATCTCGCGGTTGAAGGTCGACAGCCCGCGGACGATGCAGAAGTCGACGGCCTGGTCGCCCTTGACCGGCTCCATGGCGCGGAGCATCTCGAACATGAGGTAGGCCTTGGCGTCGGCGCGCTCGATCCGCGCGCGGGCGGCGGTGATGGCCTCGGCCGTCGTCCCGGCCGGCGCCTGGCCGTCCGCGGCGGCGCTCACGAGCTGGGCGTCGCGCGCGAGCTGGGGCACGAGCGCGTCGTACTCGTCGATCACCCGCCGCGCGCGGGCGACGAGGAACGGGAGGTCGGACGCGCGCAGGGCCTCCGCGGCCAGGCTCACCAGGGCGCGCGACGCCGTCTGCTCGAGCGCCTGCTCCAGCCGCGGCGTGGCCACAGGGCCGAAGGCGGCCAGGCTCTCGACGAGCGGGCCCCACTCCTTCGGCCGCGCGGCGCCGGGCCGCGTCGGCACGACCGTCTCGGCGTAGGCCAGCACGGCCTCGAGCTGGGCCGGGTCCTTCGTCGTGGCCAGGGCCGCGTGGAAGCGGCCGCGGCGGATCGGGTCGGCGATCTTCACCGCGTGCGGCGCGAGCGCCTCGGGCGGGAGCTTCGTGGCGATCAGCTCGGGCAGATACGAGGCGTTGTGACCGGCCTCCCTCTCCGGCGTCTCGTGCCAGGCGACCAGGTGCTCGGCGGCGCGCCCGGCGTCGAGGGCCACCATGCTCTCGAGGGCCTCCTCGAGCTCGTAGCGGCCGCCGACGCCCCGGGCGTAGGCGAACATCGCATCGACCTGCCCGCGGTCCTCGCCGCCGACGAGGACGCGGTGGAAGCGGCCGCGGACCTTCGGGTCGTCGATCTGCAGGACGCGGGGGCGGAGCGCCTCGGGCGGGTGGTCGCGCTCGAGCCAGGAGGCGACGCGGTCGGGGATGTAGCCGAGCGAGCGGCCGTCGTCGTACCACGCCCGCGGGTGGTGCTCGACCACCCAGAACAGGTGCGGGACGCGGAGCGCGACGATCAGGCCGGCGGCGAGCGCCAGGCCGGGGAGCGCCGAGAGGACGCACCGGAGCTTCCAGCCGGCGACGGGGCGCGGCGGGTCCGGGACGTCGAAGGTCGCGAGGTCGCTCGCGCCTCCGCCGCCGGGGGAGGTGGTCATTGTCGTCTGCCCTCGCCCGCGTTGTAGCACCCGCGAGAACGCGGGTGCCAGGGGGCGGAGGTGCCCCGCCCCGCCGCCCCCGCGCGGCGAGGCGAGGCGCGCCGGCCGCCGGTCGGGCGCGCGTGCCAGCGGGGCGCGCGCCGACCGGGAAG
>JAHBXY010000240.1 GCA_019636275.1 Planctomycetota bacterium | reverse complement strand
CGGCGATCGCGGCCTACGAGCAGGCGCTGGCCGTCGGCCCCGGCTCGTCGGCCGACGCCACGATCTACCTGTCTCTCGCCGGGCTCCACCGCGCGCTCGGGCGCCTCGACCGCGCCGCCCGCGCGCTCGAGGCCGCCGACCGCGCCGCGCCCGGCCACCCCGAGGTCCTCGCCAACCTGGGCACGGTCCACCGCGAGCTGGGGCGCGACGGCGACGCGCTGGCGGCCTGGCGCCGCTTCCTCGAGGTGGCCCCGCCGCGCCACCCCCTGCGGGCCCGGATCGAGGCGGCCGTGCGGCGCCTCGAGCAGGGTCGGTGACCGCGCTCACCGCTTGATCTGCTCGCTTCGCTCGCAGATCCAGCGGTGGCGCCATCCCCGAGCGGAGGCCGCGTAGCGGCCGGAGCGAGGGCGACAGGTGCCTCATTGCGGATCGGAGCGCGGATCGGAGCATCGAGCCGCGCGCCCTGACGTGGACATCAGAACAAGCGACGGCCGCTGTGAAACGAACGCGGGACCGCCAACTTCGGTGACCGTCGCACGCACTTGAAATGAGTCCGAGCGCGCGGAACGCATAAGTGCCATGACAGCCGAGCGGCATGGCCCATGCGTGACGGATCGGCATGGCGCAGATCCGCCACCTCTACGATCCGAGCTTCGTCCCGGTCCTCGGCCAGGCCGCCTGGGGCGGGCGTCACCTGTTCGCCTGCCGCCCGCTGATCCCGGGCGAGCCCGAGGCCCCGCTGGTGGCCTACGGCTGGCTCGACCCGGCCGGCGCGCGCCTCGTCGGGCGCGAGGAGGCGGCGGCGCGCGGCTGGGCCGACGACGACCTCGAGTCGGCCGCCCACGCGAGCCTCGGCCGGCGGCCGACGCCCGACTGGCGCCCGCTGTGGCTGGGGGTCGTCCCGGCGCTCGCCTGCGAGGGCGACGAGCACGTCGCCGCGCAGCTCCTGCGGCGGGCCGTGCGCGTCGACCTGCAGCGGCGCCTGCGCGTGCCGCGCGTGGCGCTGGCCGTCCCGCACCGGGGCGCGATCGTGGCCTGCGACGCCGAGGTGGCGGCCGACGCCGACCTGGCCGGGCTGGCCCGCGTGGGCTTCGAGGCGGCCCGCCTGGCCGGCCGCGGCCCCGTCTCGCCGCACCTGCTCGTGCTCGAGCGGGGCGAGCTCACGGGCGTCCTGGCGCCGCGGCCGGCGGAGAGGTCGGAGAAGCCGGCGCGTCGCCTCACGCCCAAGATCAGCAAGAAGGGGCTGCTCATCCTGCGCGCCGCGTGCGAGTCCGAGGAGGCGCTGGTCGAGGCGTTCGGGCGCGAGCTGCCGGCGATCGCGCGCGCCGTCCTGGCGCGCGGCGGCTTCTCGGGACGGGTGAAGGTGGAGGTCCCGGCCGACGCCTTCTCCCCCGGGCCCAACCGCCCCATGCGCGTGGCCGCCGTCGAGCAGCTCTTCCGCGAGCTCGCGGCCGCCCGCGGCCTCCGGTCGCCGGACGGCGGCCGCGTCCGGCTGCGCCTCGTCGTCGGCGACCAGGACGACGTCGCCACCTCGCACAGCGCCGTGTCGCGCGTCGAGACCTCCGTGAGCGAGGTCTCCCGCTCGTCGTCGACCCTCACCCGGCGCCGGCGCTCGAGCCTGCTGCGGAAGGTCGTGGCGTCGTCGCGCGTGGGCCGGCGCCGCCGCTCGGCCGGCTGACGCGCCCTACTTCCTGAACTCGGCGTCGACCTGGTCCTCGCCCTCCGAGCGGGCGATGATCGCCGCGCCGCACGAGTCGCTGTAGACGTTGACCGACGTGCGCAGCATGTCGAGCGGGCGGTCGACGGCCAGCATGAGCCCCACGATGACCTCGACCTGCGGGCCGCGCAGGCCGACGGCCTCGAGGACGATGAAGATGATCACGAGCCCCGCCGAGGGGACGGCGGCCGCGCCGATCGACGCGAGCACGGCCGTGAGCACGACCACCGCCTGCTGACCGAGGCTCAGGTCGATCCCCAGCGCCTGCGCGATGAACAGCACGCCGGCGCACTCGTAGAGCGCCGTGCCGTCCATGTTCACCGTGGCGCCCATGGGGAGCACGAACGAGGTGATGCGGTTGCTCACGCCGACCCGCTGCTCGACGGCGCGCAGCGTGACCGGCAGGGTCGCCGCCGACGAGCTGGTCGAGAAGGCGAGCACCAGCGCCTCGCTCATGTTGCGCAGGTGGATCAGCGGGTGGATCCCGCCCAGGAGCCGGAGGAGCAGCGGCAGGACGATGACGAAGTGGACCAGGAGGCCCACGAGGATCGTCCCCATGTACCAGGCCATGGGCTGGAAGGCGCCCAGGCCGAACGAGGCGACCGCGCGGGTCATGAGGCCGAAGACGCCGAGGGGGGCGAGGGCGATCACCCAGCCGGTGAGCTTCATCATCGCCTGGAAGGCGGCCTCGAAGAACCCCACCAGCGGGCGGCGATGCTCGTCGGGGAGGGTGCCGGCGGCGAGCCCGAAGAGGAGCGTGAAGAAGATCACCGCCAGCATGTCGGAGCGCGCGGCGGCGTCGACGACGTTGTGCGGGACGATGTCGAGGAGGAGGTCCGGGACCGACGTGGCCGTGCGCAGGTCCGGCGGCAGCTCCTTCGTGGCCGCCGCGCCGAGGTCGGCGCCCACGCCCGGGCGGATGACGTTCACGGCGGCGAGCCCGACGAGCACCGCGCACAGGCTCGAGAGCAGGTAGTAGCCGAAGGTCTTGCCGAAGAGCCGCCCGACCCCGCCGCTCGCGCCGACCGACGCCACGCCGCTGACGATCGAGCAGATGACGAGCGGCACGACGACCATGCGCAGGAGGCGGATGAACAGCGTCCCCAGCCAGCCGACGCGCTCGGCCGCCGGCTCGCCCCAGTAGGCGCCGGTCGCGGCGCCCAGGGCCATCGCGGCGAGGATCTGCCAGTGGAGCCGCCGGTACCAGGGCTTCTTCTCGTTCGTCTCGGAGGTCACGGGGCAGACCCTAGGGCATGCCGGCCGCGAGGGCAAGCGCGGTCCGCGCGCGCCGGACCTCCTGCGCCGGCGCGCCTTACGCGAAGCGGCGCCGCCTCGCGTCGCGCGGCGGCTACGATGGTCGCATGGGCTGCCTGCTCGCCCTCCTGGGCGCCTTCTTCCCGCGCGTCGTCCTGGTGATCGCCTACCTGTTCACCTCGTTCGTCCACCGGGCGCTGCCCGCGCCGACCCTGCTCTGGGCGGCGCTGGGCCTCGTGTTCGCGCCGACGTCGTTCCTGTGGCTCTGCGCCGTGCAGAACTGGTACGGCGGCCAGTGGGGCTGCTTCCAGCTCCTCGTGATGGCGTTCGCCCTCTCGGCCGACTTCGGCGCCGGCGGGCGCGGCGCCTACGAGCTCCGCGGGCGCCGGAGCGCGCGGCCGGCCGCGTAGAGCCCTGGCCTCCACGCGAGCTCCGGAAAGACGCGCGCCCCGCCGTCGCCGCTCCGGGGCCTCTCGGCGGCCGGGGGGGCGGCGCTCCGTGGAGCGCGGCGGGGCAGGCGAGCTTGTGCGGTTCAGGCGCGCAGGAGGCCGCGCGCGCGGGCGGGGCGGGGCGCGTCGTCGTCGTCGTCGCGCCAGCGCGGAGGCAGGAGGTCCAGGCGGACGCGCTCGAGCCGCTGCGACGAGGTGTCCACGGCTAGGCGGCCCTGCGGATCGTGATCGCCTCGTCCTCGGGGAAGCCCGTGACGTAGGCGCGCAGCTCGGCGGGCGGGAGCTTCATGAGCAGCCCGCGGACGAAGCGGCGGCGAATCTCGTGCATGTGCTGGTCGATGCGCTCCATGGCTCCCTCGGCTCTTCGGGGCGTTGGGCCCCTGTCTCCCGGAGGGCGACTCGCGCCCCCCATGACCCCTTCTTCGGTCGTCGGCGCCGGGACCTTGAGGGGGTCGCGCCCCGGGGCGGGCGCCGCGGCCGGCGCGCGAGTTAGCATGCGGGCGTGCCCAAGGTCCTGGCGGTCGACGACGAGCAGGTCATGCGGTCGCTCCTGGAGAAGGCGCTGCCCCGCTGGGGCTACGACGTCACGCTCGTGGGCGACGCCGAGGAGGCCGTCGAGCGCTTCGCGCCGCGCCGCTTCGACGTCGTGCTGACCGACCTGCGCCTGCCGGGGCGCTCCGGGCTCGAGCTGCTCGACCAGCTCAAGCAGCTCGACCCGGCCACGCCGGTCGTGGTGATGACCGCCTTCGGCTCGATCGCCACGGCGGTCGACGCCGTGCGCCGCGGGGCGGCCGACTTCGTCACCAAGCCGCTCGAGCTCTCCTACCTCGAGCTGGCGCTCCGGCGCACGCTCGACCAGAAGCGCACGACGGAGGAGCTCGAGCGGCTGCGCCCGCACGCCGACGAGCGCGAGGGGCTGGGCGGCCTCGTGGGGCGCAGCCTGCCCATGAAGCAGGTCTACTCGCTGATCGACAAGGTCGGCCCCACGCAGCTCACGGTGCTGGTGCTCGGCGAGAGCGGCACGGGCAAGGAGCTGTGCGCGCGCGCGATCCACGAGGCCTCGCCGCGCGGGGGCGAGCGCTTCCAGGCCGTCAACTGCGCCGCGTTCAGCGAGACGCTGCTCGAGAGCGAGCTCTTCGGCCACGAGCGCGGCGCCTTCACCGGCGCCGACAAGCGCAAGCAGGGCCACTTCGAGGTGGCCCAGGGCGGCACGCTGTTCCTGGACGAGATCGCCGAGTCGCCGCCCTCGGTGCAGGCCAAGCTGCTGCGCGCCCTGCAGGAGCGCGAGATCGTGCGCGTCGGCGGCACCGACGCGATCAAGGTCGACGTGCGCATCGTCGCCGCGACCAACCGCGACCTCGAGGCCGAGGTCAAGGCCGGGCGCTTCCGGCAGGACCTCTACTTCCGCCTCTCGTCGTTCCCGATCCGCCTGGCCCCGCTGCGCGAGCGGCAGGACGACATCCCGGTCCTCGTCGAGCACTTCCTGCGCCGCGACGGCCTCGACGGCCGCCCCATGTCCATGGAGGCCATGGTCGCCATGACCCGCTACCCGTGGCCGGGGAACGTCAGGCAGCTCGAGAACGCGATCGCCCGGGCGGCCGTCCTCGCCGGCGACGGGCCGATCGGCCTCGAGCACCTGCCGCCCGAGGTCCTCGCGGTGGACGCGCCCGCCGCGGCCACCGCCGGCGACGGCCAGGGCGGGCTCGACGCGCAGCTCCTCGACCTGCCGCTCAAGGAGGCGCGCGAGCGCTTCGAGCGGCTCTACCTCGAGGCGCTCCTGCGCCGCTGCCAGGGCAACGTGTCCGAGGCCGCCCGCCGGGCCGGGCTGGGGCGGGCCTCGTTGCACGACAAGATCAACAAGCTCGGGCTCGACCCCGACGCCTTCAGGTAGCGCTGGTCCCGGCGGGATTCGAACCCGCGACCCTTTCGGGAGCAGATTTTAAGTCCGCCGCGTATGCCGGTTTCGCCACGGGACCCTGCCCCGAGGCTACTGGCTCGCCGCCCCCTCCGCCAGCGGTGCAGGACGCCGCAGGACCTCCTCGATTCCGTTTCGCGCGAGACGAACGAGACCACCGCAACACAGGTTACGGCTCGGCCGCGCCGTTGCTCACGAGTCCAGATGTGAACCGGATCGTCTCCAGCCTGCTCCTCCTCCTGCTGTTGGCCCCCGGGGTCCGCGCCCAGGCGGTCCGCGCTGACGTTGGGGCCGACGTCGCGGGCGAGTGGCGGCTGCAGGGGCAGGGTCCGGCGGGCGAGGCGCTCGGCGGGCGGCTGCGCCTCGTGCCCGACGCGGACGGCTTGCGCTACGAGCGCGAGGTGCGCGTCGAGCGCGACCCGCGCCCCCTCCTCGAGCGGGGGCGCGCGGTCCTGCGCGACGGCGGGCTCCTGCTCGAGGCCGACGTCGGGCCGGGGCTCGTGGCGCTCGGGGCCGGCGCGCCGAAGGCCGACCCGGCGCGGGCGCGCTTCCGCCCGACGGGCGCGGCCTGGCTGGGCGAGCGGCGCGACGCGGCGGGCGCGGGCCGCGAGCGGCTCGAGCGCTGGGAGCCGCGCCGCGACGGCAACGCCGTCGAGCTGCTGATCGACGGCGAGGCGTTCGTGCGCATGCGCGACGCGATCGCCGCCGCGCGCGAGTCGATCGAGGTGCAGACCTTCCAGTGGGCCGACGACCCGACCGGCCGCGGGATCGCCGCCCTGCTCGTGGCCAGGGCGCGCCAGGGCGTGCGTGTGCGCTGCCTCGTCGACGCCTCGTCGAAGACGGTCAACGACCTGCTGAAGAAGAAGGACATCACGGCCGGGCTCGACCGCGAGCTGCGCGCGGGCGGGGTCGAGGTGATCGTGGCCCACGGCTACCTGCGCGGGGCCGCCCGCTCGGTCGCCGAGGCCGGGCGCGGCCTGGTCGACGGCGTGCGGCGCCTGTTCGGCGGCTCCCCGCCCGCCCGCGAGCGGCGCGGGATCATGAATCACGACCACCGCAAGCTGCTGATCGTCGACCGGGCCGTGGCCTTCGTCGGCGGCATGAACATCGCGAGCGAGTACGAGCACGAGTGGCACGACGTGCAGGCGCGCGTCGAGGGGCCGGCGGCGCACGCGGTGCACGCCCTGTTCGTCGACCGCTGGAACGCGGCCTGCCGCCGCGGCGACCGCCCGATGACCGCCGGCGCGGCGCCCGCGTTCGAGCGCGCGCCGGGCGACGTGCGCGTGGACGTGCTCGGCACGCTCCCGGGCCTCGACGCGAGCATCCGCGACATGTTCCTGCGCGAGCTGGCCGCCGCGCGGCGCACGATCCTCATCGAGGTGGCCTACTTCCTCGACGACCGGATCATCGCCGCCCTGGGCGCGGCGGCCCGCCGGGGGGTGCGCACGGTCGTGATCGTCCCGTCCGACGAGATGAACGACGTCTACCTGGTGAAGGAGGCCTTCGCCTGGGTGCACAACGACGTCGTGCGCTCGGGGATCGAGCTCTACTTCTACCAGCCGCGCCTGGTCCACTCGAAGCTGGCCGTCTTCGACGGCCAGCGGGCCACCGTCGGCTCCTCGAACCTCGACAAGATGGCCCTCGACGGCATCGCCGAGGCGAACGTCTACGTGCCCGACGCCCGCTTCGCCCGCGAGATCGAGCGGCGGATCTTCGAGGTGGACCTGCCGCGGTGCGAGCGCGCCCGGGAGCGGCCGCTCCCCTGGCGGCGCAAGCTCGTCTCGGGGACGCTGCACGCCTTCCGCGGGCTGCTCTGACCGCGCTCACTGGTTGATCTGACCGCGCTCACCGCTCGAGCGGAGGCCGCGTAGCGGCCGGAGCGAGGGCGACAGGTGCCTCACTGCGGATCGGAGCATCGAGCCGCGCGCCCGGACGTGGACGTCAGAACAAGCGACGGCCGCCGTGACCGTCAGCGCCCGAGCCGCTCCAGGATCGGCTCCGCCTCGGCCTCGCCCGCCTTCGCGGCGCGCTCGAGCCAGCGCCGCGCCTCGACGGGGTCGGCGGGCGCCCCGAGGCCACGCCCGAGGGCGTCGCCGAGCGTGACCATGGCCGGCGAGTAGCCCGCCTCCGCGGCGCGGCGCCAGAGCGCGACGGCCTCGACCTGCGCGGCGGGCCCTCGCTTGTAGATGAGGATCCCGAGCCGGTGCATGGCGATCGTCGAGCCGCCCTCGATCGCCCGGCGGTACCACCCCTCGGCCTCGCCCGGGTCGGCGCCGCGGCCGAACGCGGCCAGCTCGGCGAGGTTGAACATGCCCTCGACCGACCCCGCCTCGGCCGCGCGGCGGAACCAGCCCGCCGCATCGGCCGGCTCGTCGTGGGCCTTCGCCAGGTGGGCGCCGAGCGCGAGCATGGCGCCGACGTGCCCGGCGCGCGCCGCGCGCTCGTACCAGGCGTGCGCGCCCTCCGGATCCTCGCCGGAGACGCGGCCCTGGGCGATCAGCTTGCCGTAGCTCCACATCGCGCCGACGACGCCGCGCTCCGCCGCCGCGCGGTAGCAGCGCGCGGCGCGCGCCAGGTCCCGCGCGACGCCGCGCCCCTCGAGGTAGCAGAGGCCGAGCCGCGCCATGGCCTCGGCGAGCCCGGCCTCGGCCGCGCGCTCGAACCACTCGACGGCGGCGCGGCTCTCGCCCTCCTTCAGGAGCTCGTCGCCGAGCGAGACCATCGCCTCGCCGTCGCCCGCCTCGGCCGCCCGGCGCAGCCAGTCGAGGCCGCGCCGCGCCTCGTCGCCGCCGAGGCCCCGGAGGACCAGGCCCAGGACCGCCATGGCCTCGACATGCCCGGCCGCCGCGGCCCGCTCGAGCAGCGCGCGGGCCCTGGGCACGTCCTGCGGGACCCCGCGGCCCGTGGTGTAGGCCCTGGCGAGGTCGTGCATGGCGTCCGGGTGCCCGGCGTCGGCCGCGCGCTGGAGCCACACCGCGCCCGCCCGCGGGTCTGCCGGCGCGCCGACCCCGTTCGAGAGGCAGCGGCCGAGCTGGGTCATCGCCGGGGCGAAGCCCGCCTCGGCCGCGGGTCGGTAGAGGGCCACGGCGCCGGCCTCGTCCTTCGGCAGCCCGACGCCCTGGCGCAGCCGGTCGCCGAGGTCGTGCTGGGCCGCCGGCCACCCGGCGTCGGCGGCGCGCTGCAGCCAGACCAGCGCCTCCGCCGGGTCCGGCGGCTCGCCGCGCGTCAGGGCCACGGAGAGCGCGTGCATGGCGGCGAGAGCCCCGGTCGCCGCCGCGCGCCGCAGCCACACCGCGCCCTCGGGCCCGCCCAGGGCGGCGCCGAGGCGCGTCATGGCCTCGGCGTCGCCCTCGACCGCGAGGCCGCGGTAGATGCGCCGCGCCGCCGAC
>JAHBXY010000024.1 GCA_019636275.1 Planctomycetota bacterium | reverse complement strand
CCGCGCGCGGCCCTCGACGGCCACCGGCGGCTCGAGCGCCTCGAGCCCGCCGCGCGCCGCCTCGAGGGCGGCGAGGTCGGCCGCGTCGCCCACCTCGAGCGACAGGACCTCGAGGCGCCGGTCGCCCGCGGCGCCGAGGGCCCGGGCCGCCTCGACGAGGCGCGGCGCGCCGAGGAGGCCGGGCCGGCCGAGGGCGAGCTCGACGCGCAGCGGCTGGTCGCCGCCCATGGCCGTCGACGCGCCGCCCTGCTCGACGCGCCGCGCCGGGCGGCGCTGAAACGAGTAGGGGCTGGCGCCGGGCTCGGCCGCCGGGCAGCCGGTCACCGGGGCCGGCAGGACGGGGGCCGGCAGGGCGGGGCCCGCGCGGCGCGCCAGGTCGAAGCCCACCGGGACCTCGTGCACGGGGTCCTCGGTGAGCGACACGCGGATCGTGTCGCCGATCCCGTCCTGCAGGAGCCCGCCGATGCCCACGGCGCTCTTGATGCGCGCGTCCTCGCCGTCGCCCGCCTCGGTGACGCCGAGGTGGAACGGGTAGTCCATGCCGAGCTCGTCCATGCGCGCCGCGAGCAGGCGGTAGGCCTCGAGCATGACGCGCGTGTTCGACGCCTTCATGGAGATGATCAGGTCGCGGTAGTCGAGCCGCTCGGCGATCTTCACGAACTCGAGCGCGCTCTCGACCATCCCCTCGGGCGAGTCGCCGTAGCGGTTCACGATCCGGTCCGAGAGCGAGCCGTGGTTCGTGCCGATGCGCATGGCGATCCCGCGCTGCTTGCAGCGCTGGACCAGCGGCGTGAAGCGCTCCTCGATCCGGCGCAGCTCCTCGGCGTACTCGGCGTCGGAGTAGGACTGCACGGCGAAGAACTTCTGCCCGTCGACGAAGTTGCCCGGGTTGATGCGCACCTTGTCGACGACCTCGGCCGCGAGCATGGCCATCTTCGGCGAGAAGTGGATGTCGGCCACGAGCGGCATGCGCAGCCCGCGGGCCTGCATGCCGGCCTTGATCGCCGGGAGCGCGTCCGCGTCGCGCTGCGTGGGGACCGTCACGCGCACGATCTCGCAGCCGGCCGCCTGCAGGCGCTCCATCTGCGCGAGCGTCCCCTCGACGTCCCAGGTGGACGTCGTGGTCATCGACTGGACGCGGATCGGCTCGTCGCCGCCCACGGGCACGTCGCCCACGCGCACGACGCGCGTCCGGCGGCGGGCCGGCGCGAGCCGGCTGGGGACGTACAGCGGAGGCGGGGTCGGCGGCGTGATCACGGCGGTCGTCCTGGCGGCAGGCGCCCTCTGGGCCCGACAGGTTACCGCGCCCCCGTCCGGAATCGAGCCCCGCCCCCGGCATGGAGGCCCGGCTGGAAACGCGCCGGTCGGCCGCCCTGGGCGCCCGAGCGTCGCCTCATCCGCGCGCGCGGCGGGCCTTCTTGGCCAGCTTCTTCCTGGCTGCCGGCTTCTTCTTGGCCGCAGCCCTCTTCTTCGCGGCCAGCTTCTTCTTCGCGGCCGGCTTCTTCTTGGCCGCCCGCTTCTTCTTGGCCGCCGGCTCCTTCTTGGCCGCAGCCTTCTTCTTCGCGGCCGGCTTCTTCTTGGCCGCAGCCTTCTTCTTCGCGGCCGGCTTCTTCTTCGCGGCGGGCTTCTTCCTGGCAGCCGGCTTCTTCCCGGCGGCGGGCTCCTTCTTCGCGGCCGGCTTCTTCCCGGCTCCTGCCTCCGGCGCGGCGCCGGCGCGGAGCTGCTCGGCCGTCCAGGCCTGCAGCTGCAGCGCCCGCTCGACGCGGCGCAGCTCGGGGTGCTCGGAGCCGTCCTCGCGCGCGGCCGAGGCGGCCTCGCGAGCCTCGTCGAGGCGCCCCAGGACCAGGAGCGCGCGGGCGCGGCCGACGAGGTAGTCGGGGTCGTCGGGCTCGGCCTCGTTGCCGCGGTCGAAGTGCCACAGCGCGGTCTCGGCCGCGCCGGCGGCCGTCTCCGGATCGGCGCCGCGGGCCCGCTCGAGGTACAAGAGGCCCAGGTTGTGGTGCGCCTGCGGCGAGGGCGGAAAGCGCCGCACGACCTCCTCGTAGGCCGCCCCGGCCCCCTCGGCGTCACCGGCGAGGTGCAGGAGGTTGCCGCGCAGGAGGTGCGCCTGCTCGCAGTCGCCCCCGG
Source organism: Planctomycetota bacterium (assembly GCA_019636275.1). GTDB lineage: Bacteria > Planctomycetota > J058 > J058 > J058 > JAMLIC01. The sequence continues at coordinate 74,384 of JAHBXY010000024.1, read as the reverse complement.
GCAGGGCCAGCGCGCGGTCGAGCAGCGCCCGGGCCGCGTCGAGCGCGGTCGGGCCCTCGAGCTCGGCCTCGACGGCCAGGAGCGTCAGCTCGACGCGCCACAGCGTCGGCAGCGGGTCGTCGGGGGCGCGGGCCACGAGCGCGTCCAGCAGGTGATAGGCCGCCTCGAGCCCGTCGGGGCCCTGCTCGACGAGGTTCGGCAGGAGCTGCAAGAGCGCCCGCTCGCGCGGCCAGCGCCCCAGGGCCTCGGTCAGCGCCGGCGCGAGGTCGCCCGGGCGCGTGCTCGCCATGTCGCTCAGGGCGCGGGCCGTCTCCACGCACAGGAGCGCGTCCTCCTGCGCCGCGTCCAGGCGCGCCGGCTCCTCGGCTCGCAGGTCCCACCACAGCCGCTCGACGGCGTCGGTCGCCGCGCTCCAGCGCAGGACCAGGTCCCGCCCGGCGGTGGGGTGGAACATGTGCACCCACACCCGCTCGAGCCGCGCCGGCGCCCGGCAGGTCGGGCACTCCGGGGCCCGCGCCACCTCGCGCGCGCGCGCGACCGCCTGCTCGAGGTCGTCGACGGCCCGCGGCGGCTCGGCGTGGACCATGAAGATGCTCTGGTCCTCGACCTCGGCGCCGCACCCGGGGCACACGAAGTCGAAGAACGCCTCGTCGAAGGCGGCGGCGCCCATGTCGGCGGTGATCCGCGCCCGCCCCTCCCGCAGCGACCTGCCCACCCGAGCTCCCCCCCGGCTCCCCTGGCCGGCGCGGGATCTTCCGGGCGGCGCCGACCCGTGTCAACGCGGTAGCATCGCTCCCGATGAACGGCCTGCGCTTCATCCCGCTCGGCGTCGGTGACGCCTTCTCCGCCCGCTGGTACTCGTCGTGCCTCGCCCTCGAGGCCGACGGCGCCTGGCTCCTCGTCGACTGCCCGCACCCGATCCGCAAGATGATGCGCGAGGCCGGCGCGACGGCCGGCGTCGACCTCGACGTCGACCGCCTGCTCGGCGTCGTCGTCACGCACCTGCACGCCGACCACGCCTCGGGCCTCGAGGGGCTGGGCTACTTCTCGCACTTCGCCCTGCGCCGTCCGGCCACGCTCCTGGCCCACCCGGACGTCGCGCGGCGGCTTTGGGAGGGGCACCTCGCGGCCGGCATGGAGCAGCTCCTGCCGGCGGTCGGCGCGTCGCCGCGGCCGATGGCCCAGGACGACTACTTCGCCTGGACGCCGCTCGACGTCGACCGCCCGGTGACCCTGGGACCGTTCCGGATCGAGTGCCGGCCCACGATCCACCACATCCCGACCACCGCCCTGCGCATCGCCGCCGTCGGCCGCAGCCTGGGCTACAGCGCCGACACGGCGTTCGACCCGACGCTGATCGAGTGGCTCGCGGCAGCGGACCTGATCGTCCACGAGACCAACCTCGGCGTGCACACGCCCTACGCCGACCTGGCCGCCCTGCCGGCGGCCCTGCGCGCGCGCATGCGCCTGATCCACTACCCCGACGGCTTCGACCGCGCGGCGAGCGTCATCGAGCCGCTCGAGCAGGGCCGGCGCTACGAGGTGTGAGCGCGCTCACCGCTTGATCTGCGAGCGAAGCGAGCAGATCGAGCGGTGGCGCCATCCCCGAGCGGAGGCCGCGTAGCGGCCGGAGCGAGGGCGACAGGCGCCTCACTGCGGATCGGAGCATCGAGCCGCGCGCCCGGACGTGGACATCAGAACAAGCGACGGCCGCTGTGAGGCTCACAGGTCACTCCCCGAAGGGGCGGAGCGTGCGCAGCAGGTTGGCGTAGTCGTCGGTCCACGGCGTCACGCCCGCGCCCAGGCGCTCGGGGGCGCGCTGCCAGCGACGGCGGAGGAGCGGCTCGAGCGCCTCGGCTCGCGCCGCCAGGGCCACGTAGGTCGACGGGTCCTCGAGCGGCGCGAGGTCGAGGAGGTCGCCGCTCGCGCGCAGCGCCGCCGGCAAGCCCGCCGCGCGGGCGGTGGCCACGAGCGCGTCCTCGAGCTGGTAGTAGCGGTTCGAGACGTGGAACACGACGAGCCCGCCGGGCGCCAGGCGGCGCGTGAACACCTCGAGCGCCTCGCGCGTGAGGAGGTGCAGGGGGATCGCGTCGCTGGAGAAGGCGTCGATCAGGAGCACGTCGTAGCCGCCGGCCGGCGCGTCGTCGTCGTGGGCCAGGCGCAGGCGCGCGTCGCCGACGACCATGCGCGGCGCCGCCCCGCTCCCGGCCTCGCAGTCGGCGAGGTAGCGGAAGTGCGTCCACGCCAGGTCGACGACGTCGGGGTCGAGCTCGTAGAAGGTCACGCGGTCGCCGGGCCGGTCGAAGTAGGCGGCCGTCGTGCCGGCCCCGAGCCCGACCACGCCGCCGGTCATGGGGCCGCCCCCGAGCCGCTCGCGCGTGACGGCCATCGCGTCGCCGAGCGGCCCCTCGCGGTGGTAATAGCTGATCGGCCAGCGGCCGGCCGTGGGGTGCAGGACCTGCGCCCCGTGGACCGTCGTCCCGTGCAGCAGCTTGCGCAGGAGCAGCCGCTCGTCGGCGTGCCCCAGGGCGGCCGAGACCTCGGCCTGCAGGTCGAACCCGAGCGGCCGGTCGACGACGCGGTAGATCCCGTAGGCGTTGCGCCGCACGTGCACGGGCTCCTCGCGGTGCTGGAGGAAGAGGGCGTGGGCGGTGCGCCCGGCGACGATCAGCACGAGGAGGCCCGAGCAGGCGAGCACCAGGCGCGACTCGGCGCGCACCCAGCCGGGGAGCGCCAGGCGATGGCGCCAGACGAACGTCGCGGCCAGGAGGACCAGGGCGAGCAGATACTCGGCCAGCGACGTGAACAGGCGCGGCGCCAGGAGCGTGGCGAAGGCGCCGCCGAGCCAGCCGCCCAGGGCCAGGACCAGGTAGAAGGCCGTGAGGTGGCGCGGCGCGGGCCGGGCGAGGTGCAGCTCGCCGTGGCCGACGAGGCACACGACGAACAGCGACGCGAGGTGCACGACGGCCATCCAGCGGCTGAGGCTCTTCTCGCCCTCGAGCAGGAACATGAAGGCGCCGACGAGGCAGATCTCCGGCCAGAAGCGGCGCAGGAGCGCCGGGTAGAAGGGGCGGCGGCCGAAGACGAGCACGAACGAGAGCAGGTAGATCGACAGCGGCACGACCCACACGAGGGGCAGCGAGCCGATGTCGACCGAGATGACGTTCGTGACCGCCACGAGGAACATGGACGGCGCCGCGCTCAGGCCGAGCCAGGCGACGACGTCCGACCAGGCGGGGCGCGGGGCGTCGGCCAGCGGCGGCGGGGCCGGGGCGCCCGCGGCCTTGCGCGGGGCGGCCAGGGCCAGGACGGCCAGGTAGCCGAGGAACATCGCGCTCCAGCCGAGGCGCTGCGCGCGCAGGCTCACGAACGGCTCGATCAGCAGCGGGTAGCCGAGGAGCGCCACGAGCGAGCCCACGTTCGAGGCGGCGTAGAGCGGGTAGGGGTCGTCGCGCCCGGGCAGGTCGGAGCGGGCCAGCCAGGCCTGGGCCACGACGCCGGTCGTGGCGAGCACGCCGAAGGGCAGGCCGATCCCGACGACGAGCGCGCGCAGGATCGAGAGCACCGGCGCCTGCGAGTCGGGGTCCGCCAGGCCGACGCCCGCCGCCGTCAGACCGCCGAGGAGCGGCGCGGCCGGGGCGTGCTCGGGCAGGAGCGCCAGCGGCAGGAACAGGAGCGGCAGGGCGGCCACGGCCAGGTGCCAGCGGCCGAGGCGCGCGGCGAGCAGGTGGCAGTAGAGGTAGGCCAGGAGCAGCGTCCCCTGGAAGAACGTCAGGCACGTGGCCCACACGTGGAAGCTGCCCCCGCAGGCGGGGAGGAGCAGGCGCGCCACCAGCGGCTCGAGCCCGAAGAGGAGGAGGGCGCCGAGGAAGGTGAGGAGCGTGAGGAGCTTCAGCCGGGCGGCGGGGCCCATGAGGGGCGCGATCGTACATGGCCCGGCGGGGGGCGCCATGGTGGGGGGGCAGGGACCTCGTCACGGTCATCAGGGTCGAGACGACCTCTGCTCCCTCTGCTCCTCTGTTGTGAGCCCTCAGGCCCGCTGCCGGGCGCCCCACCGCCCGGGCCTGCCGCCCGTCTTGCTGCTACGATCGGCCAGGTGAAGCGGATCGAAGACTACCTGCAGCGCCTCTCCGCGCAGGGCGAGGCGGACTTCGTGCGCGGCCTGCCCGACCTCGTCCTCGTCGAGATCGAGGGCAGCGAGGGCGGCAAGGACCAGGACCCGGTCGTCACCGCGCAGATGAACACGAAGGCCCTGCGCTCGCAGTCGCTGGCCACGCGCGAGGCGCGGGTGTTCCCGCTCGGCGGCGCGGACGGCGTCGCCCTGCCGGCGACGGTCGGGCGCGTGGCCACCTGCGGGCTCCTGGTCGAGCACTCGAGCGTCTCGAAGCAGCACGCGCGCCTCGAGCGCGCCGAGGGCGGGCTCGTCGTCGAGGACCTGGGCTCGACCAACGGGACGTTCGTCAACGGGCAGCGCGTGGCGGCCGGGGTCAAGCAGCCGGTGCGGCCGGACGACGCGGTCCGCTTCGGGCGGGCGTCGATGTACCACCTGCTCGACCCGTCGGGCTTCCGCGCCTACCTGGGCCTCCTGCAGCGCTTCGGGCTGTGACGCCGGCCCGCGCCGCCGAGGCCCTGCGGGCGCTCGATGCGCTCCTCGCCGAGGACCCGGGGGGGCGCGGGATCGCCCGCTTCCGCCCGCACGACGCCCTGGGCGGCGCCGCGCGCGCGCTGCGCGAGGCGCGCGCGGTGGCGATCACGACCGGCTTCCCGCGCGGGGACGTGGGCGAGACCGACGGGCCGCCGGGCGCCTTCGCCCTGGGGCAGGCCCTCGCGGCGCTCGGGGCCCGCGTCGTGCACCTGACCGACGCCCGCTGCGCGCCGCTCCTCGTCGCGCTCGGCGCCGCGCCGCTCGAGGTCGCCGACCCGGCGCCCGGCGACCGGCGGGCGGCCGAGGCGCTGCTGGCGCGCCTCGACGTCACGCACCTCGTGTCGATCGAGCGGCCCGGGCGCGCGGCCGACGGGACCTACCGCAACATGCGCGGGCTCGACATCTCGACGCGCACGGCGGCCCTCGACGAGCCGTTCCTCCTCGCGCTCGAGCCGGGGCCGTGGCGGCGCACGACCGTGTGCGTCGGAGACGGCGGCAACGAGGTCGGCATGGGCAACGTGCGCGCCGGCGTGGTCGACGCGGTGGCGCACGGCGAGGCGATCGCGTCGGTCGTCGGGGCCGACCACCTGGTCGTGGCCGGCGTCTCGAACTGGGGCGCCTACGGCCTGATCGCCGCGCTGTCGCTGCTGACGGGCCGCGACCTCCTGCCCGCGCCCGACGACGCCCGCGCCCACGTGGGCGCGATCGTCGCCGCCGGCGCCGTCGACGGGGTGACCGGCCTGCCGGCGCCGACCGTCGACGGCCTGCCGCTCGAGCGCACGCTCGACCTGCTCGCCGCCATGCGCCGCGTCCTGCGCGCTACCAGCGGTGATAGGCCGGGTGCCCCGGCTTGACGGCCACGAACGTCCCCCTGCACGTCGCGCACACCTTGCCGTCCGCCTCGAGCGTGGCCTCGACGATCGCCCGGTCGTCGGTCGCCTCGACCACGCGCGCCCGCAGGCGCACGGGGCCCGCCGAGGGCGTCGGCCGCCGCAGCTTGACCGCGTAGTCGGCCGTGACCGTGCACGGCGGCGTGGGCGACCCCTGCGCCTGCATGAGGTGCCACGTCGCCGCCCAGTTGCAGTGGCAATCGAGCAGGGCGCCGATGATCCCGCCGTTGAGCATCCCGGGGAACGCCTCGTGGTGCGCCTCGGGGGTCCAGTCGCAGACGACCTCGTCGCCCTCGACGCGGCTCTTGATGCGCAGGCCCTTCGGGTTGGCCGGGCCGCAGCCGAAGCAGGCGTTGTGCGGGGCGAAGCGGTCCTGCAGGCTCTCGTCGCTCATGCCACGCATTGAACACCAGGTGCGTGCCCGCGGGTCGCAACCGAGGTGACGGCTGCGCACTCGGTGCGCGCCTCCCGCCGCAACCCCAGGCGCCGCAGGATGGACCGGGACTTGTTATGTGGACGGGCGAGAGGGTACGCCCATGTTCGGTCTCGGCACCTGGGAGCTCCTGGTCATCCTCGTCGTCGCGCTGCTGATCTTCGGCAAGCGCCTGCCCGAGGTCATGCGCGGGCTCGGCCGCAGCATGAACGAGTTCAAGCGCGGCATGCAGGACGTCGGCGACGCGGTGACCGCAGAGGAGCGGCCGAAGAGCTGAGGACACTCACGACAGAGGAACAGAGGAAACAGAGGACGGAGGTGCGCCCCCTCTGCTTCCTCTGCTCCTCTGTTGTGAGTCCTTCCTCCTCGGTCCCAACGCCTCCCGGGGTCGCCGCGGAGGTCATGCGCGGACTCGGCCGCAGGACGTCGGCGACGCGGTGACCGCAGAGGAGCGGCCGAAGGGCTGAGGAAACTCACGACAGAGGAAACAGAGGACGGAGGTGAGCCCCCTCTACTTCCTCTGCTCCTCTGTTGTGAGTCCTTCCTCCTCGGTCTCAACGCCCGCCGGGGGGCGCCGCCGCGGCCGCCGGGGCCTTCCGCTGCTGATCGAGCAGCGCCCCCGTCGGCGGCGTGAGCCCGGTCGACCGGTCGAGGTCGGTCCAGAACGTGCCCGGGCCCGTCTGGACGAGCCGCACCTGCAGATCGTCGGCGAGGTCGTCGGCGAACGAGAACCGGGCGAACGCGTCGGCGTCGCCCTTGAACGCCCCGACCTTGAGCCGGAACAGCCCGGCGCGCGCCTCGCCCAGGAGGCGGGCCACGCCGGCCTGGGCCTCGCCCAGGAGCTTGGTCCGCTGCGCCTCGAGCCGGGCGATCTCCTGCTGCTTCTCGGCCACGAGGCGGCGCGTCTGCGCGTCGATCTCGGCCACCTGCCGGTTGGCCTCGGCGCGCAGGCGCTGCACGAGCGCCTCGGTCTCGGCGTGGACCTCCTGCTTGCGCTGCACGATCAGCGAGCGCTCGCGCTGGAGCGCCGCCGCGCTCTTGCGCGTCTCCTCCTGCACCTTGGCCGTGCGCTCGATCTCCTGGGCCACGAACGACTCGCGGATCGGCGCCAGCAGGTTGTCGGGGATGCTGATGTGCCGGATGTAGGCCGAGTGCACGGTGACGTGCTTCTCGCGGCACTTCTCCAGCAGGCGCGAGGTGAAGGCCTCCTGGATCTGGCGGCGCCCCTCGCCCAGGAGGAAGTCCTTGGCGCCGTACTTCGACCCCTCGAGGCGGCCGATCGAGCGCGACTGGGCGACGAGGACCTTGTCCTCGATCTCCTTGCGCGCGCCGAACTCGGCCATGACCAGGGCCACGTTGCGCGGGTGCAGCTCCCACTCGACGGTGGCGTCGAGGCGGATGTCGAACGCGTCCGACGAGGGGAAGGCGATCTGGTCGTGGCCGAGGAAGGAGATCTGGTTGATCCCCACCTCGACCTCGCGCACGGCCTGCGCGTAGGGGTTGAGGTAGTAGAGGCCGGGCTGCAGCACGTCGTGCCACACGCCCTTCTCGCCCGGCCCGGCGAACGGCCCCAGCAGGTCGGACACGCCCGCCGTCTTGCGCAGGGCGTCGACCTGCGGGCGGTCGAGCGTGGCCCAGGCGCGCCCGTAGGCGGCGAGCTCGGCCGCGTCGAGGGCGTCCGGAGCGGCCGCCGCCGCGGCGCGCGCGCGCACGACGAGCTGCGGGTCGGCGGGCGTCTCCGAGCTCACGTGGGCCGTGCCGGCGTAGGCGCCCTCGAGGACGACCAGCCAGCGGCTCGGCGCCCCGCCGACGAGCGAGGTGACGAAGCCGACGTAGCCGGGCCGGATGACCGTGGCCGGCTTGACCTCGACCTTGTAGCCGTACGGGTTCAGGCGGTGGCGCCCGGGCGGCAGCACGGCGCGCTGGATGCCCTTCTGCCCGGGCGCGGCGAGGATCTCGCCCGCGGGCAGGTCCTTGCCCACGCGCGCGGTGACGACGCCCACCTGCCCGGGCGGGACGTCGACGACCGGGTGGCGCTCGACCTCGTAGAGCACGGGCACGACGAAGTGGCGGCCCTCGCCGAGGACCTGCCGCTGCGGTCCCTTCTGGCGCGGGCCGGCGAGGAGCTCGCCGGGCGGGAGGTCCTTGCCGCTCTTGCTCACGACGACGAGCATCTGCCCGGGGGCGACGTAGTGGAACACGCTGTTCCAGGCGCCGACGAGGACGAAGAGGGCGAAGGCGCCCAGGACCAGGGCGCCGGTGACGATCCGCTGGACGCGGGCCTTGAGCTCGGCGAGGTCGGTCACCGGCGCTCCTCCTTCTTGGTCGGCTGCAGGAGCTCCTTGAAGATCGCCCCGAACGGACCGTCGGGGTCGGCGAACACGGTGCGCACGCGCGGCGCCACCTTGCGGGCGAAGGTGTAGGCGGCGAAGCCCGAGGGCGTCGAGAACGCCTCGACGCTCGCGCGCAGGGCCTCGGCCTCGGCCACGTTCTGGGCGGCGATGACGTCGGCCTCGGCCTTGCCGCGGGCGAGGATCGCCCCGGCCTGCAGCTCGGCCGCCGTCAGGTCGGCCTGCGCCACGACCAGGAGCTGCTCCTGCTCGATCACGGCCACCCGCTGGGCGCCGGCGGCGGCGATGCGCCGCTTCTCCTTCTCGGTCTCCGACTCGACCTTCACCTGCTCCTGCTGCACGAGCTCGGTCTCGCGGGCGAGGCTCTGCTCGGCGCGCGCCTGCTGCAGCTGGACGTTGTTGCGCGCCAGCTCCTCGCGGGCGACCTCGCGGTCGCGGATCGGGCGGGCGATCTGCTGGGGCGGGACGATGTCGTTGACGAGGACGCTGCGGATCACGATCCCCTGGTCCTCGCAGGCCGTCTTGAGCGACTGGAAGATCGAGCTCTGGAAGACGGTGCGCGACTCGCCGGCGATGTAGTTGGCCGCCGGGTACTTCGACCCGCCGATGCGGGCGTTGCCGCGCAGGGCCGGGATGAGCGTCTTGTGCAGGATCTCGGCCATGGGGCTCTCGCCCTGGCCGACGCCGATGCGCACGAGGACCTCGGGGGCGCGCGCCTCGTCGATCGACCACTCGACGGTGAGCTTGACCTCGATCTCGAAGCCGTCGCTGGAGGGGAAGACGAGGGCGTTCCTTCGCTCGTCGTCGGCGGTCTGCGAGTCCTCGGGCTTGCCGTGCGGGTCCGCCGAGAGCTCGAGGCGCTGCGAGCGCACGTCGACCGGGTAGACCTGCACGGCGTAGGGGTTGAGGTAGTAGGTGCCGGGCTTGAGCACGTCGCGCTGCACGCCGCGCTCGCCGGGGGCGACGAGGTAGGAGTTCTTCGCCACCGGCTCGGGGCCGACGAGGTTGCACACGACGCCCACGAAGCCGGCCTGGATCGTGACCGCGTCGTGGAGCTCGACCTTGTAGGCCCACGGGTTGATCCGGTCGTGGGAGCCCGGGGCCAGGATCTCGGCCACGATCCCCTTGCGCTGGGCGCCCGAGAGCGGGACGAGGAGTCCCTCGGTCGTGGCGGTGTCGGGGTCCTCGCCGAAGAGGCGCGTGAGCACGCCCACCTTCCCCGGCGGCACCTCGACGATCGGCACGACGGCGGTCTCCCACAGGAGCGGGTTGAGCCAGTGGCGCCCGGGGCGGAGGGTCTCCAGCTGGATCCCCTTCTGGCCCTCGCGGGTGGCCATGATCTCGCCGTCGCTCAGGTCCTCGCCGGTCTTGGCGATCAGGACGGCGAGGTGCCCCGGCGGGACCTCGAGGCGGCAGAAGAACCACTGGAAGATGCCGTAGCCGGGCAGCGCCAGGAGCAGCAGGACGACGACGAGCGGCGCCCAGCTCCCACCCCCGCCGGCCTTCGGGACCTCGGACATGACCCCTCCCTCCGTGAGTGGGCGCACGTTACGCGCGTGGCGGGGCGAGCGCAACCGCGCGCGGGGGGTCGGTGACGCGCGTCAGGTGAGCGTGGACCGCCCCCGCGGCTGAGCTCGACGAGGGCGCCCCGCCCGAGGTCGGGCTCGGGCCACCTACGGGGGACGATCGTCAGCGCGGCGTCTCCCGCGTCGGCGCCGCCGCCGCGCGCGGCGCCAGCCCGGCGAGCGATCCGGCCATCGGGGGCTGGTGGCACCGCGCCCATTCTCACCGTCAGTGGACAGGTCGAGCCGCGCCCGGAAGGCCGGGAGCCTCCTCCGAACCTGCCTGGCCCGCGCGCGAGGGCGGAGGAGGGCGACCTCCGCGGCGGCGGTGGCCGTGGGTCGCGCACCCTGATAGCAGGCTCCGGCGTACTATGATTGCGAGCATGAGGACCACGGTCACGCTGGAGCCGGACGTGGAGGCCCTGCTGCGCAAGGCCATGCGCGAGCGTGGCCTCTCGTTCAAGGACGCCTTGAACCAGGCGGTCCGGGTCGGCCTGTCTCGCCCCGCCTCGAGCGAGTACCGCCTCCCCTTCACCGCGCGCATGGGGTTCCGGCCTGACGTCGCGCTGGACAAGGCCCACGCGCTCGCTGGCGCGCTGGAGGACGAGGAGCTGGTGCGCAAGCTGAACTCGCGCAAGTGAAGCTGGTCGACGCGAACCTGCTGATCTACGCGATCAACAGCGACTCGCCCCTGCACCGTCCCGCGCGCGAGTGGCTCGAGCGCACGCTCTCCGGGACCGAGACGGTCGGGTTCACGCGGACCGTCCTTCTCGCCGTGCTGCGGCTGAGCACCCGGTCGGTCGTGTTCCCGAGCCCGCTGACGCTGGAGCAGGCGTTCGAGCTCGTCGACTCGTGGCTGGCCCAGCCCTGAGTGACGATCCTCGAGCCCACCGACGCTCATGCCCGCGTGCTCCGGGACCTCCTCCTGCCGGTGGGCGCGGGCGGGAACCTGACCAGCGACGCGCACCTGGCGGCCGTCGCCATCGAGCACGGCGCCGAGCTGTGCTCCTGCGACACGGACTTCGCTCGGTTCCCCGGTCTGCGCTGGACGAACCCGCTCCTGACGGCCTGACGGCGGCGACCGGTTGGCGTGATGAGCGAGAACGTTCACCGAGGACACCGAGGACACACCGAGGGCACCGAGAGCCTTGTCTTGAAAGACCTCTCGGCGTCCTCGGTGCCACCTCGGTGCGCTGCGCACAGTGTCACGCTCCGGCTTGATCCTAAGCTCTTGAAGCTCAAGCCTCGGGAGGCCGCGGCAGTCGCGGCCAAGCTGGCCGAGCGCCGGGCGAGCGCGTGAGCGCCCCCGTCCGGGTGCGCCAGCGCTCCACCGGGGAGACCGGGACGGTGGTGGGGACCGCCGAGCGTGGCGCCATGGTCCTGGTCCGCTGGGACGCTGGCTACGTCTGCGCTGAGCGCCCTGAGTCCCTCGATCTGGTCGACTAGGCCAGGCCACAGGCTGTGGAGAGAGCCGACCCGCTTGGGTCGGCTTTCTTCGTTTTGCCAGGTCCACAGATCGGAAGTCGCCTTGCCGCGCGGTGTTGCTGGCGATAGGGTCCAAGCCCACAACGTCACGTTTTGACCAGGAGGGACGATGCTGGCGCTCTATGTTGGTTGGCTTCCCGCGCTGATCTGTCTCGTCGCATGCGCGATCAAGGGTAGGGCAGGCGCAGGAATCATTGGCGCACTGGTCTCCTGGCCAGGCGTTGGCGGTCTCGTGCTCGCCAGCCATGTATTCATGCCCAGTGACCGAGACACGGTGCTACACCAGTTCGCAGCGTTCGAGCTAATCGGAGTCGCGGTCCAGTTCATCGTCATGGCCTTCTGGATCGCTCGCGTGAGCAAGCCTGCCCCAGTGAAGATCACCGGTAAGGCCATGAGGCGTGCGCGCCGCCGCTGGCGCCAGGCCGAGAATCAGGAGAGCTAAGGGCCAGGCAGCTAGAATCTGCGCATGGACAATCTCGAAGCCCTGCGCGCTACCCACGAAGCGTTGAACGACGTCCTGGCCCTGGTCTGGCGCGACGCCGCTGACCTTCACGCTGTCAGGCGAGCCGCCGACGTCCTGCGCCGCAACCACGCTGCGCATGGGCTGGCGCTCACCGCCTCGCTCGTCGACGGTGGACCTGAGCCGCTGCCTCCCGCTCAGTGAGCCCACCCAGGGAGCCAGCCCAGCGCCCTGGCGACCTCCATCAGGATGACGACCACCGAGGGCACGCCGGCGCCGGCCAGCGCCCCCTTGCCCACCTTCCCCGAGAGCATCGCCAGAACGCTGCTCTGGGCGTCCATGAGGCCGCGCAGGCCGCTGACCTCGACCCGCACCTCTGCAAGCCCGTCCTTGAGCGCGCTCACGTCGCCCCGGAGGGCCAGGAGATCGGCTCCGTGTTGGTCACGGGCGCGCTGTAGCTCTGCTACCTCGTCCCTGACCGACGCGAGTTCGCCGGTCAGGGCGTCAAGGCGCGTGAGGACGTGGGTGATCTTGTCGCCGTTGGTCGCGGTCATGGGCTACCTGCTGGGCTGGAGGCGGACCGCCTTGCCCTGCTCGTCGCGGGCGAGCACGTCGACGGCGGGGTCGGAGTGGTCGGCCTCGGGGTCCACGCGGACGCGCCGCAGGGTCAGCCGCTCGGTGAGGTCGATCGGGCCGACCTTCTCGGCGAGGTCGAGGAGGGCGTCCTGGTCGACGATCTCCACGTCGGGCTCGCCGCCATCGCTCAGGCGCCACCGCAGCCCGCCGACCTCCGCCATCTCGGCGCCGATCGTGGCGCCCGCGCGGATGTCGTCGCGGCACAGGAGCCCCGGAACGTGGGTCCAGTCGGTCGCGCTCGCCTGGGCGCCCTCTGGCGCGGGCTGGAGCCCGGGGTCCGCCTCGGAGCGCGGCCGTCCGGCCAGCGCCTCCTCGGCGGAGCGAGCCCACCGCGCGCCGCAGAGGGTCCCGTCAACGGAGAGTAGGAAGATCCGCATCACACACCCTCCGTGGCCATCGTCATGGTCCAGTTGGCGCTCGTCGCCGAGACCGCGAGTCGGTCGCCGGCCTCCAGCGGAAAGTCCAGCGCAGCATTCGGCGTCTCACCCGTGCCCGACGAGAACGAAGTCAGGTCCGCGCCATTCTTGCGGATCGTGACAGTGTTGTCGCTCGTGGTCCCGCGCGCCCACGCGATCCCCTTCAAGCGGCACCGCGACGGCATGAAGTTGTGGGCGTCGGTGTTGGACGAGTCATTAAAGTAAGAGTTCTGCCCCCGCGCCGTCTCGCCCGCCGCGCCGTAGCCCCCGCCGCCGGCCTGATTACCCCAGCGATAGAGGGCGTCCAGGTTCGTTCGTAGGCTGACCATGATGGTCCCGGGCGCGGTCCCGCCGTCCGACGCCGGGTGGTAGACGTTCACCCGGTCGCCACGAGCCAGGGCCAGCGGCACGTCGAGCGTCAGCCCGCCGGAGGCGCCGGTCAGGGTGACCCGCCGCTCCTCCACGCCGTTGACCTCGATTACTAGGACCGTCGTCGCGTCGGCGGACGCGGACGACCAGCGAAGGGAGTCCACGACCGTCGCCGCCGGCACGGGATACTGATTCCGCAGCCCGCGAGAACTGCTCGGCGACGAGAGGACGTCGGTCACGTCCAGGTAGCGGTCGGCGGCCACGCTCGCCGACGCGAAGGTGATCGGCGCCCCGCCACCTCCGTCGGGGAGGAACACCAGGATCATCCTGGGGTTGTGGGAGCCGCTCACGAGCCGCAGCGCTATGCGGTCCCCCGCCAGGATCGCGACGTCGAGCGGCTGCGGAACGCCGCGGGTGTCCCAGACGATGTCCTGCACGTCGGACCCGTTGATGACCAGCTTGCTGGTCGCGGAGGACATGGAAGTTCCCGGGGCGCCGCTGGCCTGGCAGGGGATTCCCGCCCGGAGCCTCCCGGACGTGTGCGCCACGAACTCGGCGCGGTGGTCGAGACTGATCGCGTTGCCGTTGGTCGATAGGTCAGGGACGCCGTAGGTGCCGGCGCTCCAGTTTTCGCCACGGAACTGGATCGGGACGCCGCGCCGCAGAGCCACGACCGGGGCGTTAACCCCCTCCACCGCCAGGGGAGTCGTGGCTCGCCACTCCTCCTCTCCGTCGTCGTAGCAGAGGGTGGCCATCTCCTCGCTCGCGAGAGTCGCGACCAGGGTCTCGGTCACGTCGTCCGCCGTCTGCTCGCGAACGATCACATCGACGGCGTGCGCGCCCACGTTGGCGACCAAGAACACTGAGGGCTTGCCGCTAGGCGGCAGGAGCACCGAGAGCCCGGAGGTCGAAGGATCGAGGACGAGCACCGGCGGGCTCGAGCCCGTGAGCGCCAGATCCTCATCGAGCGCCAGGCGCTTGCTGCTCAGTCCGCCGCCACCCATGCGGCGGACGACGGACATGATCTTGCCGATGCTCATGGTCCTACCTCACGCGTGTAGATGTCTACGTCACCCGACCCCGGGGGCTCGGTAACGAGCACCTCATAGGACGAGCCCGCCAGGTCGAAGGGCTCGCCCCTGGAGAGGTAGCGGCTGGCCTCGTCGCCCTCCTGGTGGACCGTCGCGCTCAGGGTCACCTCGTCGGAGAGGTCGAGCACGGCGCCGGTCTCGTCGCGGTAGAGGAGCATGACCTTGCAGGTCTGCTCGGCGGCGCTGAACCTGGCCGAGACGTAGGCGGTGGGCCGGCCCATGGTCGGGCGCGGCTCGTGGACCGGCTCGGCGTGGGTCGTGGCCGTGGCGGCGTCCAGCGCCTCGTGGACCTTGGCGCCGGGGTGGTGTCGATACGCTTCGTGGCTCACGGTCATGCGTGCTCCTACGTCTTGATGATCTTGAGGACGACAGCGCTGGGCTGAATGTTGTTGTGGGCACCGCCGCCGCCGGTGGCCTCCGCAATGAACGACCCTCCGGCGATCGTCCCGGACTGGGCGGGGCGGTCTCCGGTGCCTGCGCCGCCGCCCTTGAAGACTTCGTGCGTGTGGCTCGGGATCTCGCTGGTCGTCAGCGTGTGGGTCTCTGCGCCGCCGGTGTTGCCGACCGCGTTGCCGAGCGTGCCGCTGCCGCTGCCGCCCGAGCCCACGGCGACGCGCCTGCGGAAGTCGGGAAGCCTGAACGTGGTGCTGCCGTCTCCGGCGCCCCACGTCTCGCCGATGGCGGCGAACAGGTCGGCGTAGGTCGCGCGGCTGACGAGCGAGCCGTCGCAGAGCAGGAAGCCCGTCGGGGCAGACGTACCGGCGAAGTCGACCATGGCTCCAGGCGGAAGCTCCGCGCCCGGCGGGGGCGTGCCCACGTCCGAGAGGTAGGCGATCTGGTGCGTGTCTCCGCCCGGTTCCTTCCACAGCGGCCTGGCGGTGGTCGTCGAGTCGAAGCGGAAGCCCGCCTTGCCCAGGGGGATGAAGTCGGTCGGCGTGTCGGTGAACTCGACGGTGGTCGGGTCCAGACGCCCCGTCACGGTGAGCTTGCCGCCGACCCGCACGCCGCCCTCTCCCATGGACAGGGTCGGGCCGGTCGTGAGCTTCTCTCCGTCCTGGTCGGTCAGGACGAAGGTGAGCCCGAGGGACGTCATGGAGGCGACGACGCCGTTGCCCAGCTTGCCCGTGTCGGCGTTCAGCGTTCCCCATGCCGTCTCCGCGAGGCCGGTGGGGAAGCCGAGGGCCACAGGGCTCTTCGTCGTCGCCGTGCCGTCGGCGATCTGGTGAAGCTCCACGTCAGGCGGAATGACGAGCAGCGTGCCCGGTGCCTTGGCGTGGGAGTAGCGGTCGTTCAGCGCGTAGAGATCGAAGCCGTCCCAGGTGCCGTCGCCAGCCGCGACACCGACGATCTGGCCGACCTGGGGCGCGTCTTCGACGACCTGGCGCTCCTGGTCGGTCACGACCCGCGAGGTCGTCGGGTCGGGCTGGCCAGCTGCGAGCGCCACCGCCTTGATCGCGAGGCCAGGCACCGCGATGACGTTGGTCGACAGCAGGAACTCGGGCCGCTCGGGCGAGCCGACGAGCCTGGGCCGCTCCGGCTCCGGGTCGCCGCTCCGCTCGGCCATGAGGCGGCGGAACTCCTCGGCGTCCTGGAGGTTGGTCCAGATGATGAGCTTGTTGGGGTCCTGCTCGTCCTCTTCGCCGCCGGGAGGGGGTAGCGGAGGGAGCGGCGGCGGATGCTTCGGCGGCGGTGGCTTCGGTGGGGGCGGCTGCGGGTCCGGGAAGTAGAGCCCGGTCGTCGTGACCAGGCTCCAGCGGTCACCGCCCTCGTTCCAGCGGATGTAGACCGGGATCTTGTGGGGCAGGTCTCGCAGGTCGACGTGCCACGGGGTCCGGGTGTCGAAGTCCAGGACGCCGTCCCGGAGCCCGTCGGCGATCCACAGGCTGGTGGTCGACAAGTGCGTTGGACGGATCGCGTAGCCGTCCGCCGTGTAGCCCGCGAGGTGCTTGCCCGCGCACCCGCGCGCGCCGCCACCCAGGAGCGGGCCGCCCATGCGGGCCGACGCCGATGAGACCTCGCGCGAGTCGTGGTCGACGAGCAGCATGTAGCCCAGTGCGCTCGTGCCGTCGAGCCGGCCACCGCGGCCCAGCTGGAGACCCAGGGCCGCGCTGCCAGCGCCGACCTCAGCGCCGAACTGGACCACCGAGACAAGCGATTGCAGCCGCGCGCGGCGGTCGGGCTGGCCCTGGGCGTCGAGGTCGTAGACGCTCGTCCCTGCCTTCGGGTCTCCGGCGTGGTTGACCGCGACGAGGCCCCAGGCGCCGGGGATGAGCGCTTCGTGCTGCGCCGTCTCGTCCGATCCGGCGGCGATGATCCCGGGCCAGCCGCGCGGGAAGACCTGGTCTTCCGCCCACTTCGGAGCGCTCGGCCCCTTGCGCGTGTAACGGTCGTCGGGCTCCTGGTGTCCGTCCTCGTCGGTCCGGCGATAGGGCAGCCAGCCGCCGCCTGGTGTCGGTGCGCCGGCCTGGACTCCATTGGGCAGGCGGAGCCGCGAGGTCAGTGCCGAGGGCAGAGCGGGGCCGCTCTGACTGAGGACGGCTGGCGACGTGAGCCACCACGAGTGGAGGTAGTCGCGCCGGCCCTGGCTCTCCTCCCAGAAGAGACCGCCCTGGATGTCGCCGTAGGTGGAGCGAGCGGGCGGCTGGATGCTGTCGGACTCGATCGGGTGCAGCCGGACGGCGCCCATGATCTGCCGATCGCCGACAGCCCGCTCGGGGTCGTGGTGCTGGAGCGGCCACCAGCCGCCCTCCCGCACGTCGGTGGTGTGGCTCATGCCCCACCGTCCTCGTTGAGCGTGCGCATGATCACCCGGCGGGTAGACGAGTTCATGAAGCGCCAGATGTCAGTTGGACGGCGCGCCCCGCTGAACCTGGCCTGCGTCACCGTGACGCCGTTGGCCATGACGTGGCGGACCGACGAGAGGGCGCCGACCGGCTCCATGCCAGGGTCCAGGTCCACGTCCAGGCCGCCGACGGGGCGGTCGACGAAGCCGGCATAGATCCGGCGAGCGACGGCCTCCGCCACGTCTCTGACCAGTTCGCCGTTGACCAGCTGCTCCGGTGGGTAGGCGTTCTGGCCCTTGATCGCCCCGATGATCTCGGCCTTGAAGGCGTCGGCCCAGGCGTAGCGCGCGGTCATGACCGCAGGGAAGACTCGCGTATGGATCGGCGGGCCGTTGGCGAAGGTCTCGCCTGCCTGCGTGGCGGTGACCTCGACGGTGTGGAAGCGTGCGGCGCTGGTGGGTGCAGGGATGACGGTCAGGATCGTGGCCATGCGCCACGTGTCCTCCAGCTTGAGCGCGTCCCAGTTGGCGTTGGCCTCGACCCCGTGGCGGTTGGCCTCGCCCGGGTCGGTGGTCGGGATCGGGCTGTCTGGCGTCGGGTAGCCGAGGACGAGGTTGGAGAAGAGGCCGAGCGGGTCGGCCATCGGCATGAGCCGGAAGAGTCCTGCCTGGCCGTCGAGGATCTGGACGTGGATCGGCGCGACCTGGGCGAAGCGAAGCGCTTCGTGATACCCGCGCACGGCCCAGCCGATCTTGCCGTCGGCCATGTTCCTGGTCTTGAGGCCCCAGTAGGACGGCCGGCGGATGTAGTCGCAGAAGACCTCGGCCGGCGCGCGGCGCGCGGTCTCCACGTTCAGGATCGAGACGCGTTGGGCCTTGATGGTCTCCAGCCGATCCATGAACTGGCGGTCGATCTCCATGGTCCGGCGCCAGTGCTCCAGGACGGATCGCACGCGAGCGAGCCAGAGCGGGTTGGCCAGACCGTTCACGTCGTGACCCCAGACGTGTTCGATCCCGCCGCCGACGTGCGCCATGTAGTGACGCGGGATGCTGGCCACCGACAGCGCCTCGGGCGTGCCCTTGCCGCTGAGCGGCCTGCCGAACGCTCCCCAGGCGCTCAGGACTCGGCCGATCTCTGCGAGCGAGCCGCGGGCGAGGCGAGCGCTACGCTCCCGGCCGTCGCTGCCCACGACGGTGACTGGCAGGGTGATGTCAGGGATGGCGACGACGTTGCGCAGGCTCGGCTGATCGCGCTGGAGGTCGGGCGTGAAGTCGAAGCGGACCTCTACCTCCGGCGTGAAGTGGACGAAGATCGAGCGCGGGCGGACGGCCGTTCGGTCGATGACCTCGGCGTGGGGGCCGCTGACCAGCGGACGCTTGGCGCTCTCCCGCTCCAGGACGAGGATCGAACTGTCAGCGCGGTCGGCTGTCGGTCCGTGTAGCCGCTTGGCGGTGTCGTAGGCCACGACCTCGCCCGCGAGGTTCACGTAGATGTCGACACCGGGCAGGTGTTGTAGGACGCGCTCAACGGCTGCCTCGCCGGTGTCGTCCAGTTCCAGGTCTACGACCTCGACGGCAGGCAGCGTGTCGCCGTCTCGGATCTTGAGCGTGACGCCGAGCAGGCCGAGCACGTGCCGAAGGATCTGCTCAGCCGTCCAGGGCGTGGTCCCGTTCTCGGGCGGATAGAGCGACCACTTCGCGTACTTGATGTCGACGTCGAAGGCGGCCAGTTCCAGCGGGCCGCCGTCGTTGAGGATCAGGCGATCAGCGGAGGATCGCCGGACGTTGTACTCCCACTTGATCCACTCGCGCGGCCACGTCCAGCGAAGATCCTGGACCTTGACGCTGTCCGTGAACTTGTCGCGCGGGAAGACCTCGGTGGGGTAGACCCGCTGGACCGTGAGGGTGTTGCGCGGCCCCTCGATCGTGAGCGCCTGCGGCTTGCCGAGCAGCTGCTTGAGCCCTGGCGTGCGCTGCTTGCTCACGACCAGCATGGACTCGCCTGGCGAGACGCCGGCCAGGATCGGCCACTCGTAGGACTTGCTTCCGCCGAGGATGAGGCCGCCCAGCTTGACGATCGGCGGAGCCATCAGATCGCCACCGGGAAGGGGTTGCTTCCGGCGCCGCCACCGAACGAGGGCATGGCGGGAATGAAGCTCAGGCCGCCGCTCTGCCTGCTCCTGCCTGGGGTGTTGACCTTGATGAAGGCGATCTCCAGCGTGACGCCCTCAAGCTCGATGCTCCCGCCGCCTGGCGTGCCGAGCCTGAATGGCGAGCGGGTGAGGGAGCGCCCGACCTCGCGGTAGCCCTGGGGCGGGTTGATGCCCTTGTCGGAGAGCGCCATACCGGGGCGACCCGTGGTCGTGCGCCTGTAGCGCCGGACCTGGGTGATCGGGGCGTGGTGCTCGTCTCGGTCGAAGGGGTCGCCGCTCCAGACCGGGAGGAAGACAAGGCCGGGGTCGATCGTGTCCGACACTTCGAGGCGCGACGAGATGAACTGCGCCCCGCTGTCGATCTGGAGGGCCATCGAGACGGAGATGCGGTTGTCCGCCGGGTCGTAGCCTGGCTCCTCTCGCTGGATGACCAGGCTGCCGCCGACGATCTGCGAGACGTGCGTGAGGATCAACGGGCGCACCGTGGTCGCGTAGACCTCGGGCAGGTTCGTGCTCACGGCGCGGTCGACGTTGGTGGAGTAGTCGACGAACGCGAACGCGATCGGTCGCGTGTCGAAGCCGGGCGCGAAGTTGGCCGAGGGGTTGGAGCGCCGGACGGCCATGCGCTGGTTGCGCAGGGCGCTGGTGTCCAGGCCGTAGCTCTCCAGCATCTCGTCTTCGTAGACGCGGCTAAAGCGCAGGATCTTGTTCAGGTCGTCGAAGTCGTACTGCTCGGCCGCGAGCTTCCAGGCTCCGTCCAGCGTGGCGAGGGCGCCTGCAATCCAGGTGGTGGCCGCACTCTCGTACTGGGCGCGGGCGCTGTTGGCCGTCAGGGCCGTGTAGACGCCAGCGAAGGCCGCCGACCCTCTGCCGCTCGGGCCGCGCTGGTAGGAGATCGAGGCTTCCCGCCTCCCGGCTCGACCGCTGAGGTCAGCGGGGAGGGCGCAGATGATCGAGCACTCGTAGCGGGCGGAGTTCGCCGTGTCGTCGTCGCGGCCCAGCTTGCGGCAGCTGGCCGACGTCCGCAGGGCGGTGTTGGTCCCGTCAGCCGGGTTGTAGGCGTGGCGCGTCGAGGCGCCCAGGACGAGCGAGACAGCCTGGTCCGGCTTCCGGTACTCGGCCACCAGGGCGGCCTCGGCGGCCAGGAACGTGGCGCGGGTCGCGTGGCTGACGACCACCTCGAAGTCGATGCGCGCTTCGACGTAGGAGGACGCGAAGCGGTACTTGTCAACGAGGTAGGCGGACGCGTTGCCGCCGTTGCCGACGGTGACCGCGCCGTAGGTGATGGCGAGCAGGCGGGGCATCTAGCTGCCGCCCCCCGCGAAGCCCTTCTTGATCTCGTCCAGGATCCTCTCGACCAGGTCGGGCAGCTTCGCCAGTTCCTCCGCTGCGGTGTCGGCGCCGCGCTCGACCATGAGGTCGCCCAGGCTTCCGGCGATCCTCCCGCGCATGCGCTCGACCCGCTGATTCTGCTCGTAAGCCTCATCCACGACGCTGTGTAGCGCTTCGTCGCTGACCTCGACGCCGTAGCGAGCCATGCCGAGGAGAGCGCTCTCAGCCTGGCCCTGGGCGCCGAGGAGCGAGCGCTGGGCGCTGCCCAGGCCGGACGCTTCGACGGCCATGTTGCCGACGTTCACGTCGCCGACGAACGGGATGTTCGCGTTGAAGGAACGGATGGAGTCGATGGCCTTGAACGCCATGGAGCCGAAGGCGGCGCTACCCGCGACTCCGAGGTCGCCGGTGGCTCCGAACGCCGAGGCTGCCTCGACTCCACCAGCGCGGATCGCGGAGCCTGCGAGGGTGCCGGCCCCTCCCAGGACGCTGGCGAGGGCGCTGCCCTGCGCCTCTTCCTTCTGCCGCTTCTGGACCTGCTCAAGATCCTTCGACGTGCGGGCCTGCCGCTCGGACGAGCGCCCAAGCTCGTCCAGATGCCTGACCGTCTCCTCCAGCTGGGAGTTGAGGTCTTCAAACCGGGCGGCCATGGACCACCTCGGTTGGCTTCTGGAGGGCGCGGGCGAGCGCGGCCGTCATGACGGCGTCGTCATGCGCCTGGCCGCCGTCGACGTCCGCCATGACCTTGAGCGCGTGTAGATGGCCCTGGGCTGCGAGGCCGGTCTGAGCCGCTTGCCAGGCGCGGACCTTCCTGCCTGCGCGCACGAAGACGGCGCGGTCCCGGGTGTCCATGGCGGCCCAGTCCTGGAGGGAGAGCACGCCGCCGCCCATGAGGAAGTGCGTGGCCGCGTCCAGGAGGACGGCGAGCGCCTGGTCCTGGTCCTCGGGCAGTTCCGCGCCCAGCATGGCGGCGATCATGCGAGCGGCCCCAGCAGGGCGCGCCGCCCGAACTGCGCCACCCGGTCCGTGTCGTCCGGCAGCCCGAGGAAGGCGAGCGAGACGGAGAGCGGGCGGTAGGCGCTGAGGTTGATCTCCTGGGCCGTCTCCACCATGGGCACGGCGCGGAAGAGGAGAAGGGCGGGATGCTCTGGGTTGTTCGGGCTGAACAGGAGATTGGTCCAGGGCGTGACGACGGTTCCCGGCAGAGTCGAGCCGGGGATGTCGATGCGCCGGTCGCCGCTGCTCAGCGTCGTAGACGGGAAGGCAGCCAGGGCGTCCGGGTCCCAGGACTCCATGAAGCAGCCGAACGAGACCTGGCCGCCGACGAAGAGGACGGCGGCGGGGGCGTTCGTCTCCTCGGCGACGAGCGGAACGTACTGCTGCGCCCAGACCAGGCGCGCCGAGCCGACCAGGCCAAGCTCGGTGCCACCGTGGGGAAAGGCGGCGCTGAGGTCAGTGACCCCGCGCGCCAGCCTGCCGCTGACGAGATAGCTCGCGTTGACGTTCGGGGCCGCCATGGGTCACGGCTCCGGGTCTACGGGGTCCGGGACCGTCTCGGCGTCGCCGGCCGCGCTGGGGAGCCAGCCGTCTGCGCCGTAGGCGAGCCACAGGAGCGTGGCGAAGACGGCGCGGCCCGTCTCCGTGTCCTCCCACGCGAAGCTGTCGCCCGCGAGGAAGGCCGTATCGCCGCCGACGGGGAGATAGAACGTGCCGTCGACGTTCTCCATCTCGACGGCCACGAGGTGGTCAACGACCACGGTGCCCGTCGCCAGGCTCGTGACCCGCACCTTGACCGCCAGGTCCGTCTCGTTGAACTGCTGGAAGTAGGCCGCCGCGTCCAGCGGGATGAACAGGATCGCCCACTGGTCGTTGGGGGCGGTCGAGAGATCGACGCTGGCCGTGCTGGCGCCCAGGTCGAGGTGGAGCGTGCCGGTCGCGTTTGCCTTGCGCCTGTAGCGGATGCCGACGAAGTAGGGCCGATCCGTGCGGAAGGCGGCGGCGGGGTTCTCGCGGGTCACGACCTGGCTGATCGTGCCGCTACCCACGAACTCCAGCCCCCAGAGCGTCTGTGGCGCGCCGGGATAGCTCGCGTAGGCGTAGCCAGCGGCGCTGCGCAGCTTGAAGTGCGCGGGGTCGCCGAGGGTCCAGCTGTTGATGGCGGTCGCGCTCGAGGGCGTGCTGTCGTCGGCCGTGGCGCCGTTGGTGTCGAACGACGGGTTACGGACGAGGCGGCTGGAGAGCGGGTGCGCGGTCTCGATCTCGGTGGAGAAGCCCGAGCCCTCCCAGGCGAGGTTGTCCTGGCCCTCCGGGGCGCCGGTGAAGGTGAAGACCTCTGCGTGCTTGCGGGCCTCGCTCTGGGCGTCCTTGGTGATCCTGGCGAGCTTGGCCTCGGGGCCGGTCGGGAGCGGGTGGCCGTCCTTGTCGACGGTGACCCTGTAGATGGCGCCGTTGCCCGTATTGCTGCCGGCTGCCGGGGTGTCGAAGGTCAGCGCCCTGCGCTTGATCGTCTCGGCCTCGTCCACCATGAACTGACGGACGGCCCGGAGCATGGCGAGGTCTTGGCCGCCGCTCAGTTCTTGGAGACCGGCAGCACGGCAGATCTCCTGGAGGACGGGCCGCCAGGCGGCGCGGAGCGTCTGCGCGGAGAGCGGCGCCGCGACCTGCCGGCGAGCGGTCCTGACGACGTTCAGAAGGTCGGGCGTGTAGACGCCGTCCAGGCCGCTGGTGAGCGCGGCTTCGAGGTCGGCCCAGTTGACGTCGTTCTGGCTGCCGAAGCGCTGGAGGGCGTCGAGCGGGTGCAGCGCCTTGCCGGCCTGCTCCCAGATCGAGGCGAAGGTGGGGCTCGGGCCGCTCATTACAGGCGCTCCAGGCGGCCCTCACAACGAAGCTCCCAGTCACCCGAGAGCGAGTTGCGAAGGTTCACGAGGTACCAGCGGTCGGTCTCCCCGCTGAGGACGAAGTAGTCGCCGCGCTTCGGCTCTGGGGTGACAGCGCCGTACGGGAGGACGAAGACGGCGCGCCGCGTGTCGTCGATCGCGCCGATGAACTCGTCGGCCAGGATCGTGACCGCCTCGGTCGCCCCGGTGTCCGCGTGGGTGTAGACCGCCGCATGACCCATGACTCGGGTCACGGCGTCGACACCACGCTGAGCCAAGAGGTCGAAACGGTTCACGGTCGCTCGTGGAGAAAGGAGCCCCGGAGCGGGCCAGGAGACGAACCCGCCCCGGGACTCGCAGGAGGACTAGGACTAGACGCAGCCGGTGACCATCCAGATGAGGCTGGGCTGGATGCGGTTCGGCTGGACGTCGATCCGCGCGCGGACAACGTCGGAGCGCCGCGACTCGTCGCGGTACTCGTCGATGACCAGGTCTTCCAGCATGAAGGTCCGGCCCGTGGTCATCTCGCGCAGGTCGTCCGAGCGGGCGACGCGCACGAGGGAGACGATGGCCGGGTTCCAGATGCCGGCGAAGGTCGGCGACAGGCCCAGGCCCGCGGTGTTGCGGGTGCTGGCCGCGACGATGATCTCGTCGACCTTGAGCAGCGCCGCGAGGCCAGCCATCTCGCTCTGATCCTTCGGCCCCTGCGTGTACTTCACGCGGTCGAGGTACTCCGCGCACTGCTCCATCTCGACCAGGGCGCGGTCTTCGATGACCAGTGCGTTGGGGTACACGCCGTTCAGGTTGCGGAAGCTGGTCCGGGCCGCGAGCAGGTTCTTGAGCGGCGTCGCGCTGGCGTGCGTGGTCCAGGCGGTGCCGGCGCCGGTCGCCTGACCGCTCAGACCGCTGGAGTCCTGGACCAGCCCAGCAACCTCGATCTCCAGGTTGCGGAGCACCTTGGCCACCGAGCGATCCGCGCCGATCTGGTCGAAGCGGATGCCCGTGTAGCCGTAGGCCGCGCGCTCGCGGTCGTCCAGAAGCTCCTCGGCGCCGCGCTCCTCGCAGTTCCACGCCTGCTGGCCGAAGCGCAGTTCGTCGCGGTGGTAGCCGGCGCCGGGGGCGCGCTTCACCGCGGCGGCGTCGCGGTGGTACTCCGTCGGCGGGACGACGGAGAAGTTGCCGGCGGCTGCGGCGACCTTGAAGGGCCGCAGGACTCGCAGGCCCACCAGGCCGTTCATCAGGCTCAGGTGGTCGAAGCTCTCGTACGCCGCGCCCAGGTCCGGGCGCTCGAACGTGGCAGTGTTCGGGGCGGGCATGGCTTAGCCTCCGACGATCTCGTCGAGGGCCAGCGGGAGCACCTCGATCAGCTGGTTGTCGGCGCCCGCGCTGAGCGCGACGCCGATGGGCTTGCCCGTGGCCAGGTCGTCGACCTTGCCACCGTTGATCGGCATGACCGGGGCGTTGGCCACGATCGCGCCGCCGGCCAGGACGGTGATGGTCCCCTGCTTCGAGAGCAGGAAGATCGCCACCACCGCGCCGGACTTCACGGGGTTGCGGACCGCGCCGATGGGCTGCTCGCCTGCGGCGCAGACGTTCACCGTGTTGGCGCCGGAGAGCTTGACCAGCTGGCCCTCGGCCAGGTCAGCGCCCGCGATGAAGGTGCGAGTGCCGGTGTCGACGTGCAGCATGGCTTAGACCCTCCCGCCGAGCGCCCGGATCTGGCGCTGACGCGCGTGCTGCTCACGGCGGCGCCGGGTCCACTCGGTCCCGTTGAGCGCCTCCAGGTAAGCCTGGTGGAGATCGGGGCGGCGCTCGCTCAGGTTGGCGACCGCCTTGGCCCGGATCGCGGCCTCGCGCGAGACCTTGACGCCCTGCCGGACTTCGCCGTTGGCGGCGTGGCCCAGCTTCATCAGCCGGTCCGACTCCTCGGCCAGTGCGGCGGTCCACTGGTCGATGGGGTCGCCCTCGTCAGCCGCCGATGCACCCGGGTGCACCGCGCTGAGCGCGCCGGCCGGGTTGGGCTTGGCGGCCTTGGCCTCCAGGTCGGCGATCTTCTTCTCCTGGTCGGCCAGCTTGGCCTGGAGGCGGTCAGCGTACTTCGCCTTGGCCTCCAGGACGCTGGAGCCGCTGAGGACGCACTCCAGCGCGAACGGCGGGTCGGAGGCGAACGTCTCGTGGATCGCCTTGACCCTCTCCCGCTCGGCGGCGAGCGGGTCGGTCTTGTCGGCCATGACGGCCTCCTTGATCGGGTTGGGGGAGGTGGACAGCCGCGCGTCCAGCGCGGCGACGAGTTCGTTGGACAGCGCGGCGGCGCTGGTGTTCGAGTCCGCGCCCAGGACGACGAAGCTCACTTCCTTGAGCCGCGTCTTACGCAGGATCACGAAGGGGCCTTGGAGGGTCTGGCCGTTGACCTCGGCGCTGGACTCCTCGGCGACGTAGTCGATCGCGTCGATGTTGATCGCGATGCCGACGCTGGCCTGGTACTGGGCGCCCTGGTCGGAGAGGGACGCGACCTCGTTGGCCAGGTCGCTGTCGAACAGGTGGCCCTCGACGTTGAGCACGTCGCCGGCCTTGAGCTTGTCGGCGCGACCCAGGTACTTGCTCGCGTCGTGCTGGAGGAGGATCGGGACGGAGTCGGGGATCTCCATGCCCGCGAGGTCGATGACCGCCTGGCTTCGCCAC
Source organism: Planctomycetota bacterium (assembly GCA_019636275.1). Taxonomy (GTDB): domain Bacteria; phylum Planctomycetota; class J058; order J058; family J058; genus JAMLIC01. The sequence continues at coordinate 48,221 of JAHBXY010000024.1, read as the reverse complement.
CCGAAGTCGAACAGGGCGCCGCTGTAGGCGGGCGACATGGCGAAGCGCCGCGGCTTGCCCTCGTCGTCCTGCTTGCTGAGCTTCCACGCAACCGGCGCGCGTAGCTCGAAGTTGCGCGTGGTCATGCTGCGGCACCTGCCTTGGCGCCGAGGAGGTCGCGCCAGGTGACGCCCTCGATGCCTTCCTTGGCCAGCGCGTCGGCCTGCGCCTTGGCCTGGCGGATCAGGTCCGCGCGGTCCTCGGCGATCTCCTTGACCACGTCGTCCACGTCGCGACCGCGCTCGGCCGCGACCTGACGGGGGCTGGCCAGGTGGTTGTCGAGGCGGACCGCGTCGGCCTGCGCTTCCTTGATCGGGTCGAGGAACGTCCACTCGGGGTAGTGGATGACGTGCTCCGCGATCGTGGGGACGTCGGGGAGCCTGCCCTCGGCGACCCACTGCCGGACCTTCCAGCGGTAGACGCGGCTGCGCAGGCAGCGGGAGAGCCAGCGCTGCTGGTGGCGCGCCGTCCGCTTGTAGCTTTCCAGCGTCGCGCGGTTGGCCGAGAAGCTGGAGTCGCTGTGGTCCAGCAGGGTGAGTTCGAGCGGCAGCCCGATCGCCAGGCCGATCTCACGCATGATCTGGCGACAGAGCGTGTGCGTATCGGTGGTGCGGATCGTGGGCGAGAAGGTCTCGATGCTCTCGCCTGGCTTGAGCTTCACGACCATGCCCGGCGTGAACTCGTCGAAGGTGAGTTCCGTCGCGTTGTCGTTGCCCTGCTCGGTGCTGCGGCTGCCCAGCTGGAAGACGTCGTGCTCCGCCTTGACGAAGCCCGCGATGCAGCTGGCCACCTGGAGCTTGATGAGTTCGGCGAACTCGATGTCCTCCAGGAGCGCGATCCGATCGAAGACGGCGTGAAAGGCCGTGATGCCCCGGTGCTGGGTGACCCGCAGCGGCTCGAAGATGTGGAGCACCTGGTCAGCGGGCAGCCTTACCAGGTCGGGCGAGCCGACGGCCACGGTCCTGTAGCCGCGGGTGCGCCTGTCGATCCGACGGAGGAAGTGGTAGGCCAGGACGCGGCCGGTGTCGGGGTCGAGTTCCACGCCGTGGACCACGTCCACCTGGCGACCGTTGACCTGGATCAGCCCGGCGGTGCCAGCGCTGGTCACGCGGTCGCCCTCGTGCAGAGCGATGGAGCCCGTGAAGGCGTCCAGGACCGCGAAGGCGTCGCCGTCGATCCAGCGGTGTCGCAGGGCCAGGCGCTCGATCTGGTCGAACGTGAAGCGCCCGGAGTAGTCGCACTGCTCGGGGTCGTCCGCCCACGCGTCCCAGAGCTTGCCGATCTTCTCGTTGAGGTCGGCGTCACCCGTCTGCGGGTCGACCTGGAGCCCGTTGCCGAGCACCTGGTCGAGGCCGCGGGAGACGATCTGGGCGATGAGGGCGTTGTCGCGCTCGAAGGCGCGGACCCACTCGCGGATGCGCCAGTACTCCGTCCCGTACTGGTAGTGGGTGTCCGCGGTGCCGCCCAGGCCCGTGCGCTGCGAGCGGAACTTCGAAGGGTCGGCGGCCTTGTAGCCCAGTTCGGCGCGCTTCGCCTTGGCCGCGGCGAAGGTCTCCTGGAGGCCAGGCCCGATCGCCTCCAGCTTGATCCGGCGCCGGGAGACTCCCTCGAAGCTGGGCGTGGCCGTCTCGGTCGCTGGCCCCATGGTCTTGGCGGTCACCCGTGCGACCTCATGGAGCGGAAGTCGGCGCGGATGACGTTGGGGCCCCGACGGGCGCGGGCGTAATCCTCGGCGCGTACGAGTTCGTCGCGCAGGAGCGTGGTGTTGAAGCCGACGGCGTTGGCGCCCTTCGCGCTGCTCGAGGGCAGCAGGATCAGCAGGTGGCGGATGGCCGCAGCGTGGCGGAGCGCCTTCTCTGCGCTCGCGTCAACGAGGTAGTCAGCCGTGTCGCGGTACTCCGCCTCGACCTGGGCATAGGTGCTGCTGGACGTGAGGGCCACTCGTCCAGCTTGTCCCGGCATTGACCTACTACAGAAAACTGCCGTCTTGCGGAGTTGCGGCAAGCCAACTCGCGGCGCGGAAGCGCCTTCCGTGACGCTGTTTGCGCGCAGATGGCCCTAGCTGCGGAATGGAACTCCTCCCGCAGCATGTCGGACGGACGTGCTACAGGACGAGTTGATGAGGCTGCCGATGAGGGTTCTGGAGTCGCTCACGCCGCCGACCGACAACCTGTACAAGTTCATGGCCATCTGCGGTCTGGTTCTCGTAGTGGCGTCGCTCGGTGCCGCTGCTCTCGTAGTTCGTCCCGTGTTTCAGGCTGAGGGGGAATGGCGGGCGAGCTTCGTCGAGTACGAGGCAGCGAGGGATGACTTTCTCCACCTCTCTGCCGACTGGGCAGCCGTGGTGTCGCAGTCCAGAGGACGGATCGAGTCTGAACTGAGCGAGGTGGAGGCAGACGTTGCAGCGATCAAGTCAGCAGAACTTGCCGGCGTTTCGTCCGAGAGCGCAGCGCTCCTGACTGCGAATGCGCACGTAGATTCCAGAGTCGCGCGACTCAGGGAGATGCTGACTGGCCTGACGAGTGTCGATGCTCAGGCGCGCTCGGAGGTAAACGACGCGAGAGCGCGGATCACTCCCGCAGCATCGAAGGCACTGCGAGAGGGAGGTGTTGCGCGGGCGGCAGCGAGTGAGTCGTTGGCCATCCTTCATGCTTGCCGCGTAGGTGGCAGCATTGGTGGCGCCATGATGTGTCTTGGATTCCTCCTCTGGTACAGGAACCTACAGGCACCACAGGACGAACTGTTGCTCATGAGCGCGGGATATGCCTATGACGTGCGGCGAGGAAGATGGGCGAGAGTGGCGGGCCTGATGCAGGAGGCCGCGACGCCAAGGCCACAGGCCGCCGAAGCTCGGCCCACGTTTGCACCGCGTCAGCCGCCGACGCCAACTTCGTCGGCCACTTGATCCAGGAGCCAGCGGATGGCGTCGCCGTGCGCCCTGACCGGGCGCACTCCCTCCAGTTGGATGGTCTCCCCGTCCCGCTGGAGGCCGTCGAACACCAGGCGTAGCGCGGTCGCCTGGCGTTGGGTCAGCCGGAGGTCGAGACGCCGCAGGACCGGGAAGTCGGTCTGCAAGATCGGGACGTCGATCGTGACTCCGGGCGTGCGAGCGTCCTCGATGATCTTCGTGGACTTCGTGTGCTTGCTCATCATCGTCTCCTGCTGATCCAGCCGCCTGGCCGATCGGTCTTGAGCCGCCGGTCCGGGCGGTTGGGGTTGGTGGGTGGGGTGGTTCGAGGGGGCGCAGCGGCGTGGGCCGCGCGCTGCCGGGTGCGCTCGTCGGCGCGGACCATATGGGCGGCGGCCAGGCAGTAGCCGGACGCGTCCCAGTAGTCCGAGCGGCTGCGGGTGTTGTTCACCCACCGAAGCTCGCTGCGCTTGCCCAGCTTGATGCGCGTCTTCTCCTCCGCGGTCATCTGGGCCACGTAGCCCTCGGGCAGGCAGTCCGACTCTTCCCAGAGCGGCGGGTCCGACTCGTCGTAGATAAGCGCGTCGAGCCTGTCCTTGAAGTGCTCGGTGTCAACGATGTGCAAGAGGACGGGCATGGGCGGACTGGGGACGCCCGGCGGCTGGTACATGATCGAAGACGTGCGGATGGGGCGGTCTGGCCTCGTCCTGCCTGCGTGGCCCTTGATGGGAACGATCCGGCCGGGGTCGCGCCGAGCCATCTGGTAGACGGTCCACGTCGTGTTGCCGTCGATCGTCTCGGCCGCGCCGCCGGAGTCGACGCAGACGATCAGCGGCGACATGAAGTCGTGCGCGCTGCCCTCGACGGGGAACGTGGCGTCAATGGTGAGCCTGACAAGCTCCTCGGGAGAGTGAGCCTTGCCACAGGCCACCAGCCGCGAGCGGTAGCGCGGTCCCCAGGCGCGGACCGTGTAGACCCAGTACGGCGACTGGCCCTTGGCCTGGGTGTCTGCTCCCGCCGTCAGTATCGTCGCCCAGGCCGGGACGACGAAGGGCCGATGGAGCTTGGCGCGCGGGGTGAAGACGTCGCCCGTGCGCTTGGTGACTGGACCTTCCTCCTGCGGCAGCCCGAGGAAGCCATTGCGGAAGTTCCTCGTGTCCTGCGCGACGAACGCTCGCAGGTACTCGGCCACGAGCCGCGCGAAGCTGACCCAGGGGGAGTAGAGGGCGCTCAGGTGGTAGGCGACGCGCGTAGAGACGGGGTTGGGTCCGAGGACGCTGACCCACTCGCCCGCCTCGACCATGCGCATACGGTCCGGCTCGCCGATCTCCGCGTGGCAGTGCGCGCACTCGTACCAGGCAGCGGCGCGGCCAGACAGCAGGTCGTCTGCGAGGGAGAGCAGGCGATCGTCCGGTAGCTCCTGGCCGTGCTCGGCCCAGCGGACCTGTTCCCAGACGAGTCGCTGAGCGGTGCCGCAGTGGGGGCAAGGGCAGTGGAAGTACCGCTTGTCTGCCGTGCCCTGGAAGGTCGTCCAGATGGGGCCGTCGCTCGTCGTGGGTGTGGAGAGGATGAAGTGCTTGGCCCTGTGGCCGAAGGTCACCAGTCGATCTCGCACCAGGTCGAGGGCCGCGGCCTCTTGTCGAAGATCCTGCGCCTTGTCCGTCTCGTCGCTGATGGCGAAGCGGATGGCCCTCGTGGCCATGGTCTGGGGCGAGCCTGTCCACGCGGAGTGAATGGACATATGAGCCAGGTCAATCTGGCCCTTGGTCACGTCGTAGCTGCGGTCCGTGACGTAGTGCGCGAGTCGCGGCGTTTCCAGCAGCGGCTGGATGCGCTCTTGCACGTACGCTTCCGCGGCCTTCTGCGAGGGCAGCGTCAGCAGGATGGAGTCACCGTCGCCGCTGTCGACCCAGCCGCCGATGGCTGCCTTGGCGATCTCGGTGCCTCCGATCTGCACCGGCTTGCACAGGATGACCTCGGTGTGCTGGAGGTCGCTCAGAGTGTCGAGGATCTCTCGCGCGTAGGGCGTGCGATCCAGGCGGTAGGGACCAGGCTCGGCGCTGCCGCGGCGCGGGAGTACGTGGTACCGCTCCGCCCAGGCTGACCCGGACAGCCGCTCTGGTGGAGACCAGGCGGCGCGCTCCTGCGGCGTGAAGGGTGCGGCCAGAGCGATCACGCGGCCGGACTGCCCCCCTGCCCTGCGAACTGGGCGAGCAGGTGCGCCACCTCGCGCTCAAGCTCGCGCTGAACGTCTGGCGCTTCGCGGCCTGCGAGGCGAGCGGAGAGCTTCCCGGGCAGGGATAGAAGTCCCGTGCGAACCGCTGCGATCTTCGCCAACGTCGCGCGCTCGCAGTCGACCCGGTCGTGTAGCTCGCCCTCGGCGATGCGCTCCACGCGCTTGCGCTTGGCCGCCTCCAGCCGCTTGATCTCCAGGTGGACGACCTTCGTCAGCTTGGCGATCTTCGACAGGTCGTTAGTCTGGGCGGTCTGCTCCTCCTCGGAGACGCGCTCGGAGCCGGCCGGGGGCTTGCCCATGAGGCCGGTCGCGCCGGTCTTCTCCATCCACGCGAGAACCTTGTCCTTGTCGAACTTGAACGCCTTGCCGTGGCTGCCGCTCTCGATCGGGCAGCCTGCCTCGCGCACCCAACGCTTGAGCGTGGTCGCTGCGATCCCAAGTTCCGCGGCCATCTCCTCGGCGGTCAGGTCGCGGCTCATAGCGCGTCTGGCCCCGGCTCACCGCCCAGCGCGCGGCAGTAGTCACCCCAGCGGCGGCGGATGACGTCGACATACCCAGGGCTGATCTCGAGCCCGTAGCAGCGGCGCTCGGTGCGGGCGGCTGCGATGAGCGTGGACCCGCTGCCCATGAAGGGATCAACGACCAGGTCGCCCCGGTCCGTGAACGCGCGGGCGAAGAATTCAGGCAGCCCGACCGGGAAGGCCGCTGTATGGCCTACGTTCTCGGAGACGAACGGCGGGAGTCTGTTGCCCGGATACGCCTGGCCCTCTCCGAAGGATGCGCCGGTCAGCAGGTCTCCAGAGCGGCCAGCCTCGGTCAGATCCTTGAGCTTCGGGTTGAGCGGCGACGCAAGCACCGCGTTGGCGCTGATGTGGGTGACGCTCTCGGGGCGGAACTTGAAGTCCGCGGCGCGAGCGAAGTGAAAGACCGGCTCCCACTGGTTCTTGAAGCGCCGCATGATCTGCGGCGAGCCAGGGATGCCGTTGCGTTCCCAGCAGAACTCCTCGACGAAGAGCCAGCCCCAACGGCGCACGTGCGCCAGGACCAGGTCACGCGTGTACAGGTGCCTGGTCCCGTGCTCGGCGTGTTCCTTGATGTTGACCATGAAGGAACCGTCGGCCGCGAGGTAGTGCGCCGCGCACGCCTGGAGCGGCTCCCACCAGTCGACGTACTCGTCTGCCTTGATCGGCTGGAAGCCCGACGTCTCGTCGTAGTCTCGTCGCGCGGCGTAGGGCGGCGAGGTGAAGATGAGGGCCGCGCGCTCGTCTCCCAGGAGCGCGGCCCAGGTGGTGAAGTCGCGCGAGTCGCCGCAGATGACCCGGTGGGGGCCCAGCTGGTAGACCTCGCCCGGCCTGCTGACCGGGGCGGGTGAAGGCTCGACCGGCTCGGGCGCGGGCTGGCCTCCACCACCGCCGCCGGTGCCGGTCTCGGCCTCGACTCTGCGGACCAGCGCCTCTACCTCGTCCAGCGTGAAGCCCAGGTCAGCAGGCGGGTACTCGTCCTCGACCTCTCGCAGAAGGTCGGCCAGGACGGCGTCATCGAACATCGACAGGTCCGCGGTCCTGTTGTCCGCGATGCCGTAGGCAGTTGCGGTGGTCTCGTCGTCGTCGGTCCAGACCACGGCGACCTGGTCCCAGCCCAGCGCCCTGGCCGCGGTGACCAGCCCGTTGCCCGCGAGGACGATCCCCGTTCGGCGGTTGGCCACCGCCGGCTTGCGCTGGCCGAAGCGCTCCAGGCTGGCCTGGATGGCCGCCATGTTGACCTCGGGGTGCCTGCGGGCGTTCCTCGGGTCGAGCCTCAGCCCCTCGATGGGCGTGGCCAGCGGCTGAAGATCCTGGGCGATCCTGTGCATCTCATCCCACTAAGGACTTACGACGAAACCGCGCGGAACCCGAGCGCGCGCAGCCCTCGCCATGCTGTTGCATGTCAGAGGACCCAGCGCTCAAGCGATGACCTCGAAGGGCACGACGCTCGCGGTGTAGCGGTTGAAGACGCGAGCAGACGCACCGCCTGCAGGCAGCGGCTGCCAGTCGAGGGTCAGCCTGGCCCTGTTGGCACCCAAGTGGGCCGCGGCCTTCTCTTCGAGAGCCGCGCGGGCGTCGACTTCGTCGAGGGCGACGGTCACGACGTCGTCGGCCCAGCTGGCGACGAAGACGGTCATGCGCCCTCCATGAGCCACTGGGGCACGGTGGCGTACAGGCGAGCGACGGCTGACCAGAACTCGCGCGAGTGGCCCTCGGGCCTTGCCTCTCCCTGCGCGTCCCATGTCCCGTCGGGGAAGAGGACGGCGAGCGGATGGGTGTAGATGTCGGAGACCACCAGGGCGCCGTCGGGCTGGACGTGGGCAAAGGTCTTGGGGCTGCGCAGGAGGGCGCGCCACCAAGCCCGCGCGGCCTGCTCGGGGGTCTGCCCGAACAGGTCGACCGAGCCGTCGGGGCGGATCAGCAGGTCAGGGGAGGGCGGATCGATGCGCAGGACCATGCCGGGCGCGACGCGCGGCAGGATCATCGTCACGTCGGTCCGGTAGCGTGCCTCGATCTCGGCCATGCGGGCCTGTGCCTCAACGAGCGGATCGACGCGGAAGCGCATGTCTGGGTAGCGCTCGCGCCTGAGCCGGTCGAAGTCCACGGCGCCGCGCTCGTCGATCGCCTGGAGGTCGGCGCGTAGGGCCTCGAAGACCGGCACGCCCCGGGCGCGGCGGGGCACGGGCTCGGCACCGAGGACGGCGCGGACGACGGTCAGCCGCTCGGCGGGGTGGTGGGTGGCGTCTAGGTCGTCGACGCGCCACGCGTATCCAACGGGTGGCTGCATCCCGATCTGGTCGATGATCGCCTGGCCGATCTCCTGCACGTCGGGGCGGCCCTGGCCGCGCTGTACGAGGAGGTCGCGGTCATGGACGTGGGCACGGACCCCCAGGCGGTGGGTGCCGTCGCCGATGAAGGTCTCGGAGTCGATGCGCAGCCAGGCCATCTAGAGCCGCTCCCTGAGGCGCTCCCACGCGCGCTTCGCCCCGTCCTCGTCGCCCGGGAGGCCGTCGAGGAGCTTGGGCGCGGCGGCCAGCGCCTTGGCCAGCGCCTCCAGCGCCAGCGCCTCCAGGCGCCGGTACAGGGCCATGCGCTCGCGCAGGGAGGTGGCCTCGGAGCGGAGGGAGTCGGCCCTGGCCCGCAGACGCGCGTTCGCGGCGGCGAGCGCCTGGTCGTCGGAGTCGCTCATCGCGTGCGCTCTTCCAGGGCGCGCGCGGCATCCTTGGCCGCGTCGACGAGGTCGGCCCACGCGTCGAGGTCGATGCCTGGCCTGGCCATCGACGTGTCGGCCAGGTCGTCGACCGCGGCTCGAAGCTCGACGGCGGCGCCGCGGAGGTCGGCGGAGCACGAGCAGCCGCCGAGGACCAGGAGGAGGAGGAGCGCGGCGCTACGCATCGACCTGGCCCTCGGGCGTGGGGCTGCCCTCGGTCGAGGGCGCGGGCTGCTCCGGGGGATCGGGCCAGGAGAGGAAGACCTGGCCGCCGCGCTCGATCCGGCGGGCGGAGGGCGGGATCTTCACGCCGGCGCGGGCGGCGACCCCCATCACGAACGCCTGGACGTCGGCCGCGTGGGCGACCTGGAGCGCGCCGATCTGCTCGCGCGTGTGATCGGCCTGACGGCCCAGCAGGCGGTCAGTGAGGCGCTCGGCCTCGGAAAGGACGATCTCGGGCACGTCAACCTCCTGCATCACCACGAATAGCCGCAAACGTCCACGCACACAACCAACAAGCTCGATGCTCCCGGGTGCATCGGCAGGAGCCTCAGACTGGAGCGACCGCCCACCCCAGAAGCGTCCCCAAGAACCATGGGAGGCCGCCAGAGCGATCCGGGCCGGACAGGCCGGCCCAGTCCACCCCACGCCGGGCCGGGTGCGCTGGGGAGCCTCGGAGGGGCCTCAGGCGAATCCAAAGTGTCAACCGGCAACAGGGCGCAACCTGGTACCGCGGTCTGGCGGAGTGCGGCGGGGGGGGGGGGGTCTGGGGGCGAAGCCCCCGGGGTCTTCTGGCCAGCCCCTGGCCAGTCTTCGCGCGCGAGCGCGGCTGAGTCTGCGCTGGCGCGCTAGCGCCTGCGCGGAGTCTCCTGGAGGCATCTCAGAAGGAATCTGATGAAGGAATCTGATGATGATGATGCGTTGGCGCTTTGGTGCATCGCGGATGGCGTTTTGGTGCACGCGGATGGCGTTTTGGTGCATCGGAATGGCGCTTCGGTGCATACCCCGGGATACCGCAAGTGTTTTCGCGGCATTCGCCAATCCAGGTGTCAGGGGGCAACGGAATCAGTGCGCGCAAATACCCAGGGTGCGCAGAATTACAGACTTTCTCGATTTTGTACGTGGTTGCCGTCGACGAAACCACGTAGCGTCTGGCCCAGAGGTGCTTCATGGGCGAGGTCGAGGTCGAGGTCGAGGCGCTGGCGCAGGCGCTGAAGGAGGCGCTGGGAGGCGCGGTGGTCGTAGGGGCGGCGCGGGGGGCGAGGGCGGCGACCTCAGTCGGCTACCCGATCTCCCGCCGCGGCCTGAGCCTCGCGATCGAGGCAGGCGCGCTCCCGGCGCGTCGTCGTCACGATGGCGGGCACCTGCTCATGTCGGTCGATGATCTGGCCGCATACCTGATCGGGCGGCCCGTAGGTGGCCGATGAGCGAGCGCCTCCATCCAGAGGTGGCGCGCTACCTCGCCGGTGGCCGCGTCCTAGCCGTTCGGCCCGAGTACATCGACGTGGGCGGCTCACTCGCCGCTGGCGTCATGTTGGCTCAGGGGTGCTTCTGGCAGCGGGTCAGTGACGAGCAGGCCGAGCGCGGCGAACGCAAAAACCAATGGTGGCACAAGACGTCCGACGAGTGGACGCATGAGACGCGCCTCACACGGCGCGAGCAGGAGGGCGCGCGTCGTCGACTGCGCACCCTCGGTATCCTCCGCGAGTCGCGGCGCGGCGAGCCTGTGCGGCTCTGGTACCAGGTTGACTGGCCGGCCCTGGCCGCGGCACTCGCTGCGGCCGCGGAGCGCGCGGGGACTGCGACCGGCCCCGTCGAGGAGCCTGAGCGCGATGCGCCGTACTCGGCGTGGGCCGCATGGGCCGCACGTGGCCTCCCGGCTGACCCGGCGAGGTGGAGCGCGGGGCACCTGACGCGGTACTGCGCGCGCCTGGCCAATGGCCTTCATGGCGCAGCCACCCGGAGCACCCACGCGACTCGCGAGATAGCGCAGGATCTCATCGCATCGGCTGGTGGGGCGCGCTCGCGGCAGGCCCTCGACTACCTCTGCGAGCACTGGTCGACGTTCCGCGCCGAGAAGGCCATCGACGCAGAGGCCCCGCACCTCGGCATCGTGCGCGGCTACCTCGACGACCTCCTGAACCGCGCCGAGGGTCGAGAGCCGCCTGTGCGGCGCAGGCAACGCGCATGAGCCCCATCGCCATCCCCAGCAGTGCGCGGCTCTCTGGTCGGGCGCTACGCGTCCTCGTCCTGCTTCACGCGCTCGCGGACGAGCGAGGTCAGGTCGCGTTGACCATCGCTGACCTGGCTGAGCGTATCAGCTGCAGCGCTCCGACTGTCGCTCGAGCCATCGGCGAACTTCAGCGCCGCGGTCTCGTGGAGCGTCGACGAGTGCAGCCGTGCTGGGTGACCATCATTCTTCAGGAGGTTGCTGGTGATGAAGACGTGGTGTGATCTTGCTCCTGGTCAGGCGATCGATGGTGGCTACGTCGTCGAGTCGGTGGACGAGCGTGGCTTGTGGCTCCGCCGCCCGAGCGGCAGCCGTGTTCGCGTCACGCGCGCGAAGATCGCGCGCGTGCGTCGGCGCTTGCTCGATGGCGATCTTCTGGAGCGTCAGGAGCCAGAGTGCTCTGGCGGCATCTCTTACACCGTGGCCATCGTGAAGGGGGTTGAGGCGGCCCTGCGCGACGTGCTGATCTTCGACGACGTCTTGGGCGTCTTTCGTCGGCGCTGCGCATGAGCCTGCTCGACCGACTCGATGCTGCGGATGAGCGGCTGGCGCGACGCCTGGAGCGGCTCGACCAGGCGTTAGCCGAGGGGCGTGCGCTCCTGCTCCTGATGCTCCCGGGCGCATCGCGATGACCTGCGCTTGCTGGACCTGTCGTCGTGGTGTTCCATGCCTGCGCGCTTCGGTCGCGCAGGCATGCGCTTCCACCTTCGCCCAGTTGTTGGGCGAACTGGTCGCGTACTTCCGGGAGGCTCTGGCGCCACGGCCGCGGCAACGCAGCCCGCGGCCCGTGGTCTTGCGCGTGGAGGTCGCCACTCCAGCGCCAGGGGGTCGGGCCGCTGCCTTGGATGCCCTCGCGGACCTGCTCATCGCGACTTGGCGGGCGAGGCGCAGCCCATAACCACTGGTTGTGGTGTGGTTTGACACCTGTTGCCCGTTGACCCTTGGACAGCTACTCTGGTGGTGGCCCCAGAAAGGGCGGACCCCGGGCAGCGCGCCAACGCTTCCCGGGGCCCTGACCAAAGCCGCTGAGTAGGAGCGACCATGGCTAAGCGCCAGCTTAACCGCGCATCCAGTCCCACCAAGGCCAGCCCGGCCACCAAGCCCATCGCGATCGGTTATGCCCGTTGCTCGACCGGGCATCAGGAGCATTCGGTCTCTGACCAGCGCCAGGCTTTCGCGCGCTGGGCAGGTGAGCACGGCTACACCCTCGCGCACGTCTTCCAGGACGAGGGAGTGTCCGGCGGCAGGCTGTCTCGCCCTGGTCTCGACGCCATGCTGGCGCGCCTGGAGAGCGAGCAGGCTACCGGCGTGGTCCTCCTCTGGGACGTCTCTCGCACCGCTCGCCCCGACGACCCCCTTGATGGCGTCCTGCTTGAGCGCCGCATCACTTCGACCGGATGGAGGCTCATCTACATCAACGGCGCCCAGCGCACGGGCGACGCCTTCACGGACTCGCTTACCGCGCTCGTCGACTTCAAGACGAGCGGTGACTACCGGCGGTCCATCGCTATCAACGGCACGCGTGGTCTGGCCCGAGCGAGGGCACAGGGCAAGCTCTCCGGCCCCGTGCCCTTCGGCTACGCGCGTGCGGTCCGTTGGACTGCCAATGCGGAAGCCCAGATCATCGCCCGGACAACGAAGCAGGCGACTGCCAACGCGGCCAGCGTGCGCCTGGTCCCTGGTGACCCGATCGAAGTCGCCACGGTCCGGCGGATCTTCGATGACTACACCGCGAAGAGCATGGGCACCGAGGCTATCGCCCGCGCGCTTGAGTCTGACTCCGTGCCTGCGCCCAGCGGTGGCCGCTGGAACGCTTCCAGTGTTCTGGTGATTCTGACCAATCCCGCCTACGCGGGTGATAGCGCGTGGAACCGCACGACGCGCGGCAACGTTGCTCAGCTTGTCGCTGGCAAGCCCGAGGCGGTCAAGGCCAAGGGCAAGCGGAAGCACGCAAAGTCAGAGCACATCATCGTGAAGGATGCCCATGAGCCGCTGGTGAGCCGGGAGACCTTCGACCAGACGCAGGCCATCATGGCCTCGCGTGCTCGCGAGACTGGCCGTGCGCGTAGCGCCGAGCGCTACCCGCTCTCCGGTATCCTGCGCTGCGGTGCGTGCGGCGGCCCCATGGCCATGCGTTCATTCACGCGCGAGAACGGCAAGAGGACTGAGCGCTATGTCTGTCGTGGCCCCGTGACCTGCGGCGAGGCGAAGATCCCGGCCGCCGCGATCGAGCTTGCCGTGGGCGCCGCCCTGAATGATGCCCTCGGGGCGTATGTCGCCAGCCCCGAGCTTCGCGCCGTGCTGGTGGCGAAGCTCGGCAAGGCCATGGGCGACGTCCAGAGCGCCGCCACCACCGACGCTGAGGCGCGCGAACTGGAGAAGCGCATCACCAGGGCCGTTCGCGCTCTTACCGTGGTCGATGATCTCGAGACCGTGGCCACGTTGAACGCGGACATCAAGACGATGCGCGCGAAGCTGGCGCGCCTCCAGGAGGAGCGCCAGGCGCAGCCCGAGACCTCGCCCCAGTCCGTGGCCGACGAGATCATCGGCATCCTGGCGGACCTGCCCCGCCTCCATCAGCTTGACCAGGCCCAGCGCCGGGCCTTCTACACCCGGGCCGTGGCCGAGGTGAGGCTGGAGGGGCCCGACGTCGGGTCGGTCACCATCCCCGCCCCCCTGGCCGCCCTTGTGGACGGGGGAGACGAGGGCGGTGACACTGCGGGCAGTTCACCTCGGTGACCTCGGTGACCGTTTTCCACTCGTCAGGTCAACCGGTCAGCGCTGTGAGATCGGAGCTCGTCGACGGCTCCACGGGCGAGGCCGGCTCCTGGGCGGGCGTCAGCTCCCGCTTCTGAGCCCGCCGCCGCCCCGCAGCCGCCGCTGGAGGGTCCGGACTTCCTCGAGGCGGCGCCCGTGGACGGGGCGGGCCTCGTCCTCGAACAGGGCGCGGTAGAGGCGGCGGGCCTCGCGCAGGTCGAGGCGGGCCTCGTCGTCGTGGCCGCCGGCCGCGAGCCACGAGCGGGCGCGCAGGAGCAGCGCGAGCGGCAGGTGCTGCTGGGCCTCGTAGCGGCCCTCGGCGCCGCTGTCCATGAGCTCGCGGCACAGGTCGACCGAGCGGGAGAACTCGTCGGCGGCGAGGAGCGGGTGGCCGATCTCGAGCAGCGCCTCGCCCCGCAGCCGGAAGAGCTGCGCGCGGACGGCCCCGCGCTGGGCCGCGTCCTCGTCGTCGCCCTCGTCCTCCTCGTCGTCGCCCTCGCCGGCGTCGTCCTCTCCGTCGAGGAGCCCGTCGGCGCGCTGGATCTCACCCAGCGCCTGGCGCGGCTCGCCCACGCGCGTGAGGCTCGCGGCGAGGTTCAGGAGCGCCTGCGCCAGCTCGCCCTGGTGGTCGTCGTCGTCGCCGTTCTCGTCGTCGTCCGGCGCCGAGGCCGCCGCGGGGGACGTGCCGTTGGTCGAGAAGAGCGCCACGCAGTCGCGCAGGAGCGGCAGCGACTCGGCCGGCCGGTCGCGCTCGGTGAGCATGGCCGCCTTGGCCCCGAGGATCGACGCGCGCACGTGCGGGTTGTCGGGGAGGAGCTCGCACAGGCCGAGCGCCTGGTCGTAGCAGGTCGCGGCCTCGTCGACGTCGTCGAGGTGGTCGACGAGGACCTCGCCCGCCAGCACGCAGGCGTTCATGACCAGCTCGATCAGCGCGCGTCCGGCCTCGCTCTCGCGCTCCTCGCGCAGCGCCACCTCGAGCAGCCGGTTGACGTCGGCGCGCAGCCGGGCCACGCCGCCCTCGGGGTCGCCGGCGTTGACGTGCGCGATCGCCCGGAAGAGGAACAGCTCGCCCGTGCGCGCCAGCGACGGGGCCGTCGGGTGGCGCAGGGCCGCGTCGACCGCCTCGTCGGCGCGGCGCCGCGCGGCCAGCCACAGGTCGCAGGCGGCCAGCGCGTGGGCGTGCGCGTTCAGGGCGAGCGGCAGGAGGCCCAGCACGGCCGGGTGATCGGGGGCGTCGAGGCCGAGGAGGTCGTCGACGGCGCAGGCGTAGGCGCGCCGGGCCACGTGCGGCTGGCCCAGGCGCATGAGGACGTCGCCGTCCTGCAGGTAGGTGCGCACGAGCTCGACGCGGTCGACCTCAGCGTCGAGGTCGCGCACGAGGTCCTCGAGGATGTGCGCGCGCCGGCGCAGGACCTCGTGCGCCTCGGGCGGCTCGAGGCAGCTCGCCTGCACCTCGAGCAGGTGGCAGAGGAGCCGCAGCGAGCGCGCCGGGAGGCGGGTGAACTCCTCCAGGAGGAGCACGCCGCGGGTGGCGAGCTGCCCGCGCTCCTCGTCGGCCTCCGCGCGGTGCGCCTGGGACAGGAGCGCGTCGGCGAGGTCGTGGCAGGAGTCGGGGTCGCGCGGGTCGAGCCGCTCCTGCAGCCGCTCGACCAGGCGCGCGCCCAGGTCGGCCGCCTCGAGGGCCCGCCCGGCCATCTCCAGCGTCGCGGCGCGCTGCATGAACGCCCAGTCCTCGTCGGGCGGCCGCCCCTCGAGCAGGGCCAGCGCCTCGTCGAAGCGGCCGGCGTTGGCCAGCACCTCGGCCCGCGTCGAGACGAGCATCTGCATCTCGGTCGCCGGCAGCGCGTCGCCCGGCGCCGCGTCGTCGCGCAGGAGCGCGTCGGCTCGGTCGAGCTCGGCCAGCCCGGCCTCGGCGTCCTCCTGCGCCAGGGCCACGGCCAGCTCGCGCCGCGCCCGGACCGCGAACAGCCGGCGCGTCGCGACGTCGGGCAGGCCGGCCGCCAGCGCCGCCGCGCGCTCCAGCGGCGCGCGCGCCGCCTCCGCCTCGCCGGCCAGGTTCAGCAGCCGGCCCCGCAGGACCAGCAGCTCGACCTCCAGCGGGCCGAGCTCCGGGTCGCGCTCGGCGCCCTCGCCTTCCGCCGGCGTCAGGAGCTCGAGCGCGCGCGTGGCGTCCTCCTGCGCCTCGGGGTGCCGTTCCTCGTGGCGGAGCGCGAGGCGCGCGCGGCGCGCGCGCGCCCGCGCCAGCGCGGCACGGCCCGCTGCGGGGTCGAGGGCCGTGCCCTCGCCGGCGAGCAGCTCCACGAGCTCGTCGAGCTGCGCGAACGCTTCGTCGTCCTCGCCGAGGTCGACGAGGGCCTCGGCCCGCGCCCCGTACGCGCGCACCAGCTCCGGGCCCGGAGGGGACTGTCGCTGGAGGCGCGCGATCCTGCGCTCGATGCGGCGGAGTCGCTGGTCTGGCCGGAGTGGGCGGCGGGGGGGCACGCTCGAGGGGCTCGCCTTGCTGGGGTCCGGGGGGTCAGCAAGGTCGCATATCGGCGGCCCACGGCAACCCCCGCCGGGGCGGAGGTGGGCGCCGGGAGGTTCGGAGCGGGCCGAGGAGTGCGGGGACGGGGACCGCGACCCGGGAGCTGGGAGCCAGGAGCGGGGGAGCGGGGAGCGGGGAGCGGGGAGCGGGGAGCGGGGAGCGGGGAGCGGGGAGCGGGGAGCGGGGAGCGGGGAGCGGGGAGCTGGAAGCGAGAGCCGGGACGCTGAGAGTTGGGCCGCCGCGGCCTGCCGCCTGTCTACAGTGCTGTGGAGTGCCGGCACCGGCACGGGCACAGGAACCGTGATGCGGCCTCTCCGGCGCTCCAGCCGATCGGCGCTCCGGCCGATCGGCGCTCCGGCCGATCGGCGCTCCGGCCGATCGGCGCTCCAGCCGATCGGCGCTCCGGCCGATCGGCGCTCCGGCCGATCGGCGCTCCGGTCGCCACTCTCACACTCGACTAGCGCCACACGCCGACCCCGCGCGAGCACACCCCACCGGGCGTTCGCAGCAAGAGCCTCAGCCGAGGCGAACGAGGCCGAGGCGATGCCGCGCGAAGGCGACCGACGGCGGCCTCAGGGCCGCCTAGGGAGCCTGAGCGCGGTAGCGCCCGGCATCGTTCGCCGCAGGCGCGATCACACCAAAGGCGGCCTCAGGGCCGCCTAGGGAGCCTGAGCGCGGTAGCGCCCGGCATCGTTCGCCGCAGGCGCGATCACACCATGAGCGCGGCAGCACCCGGCATCGTTCGCCGCAGGCGCGATCACACCATGAGCGCGGTAGCGCCCGGCATCGTTCGCCGCAGGCGCGATCACACAGTAGTGGCTTCGACGCGCTGCGCGATGAGTCGGCGCGCCGTCACCTCGGCGGCGAGGCGGGCGGCGAGGACGACCTCCTCGAGCCGGGCCGCGGCGGGCACGTGGACGAAGCCGGCCGGGGTGACCCGGCGGGCGGCCCAGTAGCAGACCGCGTTGCACAGATAGCGGCCGGCGTCCTCCGACAGCTCGACCGGGAGGCCGGCCTGCTCGAACGCCTGCTTGATCGCCGCGACGGGCAGCGACGAGAAGACCATCGCGGGGGCGCCCTGCTCGACGGGGGCGTCCTGCACGAGGTGCCCGTCGACGTCGGGCAGCGCGTAGTGCCGTTCGTTCTTGGCCGAGAGCTCGACGCGGTAGCCGGCGTCGTCGTGGATCCCGAGCGAGATCACGGCGAGCGGGCGCTCCGCCTCGATGGCCTCCTCGAGCGCGGCCACCGCGCGCTCGAACTGGACGGGCAAGCAGAGCGCCCGGAGGGCGAAGCCCTCGACCTCGACTCCGTCGAGGCGCCGGGCGGCCTCCTCGGACACGTTGCGGGCGTGGCCGCCGAAGGGCCCGAACCCGGTGAGGAGGATCGTCTCGAGCATGGCTCCTCCGGATCGCACTCTGTCCGGGAGCACGCCCCCGGAGCGCCTCGCTCGCGGGAGGCCGCCCCGGGTCGCACCCCGGAGCGCCGCCGGCCACGAGCGCCCGCCAACGATGACCCCCACGACGGGCAGGACATCATAGCGCGGCCCGGGTCCGCCCGCGAGAACCTCTCGCCTGGCGGCAAACCCGGGCCACGGTGGCCGGATGACGCGCCGCGCCAGGCGCGGCACGTCCGGCCGGAAGCGCGTTAGCGCTTCGAGTACTGGTAGGAGCGCCGCGCGCCGGCCTGACCCGGCTTCTTGCGCTCGACCTCGCGCGCGTCGCGCGTGAGGTAGCCCGCGTCCTTGAGGGCCTGGTAGTGCTGGGGCTCGGCCCGCGAGAGCGCGCGCGCCACGCCCAGGCGGATCGCGCCGGCCTGGCCCGCCGGGCCGCCGCCGGCCACGTTCACGAACAGGTCGTACTTCTGGCGCGTGCCCGTGAGCCGCAGCGGCGAGATCGACTGGATCTGGTCCTGCTCGCGGCCGAAGTGCTCCTCGAGCGAGCGCTTCTTGTTGATGATCACCTGGCCGCTGCCGGGCTTGAGGCGGACGCGCGCGACCGCGGCCTTCCGGCGGCCGGTGCCCCAGTGGGCGCCATGGACCATCTTGGCGGGGGCCGGCGCCTCGGCGGCGGCGGGGGTCGGGGTCGTCTCGGGGGTGGTGGTCTCGCTCACGGGTCTCAGCCTCGGCTCTTCGCCAGCTCGACGGTCTTCGGCTGCTGAGCCTGGTGGGGGTGCTCGGTCCCCTTGTAGGCCTTCAGCTTGCCGATCAGCTGCTTGCCCAGGATCCCCTTGGGGAGCATGCGCTGGACGGCGAGCTTCACGATCCTGGCCGGGTCGCGCTGCACGAGCTCCCTGAACGTCAGGGTCTTCAGGCCGCTGCGATAGCCGGTGTAGTACTGGTAGTCCTTCTGCTCCGCCTTGCGCCCGGTGACCCGGATCTTGTCGGCGTTGAGGATGATGACGAAGTCGCCGGTGTCCAGGTGGGGCGTGTAGCCCGGCTTGTGCTTGCCCTGGATCATCCGGGCCACCTGGGCGGCGAGGCGGCCGAGGACCTGGTCGGTGGCGTCGACGACGACCCACTCGCGACCGGCCTGCGCCTCGTCCTGCTTCGCCATGTAGGACTTCATGGCCTTCTTCATGTGTACGCGCTCGAACGTGATGGTGGCGTCGCCTGGGCGACGAAGCGCCAGAATGTAATGTCGGATGAGGATGGAGTCAAGCGATCCGTGCGCCGTTCATCGGGCGGCCACGAGCGGCCCGGCGAGGTGGCGCGCGGGGGGGGCGTCTTGGAGGAGGCAACCTCCGCTCGAGACGCACGGCGCGGCCGCGGAGGCCGAGTCGAGGGGTCGCGCGGGTCGTCAGGATCCTACGACCCGCGCGCGCCCCTCTCGCCCGACATCAGCGGCCGCAGCCGTCGGTCACGCTAGCTGGGGTCCTCGAACAGACCCGCCGCGAAGTCGTCGGGGACGGCCGGGGCCGGCGCCGGGGCCGCCCGGCGCGGAGCGGGCTCACGGCGCTCCGGGCGCTCGGCGCGCTCCGGGCGCTCGGCGCGCTCCGGGCGCTCGGCGCGCTCAGAACGCTCGGCGCGCTCAGAACGCTCGGGGCGCTCACCGCGGCCCGAGCGCTCCGAGCGGCGCTCCCCACGCTCGGAGCGGGGATGCGGCGCCGCCTCGGCGCGCGCGGCCTCGCGGGAGGACGGCTCCTCGTCGATGCCCGCGCCGAAGTCGTCGTCGCGCTCGTCGCGCGCAGGCGGCGGC
This sequence comes from Planctomycetota bacterium, assembly GCA_019636275.1. Classification (GTDB taxonomy): domain Bacteria; phylum Planctomycetota; class J058; order J058; family J058; genus JAMLIC01. The sequence continues at coordinate 29,099 of JAHBXY010000024.1, read as the reverse complement.
ACGTCGTCCGGCTCGTCGCGCGCCTCGCGCTCGTCGTCGATCGGCCCGTCCTCGGCGCCCTCGACCTCGGCGCCCTCGCCCTCGGCCCCGCGCCCGCGCCCACCGCGGCGACGGCGGCGACGGCGCCCGCGGCGCTCCGCCCCCTCGGCGTCGCTGGCGGGCGGCCCGTCGAGCGCCGCGTCGGCCTCCTCCTCGGGGTCGTGCTCACCGCCCCCGTTGGCCGGCGAGTCGAAGTACTGCAGCGGGTCGCCGCGCTCGGCGCGCGGGCCCTTCCCGCCGCGGCGGCGGCGCTGGCTGCCGCCCGAGACCACCTTCAGGGAGCCCTGGATGATCTCGGTCATGCTCTCGATGTCGCGGTGCTCATCGGCGTTGAAGGCGTAGCTTTCGCCGCTTTCGTCGGCCTCGTCGGCGGTGACGGCCGCCGGCCGGCGGGGCTCGCGACGGTCGCCGCGATCGCCGCGGTCACGGCCGCCGCGCTCGCCCCGGCCCCCACGGTCGCCACGGTCGCCGCGGTCGCCGCGGTCGCCACGCTCGCCCCGACCACCCCGGCGCCGGCGACCCCGGCGACCCCGGCGATCGTCGCCCTCGTCGCCCTCGTCGCCCTCGTCACGGTCACGGTCGCGGCCCTCGTCCTGCTCGTCCGTCGCGCCGACCCCGGCGGCCGCCGCGCTCGCCGCGCTCGCCGCGCTCGCCGCGCTCGCCGCGCTCGCCGCGCTCGCCGCGCTCGCCGCGCTCGCCGCGCTCGCCGCGGTCGCCGTCACCCGCACCGATCTTGCGCAGCTCGCCCATCTCCTCGGCGGCGTCGTCGATCAGCTTCGCGTTGACCTGCTCCTTCTTCTCGATCATGCCCATGAGGAGGGCCAGGTCGCACACCCGGTTCAGGAGGCGCGGGGTGCCCTCCGACACGACGGCGGCGCGGTCGATCGCGCCCTCGTCGAAGAGGCTCTCGGGCGCGCCGGCGGCGTGCAGCCGGTGCAGCATGTAGGCGCGGGCCTCCTCGGGCTCGAGGCGCACGAGGTCGTAGCCCACCTCGAGCCGCTGGACGAGGCTGTGGCGCCGCTTCAGCGTGCCGCGCACCCGCGGGTGGCCCGCGAGGACGATCGTCATGTGGGGCGCGCCGTCGGGGCCCGAGCCCATGTCGAGCAGCGTGCGCAGCTCGTCGAAGCCGCGCCCCTCGCCCATGCACTCGATGTTGTCGACGATGAGGACGGTGTGGGCGCCCTTCTCGCTCCGCTGCCGCAGCGCGGCGCCGAGCTGCGCGAGCGCGTCGGCCCGGCCGGCGCCGACGTCCTTGATCCCGAGCGCCACGGCCGCCGTGCGCACGAGGTCGGCCTGGTCGAGACCGGCGGCGCTCACCCAGCCGACGGCGTAGCCGCGCTTGTCGAGCTGCGCGGCGGCCGAGCGGCACACCATCGTCTTGCCGACGCCGCTCTCGCCGATGAGCAGCGCCAGGGGCTTCTTCTGCTCGGCGGCGTAGAGGACCCGGACCTGCGCCTCTCGGTGGTGCTTGCCCTCGTAGAAGAAGGCGACGTTCAGGTCGTTCTCGAAGGGCTTCCTGTCGAGGTTCCAGTGGGACTCGTACATGCAAAGGCTCCCGGCGACGCCGGCGCCTGGCCTCCCCGTGTCCCCGTGCGGGCCCGGGCGCGCGTGGCAGGCTCGGGAGCCACGACGCGCGCGCGAGGCGCAGGGGGGATGGTGGGACGCTCCTCGAGGGCGAGAGAGGATGGGGATCGCTCGATCGCGCTGTCAGGGCTGAGGCTGGCGCTCGGTCGCCGCATTCAACGTGGTTTCTGGCCCGGGGCTCCGGGCCACTCTTGTTTCCCGCCCCGCCCCGAAACTCAGGGAGGGGCCGGGTCAGGGACGGCGCTGCGAGTGCCACAAACCAGGGGCAGGTGTTCTGCGCGGCACCTGGCGTGTCGGAGGCGTGGGGCCTTCCGGAGACACTAGCGGCGGCGATTGTACGGGACCCTCCGCGTCGGCGTCAATGGATGATGCCGGGCGTGCGGGCCGGGTCGACCTGGCGGCCGCTGGCTACGCTGGAAAGGCTGATCCCGCAACGGGCAGCGGACGAGATTGCGCGGCGCCTCGCGCTTGACACGCGAGACCGCACGGTGCTATGACGAACACGCCAGCGCGGAAGTTACTGCGGCGACAGGGCCTGCAGCGGCGTTTTCGGGTTTCGCTTCGTTCGCATCCGGCGCTCCGTGGCTTCCGGGCCGCTCCGGGCGCGGAGCGGAGCCGGCGGAGAGGGGTCGAGCCCGCCTCATGGGCTGGTGGTCAGACTTCAAGACGGGTCGGGAGCTGGAGAGCGCGCGCCGCGACGTCGCGAGGGCGCGGTCCCCGTACTCGATCTCCCAGTTCATCGACCGCTGCATCGACCTCCAGAAGCTCGATGTGGCCCTCGAGGAGGCCGAGAAAGGGCTGCAGGAGTTCCCCAGCTCCGAGTCGCTGACGGAGGCCTTCAAGAAGATGATCCGCGCCAAGTGCGCGGATGACCTGAAGGCCTTCCGCGACGAGGTGCGCAAGACCCCCGGCCCGAAGGCCTACTACAAGCTCGCGTGCCTCTACAAGGAGATGCGCGACCTCGACCAGGCGATCGAGCTCGCGCGCAAGGGCGCCGAGCTCTACCCCACGTTCGAGGGCAACTACATCGTCCTGGCCGACATCCGCTACGAGCGGTTCCAGCGCGACCTGCGCGCCTCGGACGGCCTGCAGGCGGTGCAGCTGTTCGAGAAGGCGGTCGACCTCAACCGCGAGAACTACCGGCTGCTCTTCCAGCTCGCCGAGATCTACCAGGCCATCGGGGCGCGCGAGCACGCGATCGAGAAGGCGAAGATGATCCTCGCCTTCGCCCCCGACGACCGCCGCGCCCTCAAGCTGCTCGAGGACCTCGAGGCGCAGAAGGGCACCAAGGCGACGGACCTGAAGGAGATCCTGCAGGACTTCGAGCGCCGGGCCGCGTCGGGCACGGTGCGCAAGATGGGGGCGCTCGTGCAGCGCTACCTCAAGGCGCCCGACCAGCTGGCGCGCAAGCTCGTGTTCCTGGAGAAGATCCCCGGCTTCCAGCGGGCGATCGTCCTCGGCCCCAGCGGCGAGCTCCTCGCCGGCTACCCGGGCGGCCCCGACGAGAACCGCAAGGTGGGCGAGGTCCTCAAGCGGGTCTTCGCGGCCGGGATCGAGTGCTCCCTTCGCATGGACATCTCGACCTTCGAGAAGGGTCTGTTCGAGGGCAAGGACAGCTACACCTGCCTCGTCATGGCCGACCGGCTCCAGATCGCGGTGCTGTGCTCGTCCAAGGCCAAGCGGGAGAAGATCCTGGAAGAGGTGCACCGGTTCGTCGAGCACGAGCTCTACATCTGACCGACCCCGTCAGGGGTCGGTGAACGTCGCGGAGCGCCAGGCCACGGTGATGGAAAAGATCCTCGAAGAGCTGAACCAGGTTGCCGGGGTCAAAGGCAGCATGGTCGTCACCAAGGACGGCGTCGTGGTGGCCGAGGCCCTGGGCCCCGACCTCCAGAAGGACGTCGTCGCCGCGGTCTCGTCGCACATGATCCAGATGTCGGAGCGCGGGCTCGAGGAGCTCGGCCGAGGTATGTTCGAGAGGTTCGTCCTCACCTCGGCGCACGGTCGGATGGTGTTCGTGAACTTGGACGTGGGCTACCTGGTCGTGATCATCAAGATGGAGATGAGGCTCGGCCAGGTCCTCATCGAGGTCGAGTCGGCGGCGCGTAAGATCCGGGGGCTCAACCGGAGGATCTGACGGGTCCGGGGTCCGGGGTGCCGCCGAAGCGGCGATGCGGGAGTGGGAGCGTTCATGGTCCAGATCAACTTCGCCAAGCGAGAGATCAACTGCAAGCTGGTCTATTACGGACCGGGTCTCTCGGGCAAGACGACCAACCTCGAGGTGGTGCACAAGAAGGCGCCCGCGAGCAAGAAGGGCGAGCTCACCTCGATCGCCACCGAGGGCGACCGCACGCTGTTCTTCGACTACATGCCGCTCGAGCTGGGCAAGGTCGGCGGCATGAACACGAAGTTCCAGCTCTACACGGTGCCGGGCCAGGTCTACTACAACGCGACGCGCAAGCTCGTGCTCCAGGGCGCGGACGGCGTCGTGTTCGTGGCCGACTCCCAGCCCGACAAGATGGACGAGAACCTGGAGTCGTTCCAGAACCTGGAGGAGAACCTGCGCGAGCAGGGGCTCGACCCCAAGACCATCCCCATGGTCCTCCAGTGGAACAAGCGCGACCTCCCCAACGTCCTCACCCCCGAAGAGCTCGACGCCAAGATGAACAAGTACGGCGCGCCGACCTTCGAGGCGGTGGCCGTCACCGGCGACGGCGTGTTCCCGACCCTGAAGAAGCTGGCCCAGATCGTCCTCGAGAAGCTCAACCGCGAGTACGGCCTGCAGAACGACGGCCCCGGCGGCGGCAGCGCCCCGGCGAAGGAGCCGCCGAAGGAGAAGGAGCCGGCCAAGGCGCCCGCGGCGGCCACGCCGCCGCCGAAGAAGCCGGCGGCCGAGCCGCCGCCGGCGAAGGAGCCGGTCCGCGAGCCGGCCAAGGCCAAGGCGCAGGACGACCGGGCGGAGCGCGAGCGGGCGGAGCGCGAGCGGGAGCGGGAGCGCGAGCGGGCGGAGCGGGAGCGGGAGCGCGAGAAGGACCGCGAGCGGGACCGCGAGAAGGAGGCCCGGCCCAAGCCGCGCGACTTCAACGTGACCCCGCCCGCGCAGGAGCCGGCGAAGAAGGGCGGGGGCAAGGGCGTCCTGCTCCTGCTGCTCCTGATCGCCGTCATCGGCGGCGCGGTCGGCGCCGGCTTCGCGGGCAAGCTCGGGCCCCTGCAGAAGCACTACGACGACCACCTGCGGCAGCATCTGGGCGGCGGCACGCCGGCGGGCCAGTAGGAGACGCGCGCCATGGCCATGAAGCCGAGCGACACCGACCAGAAGCTCCGCAAGCAGCGGCTGATCTTCTACGAGGACGACATCGGGCGCATCAACAAGGCGCTCGAGAACTACCAGAACCTCTCGAAGTCGCGCTGCAACATGCTGATCGACGTCGAGGGCCACCCCGTCACGCAGGTGGGCTCGACCGAGGGCATCAACCTCGAGACGATCGCCGCCCTCGTCGCGGCGTCGTTCGCGGCCACCAAGGAGGTGGCCAAGATCCTGGGCGAGACCGAGTTCTCGAGCCTCACGCACCAGGGCAAGAACGAGAGCATCCAGCTGTCGATCGTCGGCGACCGGACGATCCTGACCACGATCTTCGACTCGCAGGACACGACCGTCGGGATGGTCATGTTCTACACGAAGGAGCTGGTCGAGAAGCTCAACGCGATCTTCAACGAGATCAAGAGCCGCAAGGACTCCGGGAAGCCGATCTTCAACGACGACTTCAAGGACATGAGCGGCGTCCTCGACGACATGTTCGGCGACGTCTGACGAGGGACCGCGTGGTCCGACCCACCACCCATGACCACCCGAGGCCCGCGGCGACCTTCGCCGCGGGCCTCGTCGCGTGCCTGGCCGCGTGCCTGGCCGCGTGCCTGGCGTTGACCGGCTGCGGCGGCGGCCCGCCGCGCCGCCCGGAGCCGCCGCCGGAGCGCGGCGCCGTGTCGCCCGACGACGGCCGCCCCCCGCGGGGCGACGCCGCGCGCGAGGTGATCATGGTGCGCGGGGCGCGCGACACCTGGGACGAGCCGCTGCCGATCCTCCACGCGCTCAAGCAGGTGGGCGGGGTCAAGGACGCCTGGGTCGACGAGGCCACGGGCAAGTACGTGGTCCTCTACGACCCGCGCCGGACGACGCGCGAGCACCTCGACCGGGCCGTGCGCGAGGCGGGCCGCGACGTCGGGCGCGACTACGAGCCGATCTTCGACTCGCGCTGACTGACTGACGCCCCGCGCTGACTGACTGACGCCCCCGGGGTCAGACCCGGGCGGGCCCGGCCTCCCGGGCGCCGCGCCCGAGGAGCGCCGTCTGGCGCAGGGCCTTGTCGAAGCCGTCCATCGAGCCGTCGAAGGACATCAGGTTCCCGTGGCCGTGGGCCGCCACGTACTTCATCGCGTCGAGCCACATCGTGTAGAGCATGAAGGCGGGCTCCACCCCGCCCTCCTCCATGACCGCCCCGGCCTCCGCGAGGCCCTGCGCGATGTGCTTGCGCAGGAGCGCGTTCCCCTCGCCCCGGAGCTGGTCGGCGTCGCGCTCGGCCTGGGCCACGACGCGTCGCGCCTGCGCCTCCGCCTCCGCCACGCGCGTCTTGGAGATGAACTGCGCCTGCGCCTCGTTCTCGGCCGCGGCCTTCATGTTGTTGGTCGCGACCACCTGGGCCATCGAGCGCATGATCGCCTCGTCGAAGGCGATGTCGTTGATCTGCAGGTTCTGCAGGCGGTACCCCCACTCGCGCAGCTCGTGCTCGATGTGGGCGTTGACCTCCTCCACGATCTCCTTGCGCAGGGCGAGGATCTCGCACTGCCGCTTCGTCGCCACGAACGCGCGGATCGACCCCTCGACGCTGCGCACCAGCGCCTGCATGAAGCTGCGCTCGTCGACGAAGCTGTAGGCCGCCCGCTTGATCGTCTCCTCCTCCGCGTCGCGCACGGCGTAGATGATCAGCGCCTTGAAGTCGACGTTCGCCTGGTCGGCGGTGATCGCCTGGAACTCCAGCTCGATCGACCGGTTCTGCAGCGAGAGGCGGCGGTCGACCGTCTCGACGAACGGGATGCGCAGGCTCAGGCCGGGCCTGAGCACGCGGCGGTAGCGGCCGAAGAGCGCGGCCACCCCCACGTGACCCTGGCGGATGACCGACACGCTGCCCGCGAGCAGGGCCGCGAGCCCGACGAGGCCGTAGATGACGAGGTCCATGACGACTCCTTGCGGCCGCTCAGGCCGGGAACTCCGATGAGTGGTGCTCGAGGATGAACCAGCCCGTGCGCTCCCGCTTGCACACGAACGAGTAGCGCGCGGGCACCGAGACGTGCGCGCCGCGCCGGTCGAAGGTGAAGCGGTAGGCGCCCGAGCGGATGTAGATGTCGCCGTACTGGCGGGTCTCGCCGGAGTCGAACGTCACGGCGAGCCGGTCCAGCTCGAACAGGTGCTCGAAGTAGCGCTTGATCTGCGGGTGCCCCGCGCGCAGCTCCTTGGCGAACGTCCCCCAGAGGAGGCCGGCGGGGTCGTAGGTGCTGACGACGCTGAGGAGGTTGCGCCGGTTGATCCCGTGCGCCCAGTCGGCGATGAACGCGTCGAGGTCCTTGCCCGCGGTGACGCTCCGCGGGGCGCTCCCGTAGCGCAGCCCGCCCGACACCTCGTCGCGCGTGACCTCCATCGTGGGCGTCGCGTGGGGGTGCGGCCCGTCGCTGAAGAGCCTGAGCAGGCGCGAGAGGATCTCGAGCCGCGGCAGGTGCTCGTGGCGGTAGACCACGTAGACGATGAAGCTGTGCAGGGCCAGGCACAGGAGCAGCCCCTCGAAGATCCCCAGGCGGAAGACGAGCGCGCCGCAGAAGAGCGCCAGCCCCAGCTCGTAGCGGCCGTGCTCCGCCACGTGGAACAGCCCGGCGATCATCTTCCAGCCGGTGAAGATCATCAGCACGGCGAGCGAGAACTCGGGCAGGCGCGTGAGGAGCCAGGGGAAGGCGAGCACGACCCCGAGCACGGCCGCGACGAACAGGACGGACATCTTCGTCACGGCCCCCGCCATGCGGTTGGTCTGGCTCTTGGCCAGCCCGTCGAGGTTCGTCATGCCCCCGAACAGGCTCGAGAGGCCGTTGGCGAGCCACATGACCAGCAGGCTGTTGTTCGAGTCGGCCTTGCGGCCGAGCGGGTCGAGCCGCTCGATCGCGGCGTTGCTCATCACCTGCTCGATCACGTCGATCAGCGCGAGCATGGCCGCGTAGAGCAGCATCTGGACGTGCACGCCGGGCGGGATGCTCGCGAGGTCGGGGATCGGCCAGGCCAGGCGCAGCGGGACCTGCTCGAGGTGCAGCATGGGCACCTCGGCGTGGGCCGCGAACCAGGCGCCCCCGCCGATGACGGCGATGTAGGGCACCCCCGGGCTCGTGTCGCGGAAGCGGCGATACAGCCACAGGAACGCCCCCAGCGACGCGACGGAGGCGACCACGACGGTGACCCGCCCGCCGCCGCCCGCCGCCGCGTAGGTGTGCGGCAGGAACTTCATGGCGATCTTCAGGCCGACGCCGGCGAGCAGGCCCTCGATGAGGAACCTCGGGACGGCCAGGAGGATGTAGCGCTCGAGGCGGTACCTCCACACGATCATCTGCAGGACGGACGTGAGGAAGATCAGCCACGGCATGTTCTCCATGCCGAAGGTGTGGACCCCCATGGCCAGCACCGGCGCGAGGCCGGCGGCGACGCCCGGCACGCCGACGTGGTTCCCCGGCCGGAACAGGTACGCGGCGAAGCTGACCACGCAGGCGGCGACGACGGTCAGGAGGCCGACCTGGATGGGGTAGTCGGACATGACGCAGATCCCGACCGTGAGGGGGACCGCCATGAGGCCGGTGATCACGCCGGCCGGGGCGTCGCGGCGCAGCGTGTCGAGGGTGAAGCGGGGCGGACGAGCGTGCGGGTCCTCCGGGGGGAGGGCCGTCTGGCGCGGGGGCCGCGGGGCGGGCGCGGGGGGCGGCGGGACCTCGGGCGCGGACAGGGAGGGGGCGGTCGACATGGAGCCCTCCGGCGAGGCGCGGCCGGGGCCGGCGCACAGGCGGTGACGGGTGGCGGGTGGTGCGGAGCGGAGCAGGAGCGCTCGCGGCGGCCGGAGCGCGCGGCGCAGGGCCGGCGGTCGCGCCATGCGGGCAGGCGTCCGGGCGGACCCCGGGCGGGGCCGCGCGAGGGCGCGTCAGGGCGGGGTCAGGTCAGGCCGGAGGGCCGCGCGGCGCGTTGGCCGCCGAGGGCCGCGACCCGTGCTCGTGGACGGGGCGCGCCGACGGCGTGAACCCGGGGCCGGCCGCGCGGAGGTCGTGGTCCGCGGCCAGGGCGAGGGCGGCGTCGCCCTCGGCCTCCTCGGTCGACGCCTCCTGGGCCTCCTGGAGCGGCGACTCGTCGCCCCCGTCGAGGTCGGCCACGCGCTCGCACGTGGGGCGCGACGACGGGGCGCTCGCCGCGGGGGCCAGCGCCGTCAGCGACGGCGTCGAGGCCAGCAGCAGGGCGACGAACAGCAGCGCGCGCCAGGCGAGCGTCACGTGGTGGATCATACGCCTCCGCACGCGTGGGACACAACGGGCAGGTGGCCGCGCGCCGGGCGCGCCCGTCCCGAGCGCCGCCGGCGCGAGCGTGGGACGGCGGTGAACGCGGTGCACCCCGAGGTCGGCGAGCGACTTGCGGCCGAGGCCCTCCACCGGCGGGCGCGCGAGCGCGCGGCACGCCAAACGCTTCCCACTCCGGCGCAAGGAGTCGCCGCGGCCGTCGCGCTCGCGTAAGTCCTCACCCGACCGTCCGGGAGAGGACGGCGCTGGACCGCCGGTCGCGGCCGTGGGACGGCGATATCATCGCCGTCTCGCGGACGAGAGGAGACGTCAGATGGCCGACGCGCGCGAGCTACTCACGCAGGACCGGATCGCCCAGCTCATCGCCATGCCCCGAGGCGAGGCGCCGTACGTGTCGCTCTACCTGCGGGGCTGGGGCCCGCACAACGAGCGGCGGGCGGTGTTGAAGAACCTCGTGCGCGAGGGCGAGGCGCAGGTCGAGGCCGACACCGGCTGGGACGACGCGCGCAAGAAGGCGGCGCGGGCGCTGCTCGAGCGCGCGCGCGAGGCGGCTGAGGACCTCGTCGGGCGCATGCCGGCGCAGGGCCGCGGCGCGCACGTGATCTTCGCCGGCAACGGCGACGTGGAGACGATCTCCTTACCGCTCGACCTGCGCGACCGCGTCGTCATCGACCGCAGCCCCTACGCCTCGCCGCTGTCCAGCCTCATCGACCAGTACGAGCGCTACGGCGTGATCCTCACCGACTCGCGGCGCGCGCGCATCTTCGAGGTCTACCTGGGCGAGGTCGAGGGCTGGGAGGAGCTCTCGGGCGAGCCCGTCGGGCCCGACGACCGCGTGCAGGAGGCCGGCCCGCAGCGGCGCCGGTCCGGCGCGCCGGCCGCGCCGTCCAAGCGCGGGGCCGCCCCCGGCTCGGTCCAGGGCGGGTCGGTCGCGGCGATCGGCACCGGCGGCTACCACGGCCTCGACGAGCGGCGCATCGAGCGCCACGACCTGTTCGTCTTGCACCAGTACCTGCAGTCGGTCGCCGACCGCGCCTTCCGCCGCTTCCGCCTGCGGCCCTTCGACCGGCTCATCCTCGGCGGCACGCGCGAGGTGCTGCCGCTGCTCGAGGACCACCTGCACACCTACCTGAAGCAGAAGGTCGTCGCCCGCGAGGACATCCCGCTCGACGTCTCGCGCGACGAGGCCCGCCGCAGGATCGTGGCCATCGAGGCGCGCATCGAGGAGGAGAAGGAGCGCGAGCTCCTGGGGCTGGTGAAGGACAACCTCGGCCGCGAGGGGCTGGGGACGACCGGGCTCGACGACACGCTGCGCGCCCTGTTCTTCGGGCAGGTGCGCACGCTGATCGTCCAGGACGGGCTCACGCTGCCCGGCCGCGAGTGCCCGGAGTGCCACTTCCTCTTCCAGCGCCCGCAGGACGAGCAGGAGCGCACCCCGACTCTCGTCGAGTGCCCGCTGTGCAAGCGCGCCACCGTGCGCGTGCCGGACATCGTCGACGAGGCGGTGGAGCTGGCGATCATGACCGGCGCCCGCGTCGAGCACGTGAACTACGCGCGCGACGAGGTCGCCGGCATGGGTGGCATGGCGGCCCTCCTCCGGTTCAAGTAGCCGGCGTCACAGGCGAGCGCCCCTCGGGCGTCCTCGCCGACGCGAGGCCGATCCATGTCCGAGTCCGCGGGGGGCGGCGCCCCCCTCACGCCCCCCCTCACCCCCAACGAGGCCGCCGTCCTGCGCGCGGCCGGCGACGCCCCCGAGCCCCTGACGGCGCTGGCCCCCCGGGCCGGGCTGCGCCCCGACCAGGCCCAGTCGAGCGCCGAGGGGCTCGTCGCCCGCGGCCTCCTCTCGCGCGAGGAGGAGGCCACCGTCCGGCTGGTGATCACCGACGCCGGGCGCGCGCAGGCCGAGCAGGGCGTGCCCGAGCTGCGCATCCGCCGGCGCCTCGAGCAGGGCCCGGCCACGATCCAGGAGGCCCAGGACCTGCCCGGGCTCGACAAGGCCGCCGTCGGCGCGGCGTTCGGCGCGCTGAAGAAGGCCGGCCTCGTCGTGGTCGAAGGCCCGCAGGTCCGCGCGGCGCCCGGCGACGGCTGGGCCGTCCACGAGGCCCGCGAGGGCCTCCTGCGCCGCCTGGCCGACGCCCCCGAGGGCCTGGACCCGGCGTCGCTCGAGCCGGCGCTCCTGCAGGACGTCGAGGCGCGGCTGCCCGCGAAGCGCGGCAAGAAGGGCGGCGAGCCGTTCGAGCGCCAGGAGGCGCGGGCGCGCCGCTACGCCATCACCCCCGCCGGCGCGGTGGCCCGGGCGACGCTCGGCGCGGCGCGGCCGGAGGTGGCCCAGCTCACCCCGCAGATGCTCAAGGACGGGTCCTGGCGCGACGTCTCGTTCCGCGCCTTCAACGTGGCGCACCCGCCCGCGACGCCGAGCGCGCGGCGCAACCCGTACCGCGCGTTCCTCGACCAGGTGAAGCAGACGCTCCTGGCGCTCGGCTTCGAGGAGATGACCGGCTCGGTCGTCGAGCCCGAGTTCTGGAACATGGACGCCCTGTTCCTGCCGCAGTTCCACCCGGCGCGCGAGATCCACGACGTCTACTTCGTCGAGGACGCCGCGCGCCCGGGCGAGTGCGTCTTCGCCCGCGAGATCGAGGGCGGCGCCCTCGAGCCGGTGGCCCTCGAGCACGAGGGCCAGGGCCGCTCCGGCTCGCGCGGCTGGAACTACGCCTTCGACCGCCAGCGGACGAAGCGGCTGGTCCTCAGGAGCCAGGGGACCGTCCTCTCGGCGCGCGCGCTCCAGGCCGTGAAGACGCCGGGCAAGTACTTCGGCATGGCCCGCTGCTTCCGCTTCGACGACGTCGACGAGACGCACGCGCCCGACTTCTTCCAGATCGAGGGGATCGTCTCCTCGGAGCGGACGTCGTTCCGCCACCTGCTCGGCCTCCTCGAGCTCTTCGCCCGCCAGGTCGCGAAGGCCCCCGAGGTCAAGTTCGTGCCCGCCTACTTCCCCTTCACCGAGCCGTCGGTCGAGGTGCACATGCGCCACCCCGACCTCGGCTGGATGGAGCTCGGCGGCGCCGGGATCTTCCGCCCCGAGGTCACGCGCCCGCACGGCGTCGAGGGCACCGTGATCGCCTGGGGCCTCGGGCTCGACCGCATGGCCATGGTCGCGCTCGGGATCAAGGACATCCGGCACCTGTTCACCAACAACTCCCCCGAGGGCCTCGGGTCGCTGAGGCTGAAGTAAGCCATGCCGCACATCACCTTCCCGATGGCCGACCTCCGGGCGCTCGCGGGCGAGCCGGCGCTGTCGCTCGACGACCTCGACCGCCTGTCGACGCTGGTCAAGGGCGAGCTCAAGCGCCGGCACTCGAGCGAGGCCGAGGCCAAGGTCGAGCTGCAGGACACCAACCGCCCCGACACCTGGTGCGTCGAGGGGATCGCCCGGGCGATCCGGCAGCGCCGGCGCGGCCAGCCGGACGCCTACCCCTGCTTCCAGGGCGACGCGGCGCCTGCGGGCACGATCGAGGTCGACGCGTCGGTCGAGCGCGTGCGCCCGTTCGTGGCCGGCTTCGTCGCGCGCGGCTGGACCGTCGACGAGGCGGGGCTGCTGGCGTTCATCTCCGCGCAGGAGGTCCTGTCGCGCAACTTCGGTCGGCAGCGCAAGAGCGTGGCGATCGGCATCTACGACGCCGCGCGCATCGCCTGGCCCGTGCGCTACCTCGCGGCCCCGCTCGAGGCGCGGGAGCACGCCTTCGTGCCGCTGACCCCGCCCAACCCGGGCGACGCCCGCGACGGCGCCGGCCGCCCGATCCCGGCCGCGCGCTGGGCCGAGCGCTGGACGCCGGGCGAGGTCCTGCGCGACCACCCGACCGGCCGCGAGTTCGCGGCCGCCCTCCAGGGCGCCGACCGCGCGCCCCTGCTCGTCGACGCCGCGGGCGAGGTGCTCTCGTTCCCGCCGATCATCAACAGCCAGGGCCTCGGCCGCGTCGTGGCCGGGATGACCGAGCTGTTCGTCGAGGTCACCGGCACGACGCTCGACCAGGTGCTCCTGACGGCCAACGTGCTCGCCGCCAACCTCGCCGACCGCGGGGCCCGGATCGAGCCCGTGCGCACCGTCTACCCCTTCGACACGCCGCGCGGCCCCGAGGTCCAGGCGCCGCACCCGCTCGAGGACCGGCGCAGCATCGAGCTCGAGGCGGCCGAGGCGCGCCGCCTCCTGGGCGAGCCCGACCTCGCCGCGGACGAGGTCGCTCGCTGGCTGGCCGCCTTCGGCCTCGACGTCGCGCGCCAGGGCGAGCGCCTGCGCGTGACGACGCCGGCCTACCGGGTCGACTACCTGCACGCCGTCGACGCGATCGAGGACTTCGCCATCGCCCGCGGCTACGAGGCGCTCTCCCCGCTCATGCCGGAGGAGTTCACCGTCGGCGCCCTGGCGCCCATGACGCTCTTCGCCGACCTGGCGCGCGAGCGCATGCTCGGCCTCGGCTACGAGGAGGCGATCGGCAACCTGCTCACCTCGGTCGACGAGGTGCGCCAGAAGATGAACCTCGGCGAGCGCCCCGAGGACGCCTTCGGCGCGCTGCACGGCGGGCCGCTGGTGAGGATCCAGAACGTCATGAACCGCAACTACGCGGTCGTGCGCGACTGGGTCGTGCCGACGCTCCTCGAGGTCGAGCGCCGCTCGACGGGCGCCGTCTACCCGCACCGCGTGTTCGAGGCGGGCGAGGTGGCCGCCTGGGACGCGTCGCAGAACCTGGCCTCGCGCACCGAGCAGCGCCTCGCCGCGCTCCTCGTCCACGACAAGGCCGGCTTCAGCGAGCTGCAGGGCGTCCTCGACCAGCTCCTGCGCTCGTTCGGCCTCGCCTTCGGGGACGGCTACCAGCTCCTCGTGCGCGCGCACCCGAGCTTCATCCCGGGCCGGGCGACGGCGATCGTCGCCCGCGGCGCGGAGCTCGGCGTCCTGGGCGAGGTCCATCCCGAGGTGCTCACGCGCTGGGGGCTCTACTCCCCCGCGGTCGCGTTCGAGGTGCGGCTCGACGCCCTGCGCGGGGTCGTCAGCGGTCAGTAGGCCGGCGGCAGGAGCCCGCGTCGAACGGCGTCCGCCCACGGGCAGCCGAAGCACATGCTCTTGCAGCACCCCTGGCCGAGCTTCGCCGGTGGCGGGGTGAAGATGCCGCCGCCCCGGGCGGCCGCGTCGGGCGCCAGCGCCCCGACGCGCGGGCGCGCCTCGCCCCGCAGGGGGCCGACCGTCCAGCCGCGTGACCTCTTGCTCATGCAGGGGTCATCGTCGGCGGGGGACGCGGGATGGTCAACCTGCACGGCGCGGGCGAGCGTGCCCGCCCCGGCGCGGCTACGATCCCCGCGCGCCTGCCGCAGGGGGAGCCATGACCGAGCCCGCCATCCTCGAGTCGTCGATCCGCGAGGTGCAGGTGTTCCGGGAGGGCGCCGTGGTCACGCGCGTCGCCGCGCTGGCCCCGGGGCAGGGCGGGCTCCTGGCCCTCGTCGGCCTGCCGCTGTGCATCGACGACGACAGCGTGCGCGTGGCCGTGCTCGCGGGCGACGGCCCGGCGCCCCGCCCGGCCGACGTGCGCGCCGAGCCGGTCGTGCCGCCGCTGGGCGCGCTCCTCGAGCCGCCCTCGCAGGCGGAGGTCAAGGCCGTCGAGCGGCGGATCGCCGACCTGCGCCGCAGGGCCGAGGTGCTCGACGCCGAGCTGGGGCACGTCGAGCGCATCTCGCTCGGGCTGCCCTCCTGGGAGGGCAAGGAGCCGGCGCGCCCGGCGTCGGCGGCCACCTTCCACGGCGTCCTCGACTGGACGGCCCGCCTGCGCGCCGCGCGGCTCGAGGAGCGCGACCAGCTCGGCGTCCAGCTCCAGGCCGCGCAGGAGGAGCTGGCCCGCCTGGAGCGCCGCGAGGCCGAGGCGCGCGCGGCGCGCGACGCCCGCGCCGACGCCGTGAGCAAGCGCGTCGTCCTGCGCCTCACGGGGCCGGCGCCGGCCGGCGCGACCCTGCGCCTCGAGTACCGCGTCCCCGGCGCCTGGTGGGTGCCCTCCTACGAGCTGCGCCTGGCGCGCGACGGGCGCTCCGCGCGCCTGGGCGTCCGCGCCCACGTGATCCAGCGCACCGGCGAGCCGTGGACGCGCGTGAGGCTGTTCCTCTCCACGGCCGACCTGCTGCGCGAGACCGAGCTGCCCGAGCTGCGCTCCCTGCGCATCGGCCGCCGCCAGGCGCCGCCCGCGCGGCGTGCGTGGCGCGAGCCACCCGTGGCCAGCGAGGCCCTGCTCGAGGGGCTGCGCCGGGCGCTGGCGACCGCCGCCCAGCAGGGGCCCACGCCCCTGTCGGCGCAGGAGGCGCTGGCCTACTTCGCCGCGCAGGAGCGCGCGAGCGACCCCTTCGCCGCGGGCGACCCCTTCATGGCGAGCGACCCCTTCGAGGCCGACGACGGGCTCGTCCTCGAGGACTCCTCCGCCGAGGCGGCGCCCTGCATGCCGCCCGGAATGATGGCGGCGTTCGGCCCGCCGGGCGGCGCGCCCGCTCCGATGCCGCCGCGGGCCGCCATGGCCCCGCCGCCGCCGACGACGGGCGCCTACGCGAAGAAGGCCGCGGCGCCGCAGGCCCGGAGCGCCCGGGGGCGCAGCGGCGGCGGCGGCGGCGCGCCGCCGAAGGACGAGTACCGGCTCGAGGGCGGGGCCCTGAGCTTCGCCGAGCCGGGCCCGCTGGCGCCGGACGCGTCCTTCCTGCGCTTCGGCGACCTCGCCATGCCCTCCTGGGACGACGCGCGCGCCGCCGCCGGCAAGCTCCGTCCGGTCACGTGGGACGACCGCCTGAGCGACCTCGAGTCGGGCCAGCGCGCCGCCGTGCGCCACCACCTGCGGGAGGCGCGTGTCCTGGCCGAGGGGGTGCGCGGCCTTCCGCCGCCGCCGCTCACCGCGCGCGTCGCCTACTCCGTCGGCGCCTACGACCACCGCTACGACGCCGAGGGGCTGGTCGACGTCCCCTCCGACGGCGCCCTGCACAACGTGCCGCTCCTGTCGGCCGAGGCGCCGGTGCGCACGACGCTGGTCGTCGTCCCGCGCGAGAGCGACGAGGCCGTGCGCCTGGCCACGCTCACCAACCCGCTCGAGGCCCCGCTCCTGGCCGGGCCGGCCGAGGTCTACCTCGAGGACGAGTTCCTGGTCACGGCGCCCCTGCGCACCGTGCCCACGGGCGGCGAGCTCACGGTGGGCCTCGGCCTGGAGCCGGGCCTGAAGGTCGCGCGCAACACCTTCTTCGAGGAGAAGACGACCGGCCTCCTCGGCGGCGGGCTCCTGCTCGAGCACAGGGTCGAGGTCGACCTCGCCTCGCGGCTCGCCCTCCCGGCCGAGGTCGAGGTGCGCGACGTCGTGCCGGTGAAGGCCGACGACGGCCAGGCGGTCGCCGTGGTCAAGGAGCACGCCGACCCGCCCTGGACGCCGCTCGTGACCCAGGAGGGCGGCGACGTCCTCCTCGGCGGGCGGCGCTGGCGCCTGACCCTGAAGCCCGGCGAGGAGCGGAAGCTCGTCGCCACTTACGCGCTCGAGCTCGACGCCAAGAACGAGGTCGTCGGCGGGAACCGGAGGCCCTGAGATGAGCACCGCCCTGCCCGCGCCGCCCTCGGCGCCCCAGACGACCCCCGCCGCCGCCGTCCCGCTCGCCGCGCCCGTGCGACGCGTGACCCTCCTCGAGGACCGGGCGCAGGTGCGGCGCGAAGGGCAGACCCCGCCGCTCGGGCCCGGCAGCCATCGCCTCGTGATCGCGGGCGTCGCCCCCGTGGTCGCCGACCGCACGCTCGTCGCGCGCGCCGGCGACGGCGCGCGCGTGCTCGAGGCCCGCGTCGTGCGCCGCCTGCGCATCGGGCGCGCCGAGCAGCGGCCACCCGCGGCGAAGGTCGCCGCCGAGCAGGAGGCCCTCGACGCCGAGGGGCGGCGGCTGCAGCTCGAGCTGCGGCTGGCCCGGACCCGGCTCGAGCGGACGCAGCACGCCCTGTCGCTCATGATCGACGCGGTGAACCGCGAGGTGCTCTTCGCGGCCGCCTTCGAGGAGCGCTGGGCGCGCGACGTCGACGGCCTGCTCGTCGCCGCGCGCGAGCTCGAGGAGCGTCAGCACGCGCTGCGGCTCGAGCTGCAGGACCTCGGCCAGCGCCGCGCGGTCGCCGGCATGCACGAGGCCCAGCTCGAGCCCGACGGCGCGCTCGAGACCTCGATCGAGGTCGAGCTGCTCGTCGACCGCCCCTGCGCGCCCGCGCTCACCGTCGACTACATGGTCCCCTGCGCCCTGTGGCGCCCGGCCCACCGGGCCGCCCTGCTCGGGACGACGGCCCGCTTCGAGTGCGAGGCGGCCGTGTGGCAGGCGACCGGCGAGGACTGGGAGGACGTGGAGCTGCTCTTCTCCACGGCCCGGCCCACGCAGCGCGCCGAGCCGCCGCGCCTCGCGGACGACCGCCTCGCCGTTCAGCGCCGGCAGGAGAAGAAGGTCACGGTCGCCGTGCGCGAGGAGGAGATCGCCACCACGGGCGAGGGGGCCGAGGCGCGCCGCTCGGCCGACCTCCCCGGCGTCGACGACGGCGGCGAGACGCGCACGCTCCCCGCCGCGACGCGCGCGAGCATCCGCACGACCGGCCTCCTGCACCGCATCCCGGTCTTCGCCTTCGAGGCCCCGGCCGAGGTCGACCGGATCGCCCGGCCGGAGCGCTCGGTCCTCGTCCACCTGCGGAGCAAGCAGCCGAACGCCGCGCCGCACCCGATCCTCGCCGGCCCCGTGGACCTCCTGCGCGAGAGCGGCTACGTGGGCCGCGGCGAGGTCGGCTTCGTGGCCCCGGGCGAGCGCTTCGTCCTCGGCTGGGGCGCGGACGACGGCCTGCGCGTGCGCCGCGAGGTCGCCGAGGAGCGCGAGGTCGCCCGCCTCACCGGGAAGCAGACGATCACGCGCAAGGTCACGCTCGCGCTCTCGAACCTCGAGCCGACCCCGGCCACCTTCCTCCTCGAGGAGCGCGTGCCGGTGTCGGAGCTCGAGCAGGTCAAGGTCGAGGTCGACCCGAAGCTGACCGCGCCGCCGGCCCAGCCGGACGCCCAGGGGATCGTCGCCTGGACCGTGACCGTCCCGGGCCGCGGCACGCGCGAGGTGACGCTGGGCTACCGGCTCACGGCGCCGGGGTCCGTGCAGGGGCTTTGACCCGGGAGTGAGTTCACAACAGAGGAGCAGAGGGAGCAGAGGGCGTGTGGGTCGCTCCCTCGTCCCCTTGGCCGATCAACTGGCCAAGAAGGTCGCCTCACTGCCGAAGGGCGCCGGCTCTGGAGAGCTGCCGCGCTTCCAGGTCAGCCCGAGGACCCGCCGCCGCCGCAGCAATGGCGCGGTCGGACGGCGCTGATGCGGTCGGGGGCATCGGCGAGCCCAGCGCGCGCAGTTGGCGTGGGAGCGTCATGAGCGACGGCAAGCTACGCGAACTCGAACGGCGCTGGCGGAAGACCGGCTCCCCCGACGACGAGGCCGCCTACCTGCTGGAGCGCGTGCGGGTGGGGGACCTGAGCCGGGAGCGGTTGGAGTTGGCCGCGTATTGCGGGCATGAGGCAAGCACGAGAGCACTCGTGCCGGCCACTCACTTCGAATCCGACTGGGACCCCACGCTCTGGCCACGCGAGTTCAACGCAGCAGCCGCCTACCTTGGAGCTCACCTGTGCTTTCACGAGTGGGAACGTTGGGCGTCTGAGCGCCCAGCATCCGAGGAGGACACGCGCTTGTTGCGGGCGGGGCTGAACATGGTCAGGGACTTCCTGCTGCATGATCCCAGGGATCCCATGGAACCACTGCAGCGAATGATCAGCCTCTGGGTTCAAGTCAAAGGCCTCTGGAACCAGCCTTGTCTTGCGGAGACTCCCGACCTGGCGGCAAGCGCCGCGGCACGTGCTGTCTCAGCGGCAATGCAAGTCGTCGCTGGCGGGATCGACTGGCGCCCGGAACAAGGTTGGCGAGCGCTCGACCTGGAACGGGAAGCGTGGTCGCTGAGCGTCGAGTCTCTGCGCTTGGTACAGGAGACGTCGACGGCTCCCGAGGATCTTGATCGTTCGCTGACGGCCGGTCTCGTGAGTTATGCCCTCAGTGACCACCTCCCGCCCACGTGAAGCACTGATCTGCTTCATACATGGCATCGGGAAGCAGTGCATGCGGCCCGCGTCGCTCAATCGCAGACATCGTGAATCAAGAACGTGGCCCCGATCATCTCAGCAACCTTCATCGCTCTCCGTCGACTGAGCGAAGGCACCACGTACGCGCCGCGCACCGAGTCATGACGGCCGGCCAGGATCGCGTCAGACGACGCATCATCATCGAGGAACCAGTGCTGCCCCTCGTGCTCGAAGACACAGACGCAGGACCCCAGCTTCAAGATTCGCTCCAGATCAGCACCGAACTCCGGGGGAGGTGGCGGGCCGGCACGCGTTCGATCGTCCTTCAGCATCAAGCCGAGCAACAGCAGGATGGCCCAAGAACCTAGCAAGTAGTAGCCGGCGGCCATTCACTGCCTTCAACCGCGCCATGCACCCACTGATACAGTTGCCCCTGCACTCACGTGACGAGGCGACTCTCGCCGTTGGCGAGCCAGGTGCAGCGTAGTTCGAGGGGGCTCTCAATTCAATGTTTCCGCTTGACCCCGAGCACCCGCCTGATGGGATCTACTTCCTCCACGACGACCTGGATCCGCTCTCCGATCTGGAGCGAGGGATCAGGAGGCCTCAGGAGAGCGTTTGCCCCGCCGCCGAGATGTAACGCGACTCCGAAGGGAAGCTGTTGAACTACCGTCGCTGTGTGCGTAGTGCTCACGGCAACCACAGTTGGATCGCGCCAGGGGTCTAGCTCGGGTTGCAGATCCTTGACGGACCCCATCAGCTGGCCAGGCCCAATCCGTCTTGTGATCAGCACGTCCATTGCCTGTCCCAAAGAGGCGATTGTCCTTGGGTCTACAGGGGTGATCCAGGCGAGGTATGGCAGAAGCACGAGTATCTCCTCGCCGTCGGCGGCCAAGTAGACGCCATGGTCCTCGATCCTTGTAACGGTAGCTGAGACGCGATCCGCAACGTCCATGAGTAGACCCCAACCGCTGGTGCAGGACCTGGATGTCACCGGCCGATGCGGCCGTGAATTCTCCCACGATCAGGACGAGGTTCTTGAGCGCCGTGGTGGATCCGGTTCGCGTGCATGAATTCCTCGGGTGCATGAGAGCGGTCCAACGAGAGGACGAGCGATCCTTCCTGACCAGCACTCTCAGATCAATGTCATGGCGAAGGGCTCCGAGCGGCGTGCCTGCCGCGCGCCCGCCGCGCGCCTGGCGCGGGGCGGCGCGTGGCCGCACCATGGAGGCATGGGCCCGCTCCTGCTCGTCGAGGACGACGCGGACATCCGCGAGGACCTCGCCGAGCTCCTCACCGACGAGGGCTACGAGGTCGAGACGGCGCCGGACGGGCGCGCGGCGCTGGCCGCGCTGCGCCGGCGCGCCGGATGGGGGCTCGTGCTGCTCGACCTCATGATGCCCGTCATGGACGGGTGGGCCTTCCGCCGCGCCCAGCTGGGCGACCCGGCGCTGGCCGGGATCCCGGTCGTCGTCATCTCGGGCGCGGCCGACCTCGCCGGAACGGCCCGCGCCCTGGGCGTGGCCGCGGCGGTGCAGAAGCCATTCGAGCTCGACGCCTTGCTGGCGGCGATCCGGCGCCACGCCGCGCCGGGCTGACGACCGGGGCGCCGGCGCCGTCAGCCCTCGCTCGCGCGCGGCGCGGCGTCGCCGCGGGCCGCGGCCGCGGCCGGGGCGGCCTCGGGCACCGTCAGCGTGAAGGTGCTGCCCGCGCCGGGCGTCGACTCGAGCGCGACGGTGCCCCCGAGCGCGCGGACGAGCTGCCGCACGAGCGCAAGCCCGAGGCCGATCCCGGGCGTGTGCTTCGCGCGCGGGGCCTCGAGCTGCTCGAACGGCTCGAACACGCGCCCCTGCTCGGCGGGGGCGATCCCCACGCCCGTGTCGCGCACCTGCAGGCGCAGCGCCCCGTCCGCCTCGCGCCCGAGGACGACCGTGACCTCGCCGCGCTCCGTGTACTTGATCGCGTTCTCGACGAGGTTCACGAGGATCGTGCGCAGGAGGCGCGCGTCGCTGACGAAGGGCCCGGGCGCCGCCCCGTCGCTCGCCAGGGTGAGCCCCTTGCGCTCGGCCTGCGGCCGGAGCTCGTCGACCACGTCCTGCACGAGCGCCGCCGCGTCGAGCGGCGCGAGCTCCACGCGCAGGCGGCCAGCCTCGACGCGCACGTAGTCGAGGAGCGACGCCACCAGGCCGGTCAGGCGCGCGCCGGCCCCGGCGACCTTCATGAGCGCCTGCCGCTCCTTCGGCCCGACCTCCGGCAGGCGGAGCAGGCGCTCGACCTGCAGCCCGATCGTCGTCAGGGGCGTGCGCAGCTCGTGCGAGACCATGCTCAGGAGGGCGTCCTTGGCCCGCGCCGCCTCGTTGGCCGCGTCGCGCGCGGCGTGGGCCGTCTCGAGCGCCGTGTCGAGCTCGCGGTTGCGCCGGGCCAGCTCGCGGGCGAGCCCGACCAGGTCCAGGCGCGCGCCGGCGAGCGCCTGGCGCAGGACGTCGCCCGCGCGCTTCATGGCGACCAGCCGCGCCGCGCGCGCGCGCAGCTCCTGCAGGGTGACCGGCTTCATCACGTAGTCGTTCACGCCCTGGCGCAGGAGCTCGACGCGGAGGTCGTCGTCGGCGCGCGCCGTGAGGACGATGATCGGCACGTCGATCAGCGGCGGCGTCGACCGCAGCGCGGCGACCAGCTCGGCGCCGCCCATGCGCGGCATCATGATGTCCGTGACCACGAGGTCCGGCGGCCGCGCGCGCGCCGCCGCCAACCCCTCGACCCCGTCGCGCGCCGCGACGACGCGGTGGTCGCGGCCCAGCGCCGCCGTGAGGAAGTCGCGCAGCTCGGGGTGGTCCTCGACGACGAGCACGAGGGCGCGGCCGTCGTCGGGCGGCGCCGACGTCAGCCTTCCCGCGGGCGCCGGACCGGCCGGCCGCGCGGAGCGGGCGCGGCGGCGCCGCCGCCGGGCGGACGGCCGCCCCGCGGGCGCGGTCCGGCAGCTCGACGACGAAGGCGGCGCCGCCCTCCGGCGCGTCGCGGACCGTGACGACGCCGCCGTGGAGCGCCACGAGCTCGCGCACGATCGCCAGCCCGAGCCCCGCCCCCGCGGGGCCCGACTCGAGCTGGAAGAAGCGGTCGAAGACGCGCCCGCGCAGGGCGGGCGGGATCCCGGGCCCGCTGTCGGCCACCTCCAGGGCCGCGTGCCCGTCCCTGCGCGACAGGGCGCAGCGGACGACGCCGCCCACGGGGACGACCTTGAGGGCGTTCGAGAGCAGGTTGCCGACCACGCGCGCGAGCTTCGGCGCGTCGGCCTGCGCCGCCACCGGCGCCGGGGCGTCGACGACGAGCCGCACCTCGCGGTCGCGCGCGGCGTGCTCGAACAGCCCCGCCGTCTCCCGCAGGAGCCGCGCGAGGTCGACCTCGGCGTACTCCGCCCGGAGGGCGCCCGCCTCGAGGCGCGACACGTCGAGGAGGTCCTGGATCAGCCCGAGGAGGAGGCTGGCGTTGCGCCGGGCGACCTCGAGGTCGCCCCGCTCCGGGTCCGCCGCCGGGCGCCGCTCGAGCAGCCGCTCGAGCGTCCCCAGGACGAGCGTGAGCGGCGTGCGCAGCTCGTGGCTGACGTTGGCCACGAGCCGCGCCTTGAGCCGGTCGAGCTCCTGCAGGCGCTCGAGGAGCCGCTGCCGCTCGGCCTCCACCTGCTTGCGCTCGGTGATGTCCTCCGAGATCCCGAGCAGGTAGGCCGGGCGCCCGGCCTCGTCGAGCAGCGGGATCTTCTTCGTGTGCAGGAGCCGCGGCCCCCGGCGCGTGTGGATCGGCTCCTCGGGGATGTCCACGAGCGCCCCGGCCGCCAGGACGGCGCGGTCCTTGGCCACGAAGAAGGCCGCCTCGTCGGGCGGGAAGAGGTCGTGGTCGCTCCGGCCGAGCAGCTCCTCGCGCCGGTAGCCGAGCAGCTCCTCGCCGGCGCGGTTGAAGCGCACGAAGCGCAGGTGCGCCGCGTCCTTGACGAAGATCATGTGCGGGATGTGCTCGATCACCGCGTCGAGGAAGGCGAGGTCGCGGCGCGCCGCCTCCTCGGGCGACGGACGGGCGCCGACGTCCACCGCCAAGCTCAGGCAGCCGTCGGGCGCGCCGTCGGGGCCCCGCCGCGGCGCGTGGCGCACCTCCCAGCGGCCGTCGCCGAGCGCGGCCTCGGCCGTGAAGGCCTCGCCGGCGCGCGCCCGGCGGAGCTGCGCCAGGAGCTCGGGGCGGTCGGCCAGCGCCTCCTCGACGGGCCGGCCGACGAGGGCCTCGGCGGGGCGGCCGAGCGCCGCCGCGGCGCCCTGGCCGAGGACCTCCCGCAGCACCCCGTCGCGGTCGACGACGAGGGCGACGGCCGGCAGCAGGGCCAGGAGGGCCCGCAGGTCCTGCTCCCCCGGGGGCTCACGCCCGGCGCCCATCGGCCCTCCGCCCCCATCTGCCCAGGACCCCAGTGTGCCAGGCGCGCCGGGCGCTTCAAGGCGCCGGGCCGGCCCCTTGCCCCGGAGCGCGGCCGGCAACACAATCCCCGCGGCGAAAGGGGGCCTCGTGAGCGCCGGCTCGATCCGCCTCGAGGTCGTCGAGGGGGAGGGGAAGGGCAGCGCCGTCGACCTCTCGGGGATCTCCGTGATCGGCCGCGACCCCTCGTGCGCCGTGGTCGTGCCCGACCGGGCCGTGTCCCGCGAGCACGCGCTCGTGCGTCCGGAGGAGGGCTTCGGCTTCGTCCTCGAGGACCTCGACAGCCGCGCCGGGACCTTCGTCAACGGCGTGCGCACGCGCAAGGCGGTGCTCCAGGACGGCGACGCGATCCGCGTCGGCGCGACGGTGCTGCGCGTGCGCGCCGCGCAGCAAGGCGGACTCGTGGGCGAGGTGCGCCCGGAGCACGTCGAGGTGGTCAAGACGCGCTACATGCCCACGGCGCGGCTCACGCTCGACGCGGTGCGCTTCCGCACGCGCGTGCGCGACCTGAGCGAGGCCGCCGGCCCCGGCCCGACCGAGGACGAGGGCGACGAGCGGCCCACCTCCCGCCTCCAGCCCGACGAGGCGCCGAGCGCCCCGGTGGCCGAGGAGCTCGCCCCCGACGACGCGGCGGCCGTCGCGCGGCGCCTCGAGCTCCTGTGCGAGATCTCCACCTCGCTGGCGGCGATCCACGACCCGACGCGCCTGACCCGCGAGACGGCGCTGCGCCTGTTCGGCATGTTCCCGCAGGCGCGGCGCATCGGCTTCTTCGAGCTCGAGGAGGACCGGAGCGGCGGCGACGCCCTGCTGCGCCCGCGCTACCTCGTCGACCGCTCGGCGCGCGAGCAGGGGGCCCGCGTGCAGGTGAGCCACAGCGTGCTGCAGATGGCCGTGTCGCAGCGCCAGGCGGTCCTCTCCGAGGACGTGAGCCTCGACGCCCGCTTCAAGCTCACGCAGAGCCTCGAGGCCGCCGGCGTGCAGTCGATCATCTGCGTGCCGCTGTGCCTGGGCGACCGCACGCTCGGCGCGCTGTACCTCGACGCCTCCGACCCGGCGCGCCCCTTCGACGCCGGCGCCCTGCGCCTCGTCAGCGGCGTGGCGGCGATCCTCGCCGCGGCCTTCGAGAACGCGCGCCTGTTCGCCCGCGTCCAGGCCGAGACCGTGCGCCGGGCGAGCCTCGAGCGCTACTTCTCGCCCGACCTCGTCGAGCGCGTGCTCAAGGGCGAGGTGCCGCTCGCGCGCCAGGGGCAGCTCGCGCGCGGGACGTTCATCTTCATCGACATCCGCGGCTTCTCGCGCCTGACCGAGGTCACGCCCCCGCCGGTGCTCGTCGCCGCGCTCAACGCCTACTTCGCCGCCATGCAGCGGATCATCTTCCGCGGCGGCGGCACGGTCGAGCGCTTCGGCGGCGACTCGATCCTGGCCTACTGGGGCGTCGTCGACGTCGACCCGCGCGCCCCGCTGCGCGCCTGCCGCGCCGCCCTGGCCATGCAGGCCGAGATGTTCCGGCTCAACCCGGAGCTCGAGGCCGAGGGCCGCCCGCGCCTGCGGGTGGCGATCGGCATCAACTCGGGCGAGGTGATCGCGGGCGAGGTCGGCTCGCCCGAGCGCTACGAGTTCACGATCCTCGGCGACGCCGTGAACCTCGCCCGGCGCCTCGAGGCGCAGGCGCTCGGCTGGGAGGTGCTCGCCGGCGCGGCGACGATCGCGCACCTGGGGCGCGCCGCGCTCCACCGGCCGCTGCCGCCCGTGGCCGTCAAGGGCAAGGCGCAGCCGGTCGACCTCTCGGCCCTCTACGGCCTCGCGGCGGACGCGCCGGCCGCGGGCGGCGCGCGCCGCTGGGACCTGGCCCTCCCCGGCACGCTCGACATCGGCCTGGGCGGCCCGGCCGAGGAGGTCCTGGCCACCGGGCTCGAGGTCGCGCGCGGGCGCGCCTCGCTCGAGGTCCTCACCGCCCAGGACCCCGTGCCGGGCGCCCCCGCCCGCCTGACCCTGACGCTGCCCCGCGCCGAGCGCCCGCTCCACGCGGTCGCCCGCGTGCGCGGCGCCTCGACCGAGGACACGACCATGCTCTCCGCGGGCGCCCTCCACGGCCTCCAGCGCATCCTGCTCGAGGCCGACGACCCGGCCGCCCTGCTCGAGGGGCTCGGGGTCGCGCCGGCGTGAGCGCGGTCACCACTTGATCTGCGGGTGATCTACTTCCCCGAGAGGAGGCGGCGGGCGAGCTGCTCGGGCAGGCCGACCTCGGCCAGGCGCGCGACGGTGGCGTCGATGTCGTAGGCCACGCGGCGCCACTGGACGTGGTCGTCCTCGACGAGCACGTAGCAGGAGCGCGGGTCGAGGTCGCGCGGCTGGCCGACGGAGCCGACGTTGATCACCGCCTGCTCGGCGTCGAGGCGGTACTCGTTGCCGAGCTCCTTGGCCATGCGCACGCGCCGGTCGGGGGTGATCACGCAGGGCTGGTGCGTGTGGCCGACGAAGCACAGGCGCTGGAAGCCGGCGAAGACGTCGTCGTACTTCTCCGACCCGAGGTCGTCCGTGGGCAGGAGGTACTCCTGCGTCGGCTCCGAGGGCGAGCCGTGGACGAACAGGTCGCGGCCGCGCTCGTGCACGAGCGGCAGGTCGGCCACGAACTCCCACAGCGGCTCGACCTCCGGGTCCTCGCGCGGGAGCTGGGTCTTCGTCCACTCGATCACCTGGTGGGCGTACTTGGAGAAGCTCAGCGGGCCCGAGAGAAGCGCCTCGTCGTGGTTGCCGAGCAGCGTGACCGTCGCCCGCTCGCGCACGAGGCGCAGGCACTCGGCCGGGAACGGGCCGTAGCCGACGATGTCCCCCAGGCAGATGACCTCCTCGACCCCGTGGCGGTCGATGTCCTCGAACACGGCCGTGAGGGCGGGGAGGTTGGCGTGCAGGTCGGAGATGACGGCGTACATGCGGCGGCCTCGCGCCCAAGCATAGGGCCGGGGGCCCTGGCGGCGCCAGCCTGGCCCGAGCGATGCCGCGCTACCGGAGGCCGGCGGCGAGCCGCGCCGCGGCCTCGGCCAGGTGCGGCAGGCCGGTCTCGCGCAGGGCGTCCTGCAGCTCCCCGGCGCCCGCCATCACGCCCACGTCGATGAACCCGGGCGGCATCTGCTGGAGCTGCGCCACGAGCAGGTCGACGAGGAGCACGGCGAGGGTCGGGTCGGCGGCCAGGACCTCGGGCGGCGCCTCGAAGCAGGCCTTGAGCAGGTGCAGCCAGCGCTCGAGCGCGGCCGGGTGCCGCTCGAGCGCGCCGGCCAGGAACGCCCAGGAGAGCTCGGTGAGGAGCGCCTGGCCGTCGCCGCGGTGCGTGCCGCGGAGCGCGGCCTCGAAGCGCGTCGCGCCGGGGTCGGGGAGGGCGGCGTCCGTCGGGTGCAGCCCCGGCGGGAAGCGCTGCGCGTCGAGGTGCACGGTGAGCTCGACCCACTCGACGGCCAGGTCGTAGGGGTAGGTGACGAGCCCGGCGAGCCCGCCGCGCGCGAGCGCCTTGTAGCGCTCCGCCGTCTGCGGGGCGGCGTCGACCAGGCGCCGGGTGCGCTGCTCGAAGACCTTCACCGTCACGCCGCCGCCGGGGAGGTCCACCCAGAGCGAGGTCGGGCCCTCGCTCGTGACGACCGACACCCAGTGGAGCCCCGGCGGCACCTTGCCGAAGCCGCGGAAGTCCGGCCCGACGACGAGCGCGTTGAGGTCGATGCGCACGTCGCGCGCGTTGACGCCCAGGAGCACGATCGCGCCCGGGCTGAGCGACAGCGAGGTGTCGTGCGCCGCCGGGCCGAAGCCGCCGCGCGGCGACGGGGCCGTCGGCGGGTCGTCCGGCACCGGGGTGGGGAGCTCCGCGCGGCGCGCGACCTCGGCCGCGCCCACTCCGGTCAGGGTCGGGCGGTCGTCGTCCTGCAGCGAGGCGAACGGGTCGACGAGCCCGGGGCGCGCGAACGGGTCCAGCCCGCGCGGCGGCGAGGGGTCCGCGGCCAAGGGCGCCCGGACGGGCCCGACCGTGGGCGGGATCGGCCGCGCGGGCGCCTCCGCTCCGGGTCCATCGAGGTCGGCGGGGGCGGGGATCCCCGCGAGCGTGTCGGGGATGTCCCGGCGCGCGCCCGCCCGGTAGGGGGCGATCACCGCCGTCTTGACCCCGGCCGGGCGCGGCGGGAGCCCGCCGCGCTCATGGGCGAAGCGCCGGCGGATCAGCGCCACGAGCTCCGCCTGCGGCAGCCCGATCGCGCCGGCGACCTTCATCAGGCGCTTGTGCTCGCTGCGCTCGAGGCGCCCGTCGGCGGCCGCCACGTCGATCATGGCCCACATGAGCATGCGCTGCTCGTGCTCGTGGCGGCCGAGGCGGATCTGCTTGTGCTTGCCCTCCTCCTCGAGCGCGGCGGCCTCGGCCGGCGGGATCCCGAAGCGCGTGCGGTACTGCTCGAGGAGGTCGCGCTCGCTCGGGTGGAGGACCTGGTCGCAGTGGGCGACGTGGCAGAGGATCCTGTAGACGCGGCGCAGGCCGCTCGCCGAGACGAGCCCCCAACCGTCGTCGCTCCCCGGCACGGCGCGCCCCTCCCCGCGCCCCGAGGCTACCTGGAAGCCGGCCGGGCGTCGCCCGGGTCCGGGGCGGCCCGCGCGCTGGACCGCCGCGGAGCCAAGGGCTAGGCTCCAGCGTGGCCCGGATGCGACCGATCGACGTGGCGCCGGGGCTCCTCCTCCTAGCCCTCGCCGCCGCCCCGGCGGCGCGAGGCGACGACCGGCTGGAGCCGCCCGCGATCTCGCGCAGCCGCGGGCTCCTGTCGATCAGCGTCGAGGGGCGCGTGGCCTCGAGCGGGCCGCTCGTCGCGCGCGTGCGGCGCGACGGCGCGACGGCCCTGGACCTGACCGTGACGCCCGACGACAAGGGCGCGTTTCGCGCCGCGCTGCTCACGCCGCGCCTGCTCCTGCCCGACCACTACGTGCTCGAGATCGGCCCGCCGGGCGGCGCGGCCGTCGTGTCGCGGCCCTTCCAGGTGGGCGACGACGACGAGGTCGTCGCCGCGCGCGCCCGCCTCGAGGCGTGGTACCGCGCCGCGCACGGCGCCCTGCGTGACCTGGCCGTGGGGCTCGAGCGGCGCGGGCTGTTCCACCGGGCCCTGGCCGCGCAGGACCATGCCCTGCACGTCGCGCGCTTCGACGCGGCCTTCGAGGGCTGGAGCGCCGCCCTGCGCGCGGCGCGCATGGACCTGGCCACGTGGGAGCGCCGGCTGGTCCTCCCCTGGCGCCCCGAGGCGGGCCCGGCCCTGCTCGAGGTCGTGCGCGCGCTCGAGGCGCGCGGCG
>JAHBXY010000239.1 GCA_019636275.1 Planctomycetota bacterium | reverse complement strand
ATCAACGAAGCGAATTGCCGTCCCAGGAGTGGCTGGGGTCGGGGTAGAAGGTGAGCCCGCCGCGCGGGGTCATGACGAACCAGCCGTTCGGGACCTTGGCGCGGTGGAGGGCCAGGCGCTCGAGGAGCTCCTGCCGCTGCGACTCGGCCATGGGGGTCATCGTGGGCGGGAACTCGAGGCAGACGTTGAGCCGCTCCCACTTGAGCTCTCGCTTCTGACCGAACCCCTGCGCGCTGCTGGGCAAGGCGGTCGAGAGCAGGGCGGCGGCCGCGCCGACGAGGGCGCCGGCGGCGACGAACGAGGCGCGGTTCACGGAGATCCTCCCGCCAGGATCATGACCCGGGCGGCCCCGCGACGCACGAGAAAGACGCGGGTCACCCCGTCGGGTGGGTCACACCGCCCGGACGCTGCTCGCCGCCAGGGCGAGCGCCAGCCCGAGCACCAGGGTCACACCGACCACGCTGGCGGCGGCGTCGACCGCCAGGGCGCCGCTCCGGCGCAGGGCCCCTCGCAGGCGGCCGCTCACGCGCGCGCCCCGAGCATGAGCCCCATGAGGCCGAACGCGCACGCGCGCGCCACCCGCTCGACGCACCACTTCATCACGGTCCCCTCCTCTTTCTCGGTGAGTGTCGCCAGGCGGCACGCGCCGCCCGCCCCGCGGGGCGGGGTCGGCGGCGCGCACCGCCCATGGACTCCCCGTGAGCGAGCGTCGTGCCGTGGCTCAACCCGCGCTACGGCCAGGGTCAGCGCGCGGAGGTGTCCGGGATCTGACGCACCCGGTCGGACGCCGCAGGCGCGCGTGGTCCAGCGGCGACGCGGCGCCTGGCCTCCTGAGCCATGCGCGCCCACGGGTTAGTGTGGATGTCGAGGAGCCGCGAGTGACGACGACCGAGACGACGACCCGGAGCACGAAGGACTACCTGGCGCAGGTGGACAGGTTCGGCGCACGGAACTACGCGCCGCTCGAGGTGGTCATCACCCGCGGCGAGGGGTGTCACCTGTGGGACGTCGAAGGGCGCCGCTACGTCGACATGCTCAGCGCCTACTCGGCCGTCAACCAGGGCCACTGCCACCCGCGGATCGTCGGCGCCCTGGTCGAGCAGGCGCAGCGGCTGACGCTCACCTCGCGCGCGTTCCACAACGACCGCATGGGCGACATGCTGCAGCGGATCGCCCAGCTCACCGGCTTCCGCGCCGTGCTGCCCATGAACACCGGCGCCGAGGCGGTCGAGACGGCGATCAAGGCCATGCGGCGCTGGGGCTACCTGGTGAAGAAGGTCCCCGACGGCGCGGCCGAGATCGTCGTCGCCAACGGCAACTTCCACGGGCGCACGACGACGATCGTCGGCTTCTCGGACGACCCCGGGTCTCGCGACACGTTCGGTCCGCCGACGCCCGGCTTCGTCCGCGTGCCCTACGGCGACGCCGAGGCGCTGGCCCGGGCGATCGGGCCGAACACCGTGGGCGTGCTCCTCGAGCCGATCCAGGGCGAGGCGGGCGTGAAGATCCCGCCCGACGATTACCTGCGGCGCGCGCGGGCGCTGTGCACGGAGCGGCGGGCGCTCCTGTGCCTGGACGAGATCCAGACCGGCCTGGGTCGCACCGGGAAGATGTTCGCCTACGAGCACGTCGGCGCCTGCCCCGACCTGATCGTCCTCGGCAAGGCGCTCTCGGGCGGCGTCTACCCCGTGTCGGCGGTGGCCGGGGTGGCCGAGGTCATGGACCTGTTCACGCCCGGGACCCACGGCTCGACCTACGGCGGCAACCCGCTGGCGGCGGCCGTGTGCGTGGCCGCGCTCGACGTGCTCGTCGAGGAGGGGCTCCCCGAGCGGGCGGCGCGCCTCGGCGCCCACGCGCTGAAGCGCCTGCGCGCCGAGCTCACGAGCACGAACGTCCTCGAGGCGCGCGGGCGCGGGCTCATGCTCGCCGTCGAGTTCCGCGCCCCGGTGGCCAAGGCCGCCGTGAAGGCCCTCATGAAGGAGGGCGTCCTGGCCAAGGACACGCACGAGACGACGATCCGCTTCGCCCCGCCGCTCGTGATCACGGAGGCCACCCTCGACGAGGCGCTCGACGTCACGATCCCCGTCCTGAACCGCTTCTGACGTGGAGCTCGAGCGGGGCGAGCGGCTGGTCGAAGGGCGGCAGCTCCTCACGCCGCTGGCCGGCCTCTCGCTCCTGGCCGCGTTCCTGATCGTCGCCGAGTGGGGCTTCACCTGGCGCACCGTGCCGGTCGCCCTGGCCGTGGTCCTCACGACCTGGGCCGCGGCCCTGTGGAACGCGCGGCACCTGGCGATCACCGACCGGCGGATCATCGAGTACCGCGTGTTCCTGGCCCGGCTCGCCCGGCGCTTCCCGCGCTTCGCCCCGCTCGAGGCCCACCGCCGGCGCGTGTTCCCCCTGCAGGACCTGGCCTCGGCCCGCCGCAGCGGCGCGGCGCTCGTCCTGCGCCTGCGCACGGGCGCGACCCACACCGTGCCCTGCCACACCGAGGAGGAGGCCGCGCGCCTGCTCACGGTCGTGGACGACTTCCTGCGCCGCGCCCCGTGGCTGCGCCCCGCGCGCCGCGTGCCCGAGGCGACGATCAGCGTGAGCGTGAGCGCCTCGGCCGAGGCCGAGCCGGGGCGCTGCCCCTACTGCCACGACGCCGTCCCGCCGGAGGAGGCGGCGCCCTGCGGCCGCTGCGGCGCCGTGCACCACGAGGAGTGCCTGGGGATCCACGGCGGCTGCGCGGCCTTCACCTGCCTCGGCGAGCGGCGCGTCCGGACCCGGTGAGCGACGGCGCTCACCCGCCGCGGAGGCCCTCGACCAGCCGGGCGAGGTCGTCGGGCAGCGGCGCCTCGAGCGCGAGCGGGGCGCCCGTGCGCGGGTGCGGCAGGACGACGCGGCGCGCGTGCAGCGCCTGGCGCGCGATCACGGGCAGGTCGGCGTCGGGCCAGGCCAGGCGGCCGTCGCCGTAGAGCGGGTCGAGGAGCACCGGGTGGCCGAGCGCCCGGGCGTGGACGCGGATCTGGTGCTGACGGCCGGTCTCGATGTCGAAGCGCACCAGGCTGGCCGCGTCGAAGCGCTCGAGCACGCGGAAGCGGGTGCGCGAGGGCAGCCCGTCGGGGCGGACGGTCATCATGAGGTCGAGCGGCGCCTCGTCGTCGGGGCCGATCGGCAGGTCGATCAGGCCCTCGTCGGGGCCGACGCGGCCGCGGACGACGGCCACGTACTCCTTCTCGACGTCGCGCCCCTCGAAGGTGGCCTGCAGGCGCACGCGCGCGGGGGTCGTCTTGGCCAGAACGACCACGCCCGAGGTGTCGCGGTCGAGGCGGTGGCAGATGCGCGGCAGGACGCCCGGCGCCCGGCGCGGGCCGTGGCGGTAGAGCCAGTGGAGCGCCTGGATCAGCGTGTTGACCCGCGCGCGGCCGACCGGGTGGACGATCAGGCCGGCGGGCTTGGCCACGGCCAGGAGGTCGTCGTCGTCGTGGAGGACGAGCGCGTCGAGGGCCAGGCCCAGGGCCTCGTGGCGCACCTCCTCGTCGGGCGGCGGCACGGCCACGGCGACGCGGTCGCCGGCGACGACGCGCCCGGCCTTGCGGCGCACGACCTCGTCGTTGCGGGTCACGCGGCCGTCGGCGATCAGCCCGTGCACCTGCGCGCGCGAGCGCCAGGGCATGCGGGTCATGAGGAAGTGGTCGAGGCGGTCGCCCTGCTCCTCGTGCCCGACGCGCCAGGCGAGCTCGTCCTGCGGCACCGAAAGGTCGCGCGCGACGCGCCGCGGGCGCGGCGGGCCCTTGCGGGAGCGGGCGTAGCGCTTGCGGGCGTGGGTCATCGAACGGGTGATTGGACCACGGCCCTGCCTCGGCCGGACGCGCGCGTCGCGGCCGCAGCCGTCGAGCACCCCCGGCGTGGCCCGCGCTCGACCGGAGCAGCGCGCGAGGCGAGGGCGCGGACGACGAGGCGGGGCGGCGCGCGCGACGACGTCTCGGCATGCTTCGAGCCCGCGCGCGCTCCCGCCCCGCCCGGCATCCGCGGCCGCAGCCCCCGAGCACACGACCGCGCTCGACCGGAGCAGCGCACGAGGCGAGGGCGCGGAGGACGAGGCGGGGCGGCGCGCGCGACGACGTCTCGGCATGCTTCGAGCCCGCGCGCGCTCCCGCCCCGCCCGGCATCCGCGGCCGCAGCCGTCGATCACACCTCATCAGGGGTCGAAGAGGATCTCGGGCGGCAGGTCGTCGAGCTCGATCGGGCGGGTCAGCTCGTCCTCGTCGAGGACGTCGTCCTCGGGCGGCGGCGGGCGGCGGCGCTGGTCCTGGGCCTCGGCGAGCAGCGCGTCGAGGGCGTTGCGCAGGGCGGCCGGCGTGGGCGGGCGGTCGGCGGGGTCGGGGCTGGTGGCGCAGGCGAGGAGGTAGGCGATCTGGCGCGGGACGCCGGAGACCATCGTCAGCGGGAGGAGGTCGCGCCGCTCGCCGGCCACGACCTCGGCCACGGGGTTGCCGGTGAGGGCGAAGCTCAGCGTGGCGCCGAGCGCGTAGACCTGCGCGCGCGGGGTGACGAGCCCGGCGGCCGTGACCTCGGGGGCGTCGTAGACGGGCAGCGGCGCCCCGGTCTCGACCGGGGCCCGCGCCGCCTCGAGCAGCGCCGGGCTGAGCCCGACGTCGAGGAGGCGCGGCCGGCGGTCGTGGGTGACGAGGACGACCTCGGGCCGCACCAGGGCGTGGACGAGGCCGTGGCCGGTGGCGTGGTCGAGGGCGTCGGCGAGGTCGCGGCCGAGCCGCGTCGTGGCGGCGGCCGGGAGCGGCCCCTGCTGGCCGACGAGCCCCTCGAGCGTCGGGCCGTCGGGCTCGGGGCCGACGACGAGCAGGACGCCGCGGTGCGCCTCGACGCGCAGCACCGGCCAGATGGCCGGGTGGTCGAGCTCGCGCGCGCGCTGGCTCTCGGCGGCGAAGGCCTCGGCGGCGCGGGCGCCGACCTCGAGGGCCGAGACCAGGTAGGCCTTGCCGCGCGCGCGGGCGGTGTAGCGGCGGAAGCCGCCGCGCCCGCCCAGGCGCGGGCCGACCTCGAAGCCGCACTGCTGCAGGGCGGCGACGATCCGGTCCTCGGCGGCGACGACGTCCGACTCGGCGTCGCGCCGGCAGCGCCGGCACACGCCCGCCTCGTCCTCGGCCAGCGCCTGCCCGCAGAGGAGGCAGCCGCGCTCGTGCTCGCTCGGCTCCGAGATCGACACCTCGAAGCGCGACTTGCCGAAGGCGAGCAGGTCGCCCGTGTGCAGGCGCGCGGCGTCCTTCACGCGGGCGCGGTTGAGCGTGGTCCCGTTGGCGCTCCCGAGGTCGACGAGCCACACGCCGTCGGGGCGCCGCTCGATGCGCGCGTGCCGGCGCGAGATCCAGCCGAACGGGAGCGACACGGCCGACTCCGCCGAGCGGCCCACCTCCATGACGTCGCCCACGGCCAGGGCGCGCTCGATCGTGCGGTCGGTGCCGCGCAGGCGCACGGCGACGCCCGGCTCGACCACCGGCTCCTCGCCGCTGGCGCGCGCGCCCGTGCGCGCCAGCAGCGTCACGAGCGCGGCGCGCTCCCAGTCGGCGGCGCGCGCCAGGCCGAGCGCCTGCGCGACGCGCAGGACGAACGGCGCCGCGTCCTGCGAGATCGGGCGGTCGTCGGCGTCGCGCTCCATGAAGCGGGCCACCAGCGCGGCGATCGCGTCGGGGAGGGCCGGGTTGAGCTCGCGCAGGTCGGGCGGCGCGTCGTGCACGATCGAGCGCAGGCGGGCGAAGAGCGTCGAGCCGCTGTGGGGCGTGCGCCCGGCCAGGCAGCGGTAGAGCGTGGCCCCGAGGCCGTAGACGTCGCACTTGGGGCTCGGGGCGGCCTCGCCCTCGACCTGCTCCGGGCTCATGAAGTCGACGGTGCCCGCCGGGACGCGCCCGTGGCTGAGGCGCTCGGCGACGCCCGACTCGAAGCTGGCGCCGAAGTCGCACAGCTTGGCCACGCCGGCGGCCGAGACGATCACGTTCGAGGGCGCGATGTCGCGGTGGACGATGTCCGCCTGGGCGAGCGCCTCGAGCGCGCGGCCGAGCTGGAAGGCGACGCCCAGGGCCGCGTCGAGCGGCAGCGGCCCCCCCTGCGCGTCGAGGAGCTGCTGCAGGCTCGGCCCCTCGACCAGCTCCTGGGCGATCCAGGCGCAGCCCTCGGACGAGCCGATGTCGAAGGCTTCGACGACGTTGTGGTGGGCGAAGCCGAGCAGGCGCCGCCCCTCCTCGAGGAAGCGGCGCTGCCGCTCGGCCTCGGCGGGCGACGAGGCCTCGCGCGTGCGCAGGACCTTCAGCGCGCAGGCGCGGCCGGTCGCCCGCTCGCGGGCGCGGTAGACGCTGGACCCGGCGCCCTCGTGGATCGTCCCGAGGAGCTCGTAGCCTGGAACCTCGTCGGGCGGCCTGGACACCCGGCGGATGATAGCGGGGGGAGCGGCGAGGGGGGGAGCTTCAGCGCCTGCGGGGCGAGCCCCGGACCTCGAGCTCGTAGGGCCCGAACTGCCCCTCGCCCTTGCGTTCGATCAGGTAGGCCCGCCCGTCCTCGACGTTGAGGTCGAGGTCCTTGAACTCGTAGGGGTTCGCCGACTCGTTGTCGATCGGGTAGTTGAAGCGGATCTTCAGCCGGCGGTGGCCCGGCTCGACGTAGGTCTTGTTGCGCCGCGACGACACGTCCCGGCCGTCGACGGCCCAGATGAACACGTCGTCGCCCGGGATCACGAGCCCGTGGGGCTCCTCCTCGGTCGGGCCGCCCGCGTAGGAGGGTCCGCCCACGCAGCCGGAGAGCGTGGCGAGGGTCAGGGCGAGCGCGGCGGCGAGCAGGCGGGTCGTCGTCATGGGGGGACCAGGCTAACCCGAGCCTGCGCCGCCGGTGCGCGCGCGTTGTCGATCGCGCGCGCGCGGGGTAGCCTCGACCTCGTGAAGATCTTCACCCCGCTGGAGGCCTCGCGGACCCTGCCGCTCGTGCGGCGGATCGTGGCCGACGTGCTCGTGCGCGGGCGCGAGCTGCAGGGCCTCGAGCGCGAGCCCGACCTCACGGTCGAGCAGCAGGACCGCGTCGGCGTGCTCGAGGGCGAGCTCGACGAGCTGTGCGAGGAGCTGGCCCGGCTCGGCTGCTCCTTCCGCTCGCCCGACTTCACCTTCGGGCTCGTCGACTTTCCGGGGCTGATCGACGGCCGGCCCGTGCACCTGTGCTGGCGCGACGACGAGCCCGAGCTGCGCTGGTACCACGAGCCGCACGCCGGGTTCGCCGGGCGCCGCCCGATCCCCGAGCACCTGCTCGCCCCGCCCGCGCCGACCTCGCCGTAGACTCACCGGCCTGACGGAGGTCTCGAGCGTGAACCGTGCCCTGGCCCTGGCGCCGCTGCTCCTGTCCCTCTCGGCGTGCGCCGCCGAGACCTACACGATCCGCGAGCTCGGCCACCCGCAGTTCGAGCAGGTCGTGGGCGCCGACACGCGCTTCGAGCGCGTGCCCGAGCCGCAGCGGGGCCAGCTCGACGCCTTCCCCGAGCGCGCCGACCGCGAGGGCGACCACCGCTTCCTGCACGCGATCGTCCCCATCGGCACCGAGGAGGACGTCTACCTGGAGGTGCGCGCCGCCCGCCGCCCGCCCACGGGGCTGCCGCTCCAGTCGCTGACGGTGGCCGTCTACGCCCTCGACGGGCGCCAGGCCGAGGCCTTCGGCGCCACCGGCGCGCTGCCGGCGGCCGAGGAGCCGATCACGGTCGTGACGACGCGCGAGAAGGACGACGGGATCCTGGCCCTGCTCGTCCGCCTCCCGCGCGCGGCGATCCCCGAGGGGACGGAGCGCCTGGCCTTCCCGATCCTCGTGCAGTTCGAGGACGGGTGGATCCACCTGCTCTTCTACCGCACGGGCGTCCCGGCGGCCGTGCGCGAGATCGACCCGAGCGAGCTGGGCCTGCCGCCGGGCGACGGGACGCCGCCGCCCGGGGACGCGACGCCGCCGCCCCGGGAGGCGACGCCGCCGCCCGGTGAGGCGCCGCCGTCGGCCGGTGACGACTCACCGCGCTGAGGTCCGCGCGCGGCCGCGCGCAGGGTATGCTCTGCGCTCCCCTCTCCCACACCACGCCGTCACCAGCCCGGGCCGCGGGCCGGAGGACCCCGTCATGACCACGCCGGAGACGTCGACCCACGCCACCGGGGCCGCGACCGTGCGCATCGCCACCGACATCGCGCTGATCGCCCTGTTCGACCCGGCGCTGCTCAAGGAGCACGTCAAGGAGCCGCGGCGCTGGTGGGAGAAGAACCCCTTCGGCACGCCCGAGCGCGCGGACGGGCGCCTGGCCCTGTGGCCCCTCGGGGGCCGCGGCGGGCTCTACCGCGTGCGCCTCGGCACGGCGCTCGAGGAGTCGGAGGCCCCCTACGACCGCGGGACGTCGCCGCCGGCGCCGCTCGTCGTCTCGGCCGAGGGCCAGGTGTTCCTGGGCCCGGCCGAGCGCCTGCCGGGCGACGGCTACGGCGACCGCTACTCGGCGATCCCCGACAAGGGCGGCCTCCTCGAGCTGGCGCCGGGCACCTACAGCATCACCGCCCACGCCCTCGACTGGCGGCCCGAGGCGCGCTTCTGGGACGAGGAGAACGAGCCCACGCCGGACGCGCCGCCCGACTTCGTGCTCGTCTACGAGCAGGTCGACGCCCTGCCGCCGGCGCCCCCCGCGCCGATCACGCCGCTGCTCCAGCTCCTGCCGCAGAAGAAGGCCCGCGGCGGCGAGCGCGTCGTCACCCCCATGGTCCGGCCGCGCGCGCCGATCGTCCTCGAGGACGA
>JAHBXY010000238.1 GCA_019636275.1 Planctomycetota bacterium | reverse complement strand
CCTTCCGGGCGCGCCGCGGGTCCCACCGTCGACCCGCCCTCGATCGAAGCAACCAGCGAGGCGAGGCCGCGGAGGCCGAGGCGAGGCGGCGCGCGCGCGACCGATATCGATCGCCTGATCCTATCGGTCGCGCGCGCGCCGCATCGCCCGGCATCTGCGGCCGCAGCCGTCGATCACACAACGGCCGTCGATCACACTGTGCGGGCGAGGGTCCGCGCCACGAGGTCGCTCACGCGCAGGTCGGTCGCCAGGTCGTCGAGCGAGACGATCCCGACGATGTCGCCCGGCGCCTCGCCGCCCTGCGCCGCCTTGCGCACGATCGGCACGCGTCGCACGTGGCGCTCCTGCATGAGGCGCGCCAGGTGGACGACGTCGTCGTCCTCGCCGCACGTGACCAGCTCCTTCGACATCGCGTCGCGCACGCTCGTGGACGCGGGGTCCTTGCCCTCGGCGGTGATCCTGAGCGTGATGTCGCGGTCGGTGATCATGCCGAGCAGCCGCCGCTGCTCGTCGCACACCGGCAGGGCGCCTACGTCCAGGTCTCGCATGCGCCGGGCCGCCTCGACCACGGGGCGGTCGGCCTCGATCAGCTCGGGGCTGCGGGTCATCAGGTCGCGCGCCTTCATCGGCCCCTCCGCGCCGACCATCCGGTCGCCCTCGCCGCCCTGCGTGTCCGCCTCGCTCAGCCCGGCGCCGCCGTCGTCCACCGCGCCGTAGCTCACCCCGCCCGCGCCCGCGTGCTGCTCGGACGCGCGCGGGGGCAGCGGCTCGTCGCCGGCCTCCACCTCGGGCTTGGGCCCGAGCGGCGCCGGCTCCGGGGTGTGGTCCGTGTCCTCGCGGCGCGACGGCTGGGCCATGTCGTAGCCCGCCGACTTCCAGCGCTCGACGCCGCCGGCGAGGACCTTGGCGTTGGCGAAGCCCTTCCCTTGCCACGCGCGCGCGCGCTCGGTCGAGAGCTCGTCGGCGGGGCACGCGCAGTAGAAGACCAGCTCGGCGTCCTCCTTCAGCGCCTCGCGCCGCTCCTCCAGCTCCTGCAGGGTGATCGCGCCCTTGAGGCGGAAGGCGCGCGCCTTGTCCTCCTCCTCGTACGCGCACACGAGCAGGGTCCCGGCACCCTGCTGGAGCCGCTGCTGGACCTCCTCGGGACGGATGCGGGCGGGCTGGGCCATGGATTCGCGCTCCTCTCCTGTCACGGCGGGGGACGGCGGCGCCCGCTCCCCGGGACCCGGGCGTCCCGTCGCTGTCGGCGCCGGCCCGCCGCCGGGCCGTGGTCGTGTCTCTCCGTGGACGCCCTCGCCGCAGGCGCACGCCTCGTGCCGCCCGTCAGAGCGCCTTCGACCAGAGCAGGAGCACCGAGTGGCCCTCGCGCCCGTCCCGCGCCAGGCCGGTGTCGAAGGTGTACTCGATGAGGATCTGCGACTCCCACAGGAAGCCGGTCGTGACGCCCGCCGAGTAGGCGAGCCCCGAGCGCGGCACGAAGCGCAGGCGCCAGCCGGCGTCGTCCCACTCGCCGATGCGGCCCCACGCCGCGAGCACGCGCGCGTGCAGGTAGGTGAAGAACGTGAGCTCGTAGCGGTAGGTGAGGCCGCCTATGGCATAGCTCTGGGCCGCGAGCTGCTCGAACGCGGCGCCGGGGTAGGCGATGCGGCGCAGGTCGAACGCCTCGGACTGGTAGGGCCCGGCGCCCAGCCGGAAGGCGGAGAACCGGTCGACCCAGCCGGGCGGGCTCCAGCCGGCGTGCACCTGCGCCACGAGGCGGTGGCGCTCGGAGAGGCCGGGCACGCCGAGGGCGGCGAACGCGTAGCCGCTGGCGCGCAGGACGTTCGCCGACCCGGCGGCGCTCTGGCGCGCCCCGTCGGGCCCCCGGACGCCCGGCTCGCGCCAGTCGAGGCGGCGCAGGAGGTCGACGGCGCCGCCGAAGGCGATCCCCTGGTGCGGGAGCTCGAGGAGGTTCCGCTCGAGCCCGTCGAGGCGCAGGAGGAGGCGCCCGCCGAGCGCGGCGGTGGTGTCGGGCACGATGGCCCCGGGCGCGGTGTCCTCGTGGCGGCGGAAGTAGTCCCACTCGGCGCGCGCGAGGAGCTGGATGCGCCCGTCGTTGTCGAAGCCGAAGGGGAACACCCCGCGGCGGACGCCGAGGCCGAGGTCGAGCGACGTGCGCCCCCACCACACCTCGGAGCCGCGCGCCGCGCGGCCCGAGGGGCGCGACTCGAGGAGCGGCGCCGGGACGGTGAAGTTCTCGGCCGCGGCGACCGCCTCGAGCAGCGGCCCGTGCGGGTAGCCCGGCGACGACCACAGGTGCTCGCCGTACTCGACGCGGTTGAAGACGCCGCTGAACAGGGCGTAGATGCGCCGGCTCTGCCAGTAGCGCAGCCAGTAGACGTTGAACACCGGCGTGACCGCGCCGGCGACGAGCGGCGGGTCGAAGGCCGCCGCGCCGAGGGTCAGGGCCAGCGTGCGGCCGCGGTCGCGCCGGGGCACGAGGACGCGCTGGCCGAACACCTCGGTCTCGAAGCCCTCGCCGGCCCTGGGCGTCCGGTAGGGGGCCTCCTGCCCGGCCGCCGGCGTGGCCAGGAGCGCGCAGGCCAGGAGCGCGGCCGCGGCCGCCGGCGGCCACGACCCGCTGCGAGGCAGGCCCGGTCGCCCGCGGCCGTCGTGCACACCTCAGCCGCCCGGCCGCGCGGCCTGGGCCGTCGGCGCCGCGACCAGCATGAGCCGCTCGGCCCCCGCCCAGAGCGCGTCGAAGCGGTCGAACGGGACCGCGCCGGCGCCCCAGGCGGGGTCCATGAGGACGAGGAGGCGCCGCTCCGGGTCGAACCCGCTCACGAGGACGTAGTGCGAGCGGTCGCCCCCGGGCGGCGTGAGCGCCACCAGCACGGGCAGGCCCCGGCGCAGGACGCGCAGGAGCCCGGCCGGCGGCGCCTCGTCCAGCGTGCCGCGCACGAGGTGCGCGCGGAAGCCGCGGCCGTCGAGGTAGTCGCGGATGTCGCCGGCCCGGACGCCGTCCACGCCGGTCGGCGGGAAGCGGTGGCGGGCCGCGTCGTCGAGGTCGGCGCCGTGGAAGCGCAGGAGCGCCGTCAGGCAGGCGAGGCCGCAGTCCGCGTCGCCCTCCTGCGCCTCGACGGGCACGGTCAGGACGACGGCCTCGGGCGAGAGCTCGGCCGCCGGCGGCGCGCTGCGGGCCCCGAGCGGCGAGGTGCAGCCGGGGCCCGCGAGCGCGATGAGGACGAGGGCGAGGCTGGCGCGCACCGGCTCAGTCCCGCAGCAGGAAGACGATGAGCAGGATGATGCCCACCGGGAAGAAGACGATCAGGAACACGATCACGAGGGCCAGCTCGCCGGCCGAGAGGCTGGCGCCGGCCACGTGGTCGTCCAGGGCCGGGGCCTCGGCCGCGGCGAGGTCGTCGAAGAGGTCCGCGAGGCCCGGGTCGGCCAGCTCGGCGGCCGGGGCGGGCGACGCGCTGCCGGTCACGGCGCCGCGGCGCTCGGCGGCGAAGGACGAGGGGAGGGCGACGAGCGAGAGCAGCGCGACGATGACGAGCCACGCGGCCGCGCCCCACGGGCGCACGCGGATGAAGCTTCGGCTCATGGATGGCCTCCGAACTCACGGACCCCCTGGTGACTCTCGCGCTGCGCGGCGGCCTGGGCGGCGGTCCGGGCGCCCCGCTCGAGGATCGCGCGGACGGCCGGGTCCGGCTCGGAGACCGCCAGCGCGCCGAGGCGCGCGGCCAGGTCGGGGCCCGGGGCGGCCGCCAGGGCCAGGGCGGCCCAGCGGCGCACGAGCGGGTCGAAGTCGCTCGCGCACGCCTCGAGGAGCGGCTCGGCGCTGGCCCCCTCGCCGACCCGGCCCATGTAGTGGTCGATCGCCTTGCGGCGGACCTCGGGCGACGGATCGGCGCGCAGGGCGATGACCAGCCGCTCGAGCGGGGCGCGCGCGAGGTCGTCGCCGTCTGCGTCCGGCGCGGGCGGCGTCGTCGCCCGCGCGACGACGGCGGTGTCCGTCGCGGCGACGCCCGCGGCGCGGCGCGCGGCGGGCGGGCCATCGGGGTCGCCGCAGCCGGCGACGACCGCGCCGAGGACCGCCACGCCGAGGACCGCCGGGGCGACCCCGGCGCGGTGGCGCTTCACGCGGCCACGACCGCCAGCGCGAGGAGCGTCACCCCCACCCCGCCGACCACGCCGACCGAGACCGACCTGAACACCCAGATCATCGCGCCACTCCGGACCGAACGTCCCCCGAACGTCCTGCCGCCCGCTCGCAAACGCGCGGCCGCCCGCCCTGGCCTGTCACGACGGGGCGCACAGGTGACCCACCGTGGACCCCTCCCCGGTGCCCCCTCCTCGTGGGGTGAAAGTCCGCGCTCCCGCGCGCCCCGGGCGGTTGCCGCCGCCCCCGGGCCGGTTTAGGCTCGCCCGCCTGCCTGGCCGGCTTCGCCGGCCCACCTCCGAGGGACCGCTCGTGCGCCTCGCGACCACGCTCCTCGGCCGGACGCACACCTTCCGGGACCTCCGGGAGGTCCTGGCCAAGGCCAACGAGCCCAAGTCGGGCGACGTGCTGGCCGGCGTGGCGGCCGAGGACGAGCGCGAGCGCGTGGCCGCCAAGCTGGTCCTGGCCGAGGTCACGCTGAAGGAGCTGCGCGAGCACCCGGCGATCCCCTACGAGGAGGACGAGGTCACGCGTGTGGTGGAGGACGCCCTGGACGACGCGCTGTTCCAGCGCATCGCCTCGTGGCGCGTGGGCCAGCTGCGCGAGTGGCTCCTCGACGACGAGACCACGGGCGAGGACATCCGCCGCCTGTCGCCGGCGATCACGCCCGAGATCGCGGCCGCCTGCGCCAAGCTCATGTCGAACCTCGACCTGATCGTGGCCAGCAAGAAGGTCCGGATCACGGCGAAGGCCAACGGCACGTTCGGCCTCGAGGGCCGCTTCTCCTCGCGCCTGCAGCCCAACGACCCCCTCGACTCGGTCGAGGCGATCCTGGCCGTCACGCGCGAGGGGCTGGCCTACGGCAACGGCGACGCCGTGATCGGGATCAACCCGGCGACCGACTCGGTCGAGCGCTGCTACGAGCTCCTCTCGGCGACCAAGGACCTCATGCGCCGCCACGACGTGCCCACGCAGAACTGCGTGCTGGCGCACGTGACGATCCAGATGCAGGCGCTCGAGCGCGGCGCGCCCATGGACCTGATGTTCCAGTCGATCGCCGGCTCGCAGAAGGCGAACCGGGGCTTCGGCGTCGACGTCAAGCTCCTCGACGAGGCCGCGGCGATGGTCGGGGAGCTCGGGACGGCGCAGGGCCCGAACCGCATGTACTTCGAGACCGGCCAGGGGTCGGCGCTCTCGGCCGACGCGCACTTCGGCTGCGACCAGCTCACGATCGAGGCGCGCGCCTACGGCCTGGCGCGCCGCTACCAGCCCTACATCCTCAACACGGTCGTCGGCTTCATCGGCCCGGAG
Organism: Planctomycetota bacterium; assembly: GCA_019636275.1. Classification (GTDB taxonomy): domain Bacteria; phylum Planctomycetota; class J058; order J058; family J058; genus JAMLIC01. The sequence goes on along the minus strand of JAHBXY010000238.1, from coordinate 3,339 downwards.
TACCTGTTCGACGGCCCGCAGATCACGCGCGCCGGCCTCGAGGACCACTTCTGCGGCAAGCTGCTCGGGATCAGCATGGGCTGCGACGTGTGCTACACGAACCACGCGCGCACCGACCAGAACCAGCTCGAGAACCTGGCGGTGCTGCTGGCCAGCGCCGGCTGCAACTACTTCATGGGCCTGCCGCTCGGCGACGACGTCATGCTCAACTACGAGAGCTCCAGCTTCCACGACAACGCGGCGATCCGCGACCTCCTCGGCCTCCGGCCCACGCCGGAGTTCGAGGCCTGGATGGAGGCCAAGGGGCTGACGAAGGACGGCAGGCGCACGCGCCGCTTCGGCGACGCGTCACTGTTCGCATGAGGGGGCGCGGATGACCACCCGAGCGCTGATGGACGAGCTGCGCGCCCGCCTGGTCGGCGGACCGGCCGCCGCCGCGCCCCCGGCCGGCCGTACGCCGAGCGACTGGCCGCGCCTGCCCTGCGGCCCCGCGCCCGCCGACCCGGCGCTGCTCGAGCGCCTGAAGGCGGCCACGATCGCCCAGATCGGCGTCGGCCGCGCCGGCGTGCGCCTGCGCACGCCCACGCTGCTCAGGTGGCTCGGCGACCGCGCCGTCGCCGTCGAGGCCGTGCGCAGCACCCTGCCCGACGACTTCGCCCGGCGCATCGACGCCCGGGTCGAGGTCCACACGCTGGCCCCCGACCTCGACGAGTTCCTCCTCCGGCCCGACCTCGGCCGCCGCCTGCCTGACGAGGCGCTGCAGCACGTGGTCGCGTCCTGCCGCCGCGGCCCCGACGTGCAGGTGATCGTCGGCGACGGCCTGTCGGCCAACGCCGTCGCGCACAACGCGCCCGACTTCGTGGCCGCCTTCCGCGCCGAGGCCGAGCGCCTGGGGCTCACGGTCGGCGATGTGGTCCTCGTGCGCCGCGCGCGCGTCAAGGTGATCGACGTGGTCGGCCGCGCCCTCGGCGCGCGCGCGGCGATCATGCTCGTGGGCGAGCGCCCGGGCCTGGGCACCGGCGACGGCATGAGCTGCTACATGGTGTTCGACCCGCGCGACGAGGCGATGGACAGCGACAAGGAGGTCCTGTCGAACATCCACCCGCGCGGGACGTCGCCGGCCGAGGCGGCGCGCCGCGTCGCCGGCATGCTCGTCGAGTTCTTCCGCGCCGGCGCCAGCGGCGTCAAGCGCCTCGCCGGCGCCGCGCCGGCGCCGCAGGAGGTCGCCCGCGCCGAGCCGGCGCGCCCGCGCGACCCGCTCGTCGAGCGCCACCAGCCCAGGCGCCCCGGGCTGCCCGCGCCGCCGCCGCCCGGGACGCGGCAGTACGAGGCGCCGCCGCTGCAGACGGTCGCCGGCGCCCGGTGCGCGGGGTAGCCGCCGTGGTGCTCGAGCCCGTCCGCCCGACCGTCCTCGCCACCCGGTTCATCCCGGCGGCGCCCCGCGACCTGCTCCAGGCCTACGGCTTCTCCGAGGCCGACCACGGGTCGCTCGGCCTCGTCACCTGCGACCAGGACGACGCGCTCTACGTGGCCCTCGACGAGGCCACCAAGCAGGCGCCGGTCGACGTCGTCTTCGGCCAGTCGTTCTGGGCCGGCTCGGCCCACGCGTCGGGGCCGTTCTCGGGCGAGTGCCTGGGGATCATCGCCGGCCCTGGCCCCGACGAGGTGCGCGCCGGCCTCGAGGCCTGCGTGCGCTCGCTCGAGCAGGACCCCTGCTTCTACCGGGCCGACGAGGCGGGCAAGCTGCTGATCTTCCCGCACGTCGTGCACGCGATCGGCCACTACCTGGCGAAGGAGTCGGGCCTGCCGCCGGGCTCGCCCATGGCCTACCTGATCGCGCCGCCGCTCGAGGCGGTGATCGGCCTCGACGCGGCCCTCAAGGCGGCCGAGGTGCGCCTGCAGAAGAACTTCTCGCCCCCGACGCCGACGAACTTCGCCGGCGGCTACCTCGCGGGCGACCTCGAGCAGTGCCAGGCCGCGGCCGTGGCCTTCGCCGAGGCGATCGTGCGCTTCGCCGGGGCGCCGCGGGCGATCTGACGAGCGACCCGCGCCGCGGCGGGCGCGCTCGCGGTCACGGCTGCGTCGCGAGCGCCTCGAGCTGCTCGAGCGCGCGCGGGTCGCCCCCGCGCACGCCCGCCACGAGGTCCTCCAGCCCGCGCTTCCTCAGGTTGGCGCGGTGGTCCTCGAGGACGGCGGAGGCCGCGGCCGTCCTGCCCTGACGGACGAGGACGTAGGCCATGCGCAGCCCGAGGTCCTCGTGGTGCCCACCGATCGTGCCGGCGGCGCCGAGCATGCGCTCCGCGTCGCTCCAGCGGCCGCGGCGCCGCGCGCCCTCCCACGCCTGGGCGTGCAGGGTCCGGGTGACCCAGGTGACCCGGTCGAGCGGCAGGGCGACGGCCTCGAGCAGGATGCGCAGGCTGTCGTCGTCGCGGCCCATGGCCGCCAGCGCCTCCTGGCGCACGAGCGCCAGCGTGAGCGGGTCGTGCTCCGGGACGCGCTCCGCCGCCTCGAGCCGCCCGAGGGCGACGTCGGGCTCACCCCGCCGCAGGGCCAGGCGCGCGCGCAGGACGTCGCACGTCGCCCCGATCGCCACGGTCGCGCGGCGGTCCGCCCGGGCCGCGGCCTCGAGCACCGGCGGGAGCTCGGCCACGAGCTCGAGCGCCTCGTCGAGGCGCTCGAGGTTCACCAGGCTCGCGAGGCGCAGGGTCCACGCCATGGCCCGGCGCACCGGGTGCTCCACGCCGAGCGCCCGCCGGGCGGCCTCGGCGATGCGCGGCTCCTGCCCGGCCTCGTCGAGGAGCAGGTGGTCGGCATGGTTGAGCCGGATCATGTAGAGCGGGCCGACGGAGTCCTCCTGCGCCACGCCGTGGTCGGGCCAGGCCTCCGAGATCGCCAGGAGCAGCCGGGTGCTCTGCGCGGGGGTGAGCCCGGCGAACATCAGCGAGCGCGCGACCAGCAGCGTGACTGGCCCGGCGAGGTCGTCGGGCAGCGGGCGCCCGGGCGAGACGCGCGGGTGGACCTCGAGCATGGGGGTGAGGGCGGCGAGCTCGGGGCCCTTGAGCGCGTCCATCGTGGGCCCGCGCTCGGCGACGACCGCCTGCAGGCGCGCGAGCACCCGGGCGGCGAGGTCGAGCTCCCGCGGGCGCGCCGGCCCCGGCGGCCGCGGCTGCGCGCCCAGCGCGCCCATCGCCTCCTCCCACCGGCCGGCCGCGGCCGCGGCGAGCGCGCCCTGCAGGCGGAGGTCCCAGGTCAGCTCGGGGGGCGGGGCCGGCAGCCGCGCGAGCGCCGCCGCCGCCTCCTCGCGCCGGTCGAGCGCCGCGAGGCAGGCGACCTCGAGGA
>JAHBXY010000237.1 GCA_019636275.1 Planctomycetota bacterium | reverse complement strand
CGCGGCCGTCCTCCAGGCCGAGCGCTCGCTCGCGCTCCTGGGCGCCCTCACCGACGAGCGCCGCGCGCGCCTCCTCGCCCACGCCGGCGCCCCCGACCGCGGCGCCGACGCGCGCCTGGCCGTCGCCGCCGCGCACGACACGACCCGCGCGGTCGGCCTCCCCGACCCCACGCGCGCCGACGCGCCCGCCTCGGTGGTGGTCGTCCCGCAGGCCGACGGCCGCTTCCGCGTGACGTTCGTGTTCACGAGCCCGCGCCGGCCGAAGCAGGCGCTCCTGCACGGCTCGTGGGACCAGTGGACCGAGCCGGGGGTGGCCCTGCGCGAGCGGTCCGACGGCACGTTCACGGCGACGCTCGTCCTGCCCGCCGGCCGCCACGAGTACAAGGTGCGCCTGGGCGTGGGCGGCGTCTGGGAGCACGACGCCGGCAACCCGCTGACGGCCGCCGACGGCATGGGCGGGATCAACTCGGTCCTGCTGCTCGAGTAGCCGGCTACGGCCGGAGCTCGAGCACCTCGAGCAGGTCGACGACGACCCGCCCGGTCGCGCCCCAGATCGTCTCGCCGTCCCACTCGAAGAAGGGCACCTGCCAGGTGCGCCCGCCGTGCTCGACTGGCCGCAGCTCGAGGCGCGCCGCCAGATCGGCGAGCGGCGCCGTGAACGCGCGCGCCACCTCGGCCGCGTTGAGGACGAGCGGCACGTCCTCGGTGATGCGCCCGACCACGGGCGTGAGCGTCACCCCGGTGCCGGCGACGACGACGTCGTGCAGGAGGCCGAGCGGCTCGACGACGCGCGGCGGCAGCCCGACCTCCTCCTCGGCCTCGCGCAGGGCGGCCGCGACGACCTCCTCGCCCGGGTCCAGCCCGCCGCCGGGGAACGAGACCTGGCCCGGGTGCGCCCGGAGCGTCTCGGGGCGGCGCGTGAACAGCGCCGTGAGCCGGCCCTCGCGCTCGAGGAGCGGGACGAGCACCGCCGCGCGCCGCGGGCCAGGCGCGCGCGCCGCGCGCCGCGGGAGCCGGGCCAGGCGCGCGCGCAGCTCAAGCCAGTCTACGACTCCCACCAGAAGGGCTGCCCCTGGGTCTCGACCAGCCGCTTGAGCCAGGCGACGAACGAGTCGGCGACCTTCTTCTTCACCTCGCCGCCGTACCACCACACGAGCGGGTGCTCGCCGGTCTTCGACTCCCGGGCCATGTCGAGGGCCAGGTAGTCGCCGCAGCCGAGGTCGACGACGGGCAGGTAGGGGCGGACCATGCGGCCGCAGAGCGGCCCGCGCAGCTCGCCGTGGAGCTCGAGGGCGGGGACGAGCCGGATCGCGCCGAACTCGTGCACGAAGAGGAGCCCGCCGCCCCACTCGAGCGAGAAGTCCCAGTAGGAGGGCGGGAGCTGCGCGCCGAGGCGGGCCTCGAGCCGCTCGAGCTCATCGGGCGCCGGGGGCGGCGAGAGCTCGTGGCGCAGCCGCTTGTGCGCGCGCCGCCACAGCCCGTGCGGGTCGCGCGGGTCGTCCTCGGGGCGCTCGAGCTCCTCGCGCATGAAGGCGAACAGGTCGCGCGGCGAGCGGCGCAGGGCCTCCTTGAGCGCCGGCGCGTCGTCGGCGACGAGCCCCTCGCTGCGGCGCACCTCCGCGGCCTCGGCCGCGGCCTCGGCCGCCTCGAACTGGATCGTCGTCTTCTCGGACGAGATCGCCCACACCGAGGCGCGCGCGGCCTCGGCCATGCGCGACGAGGTGCTCTGCGGGATGATGACGTCGAGGACCCGCTGCCGCTTGACGCGCGACGAGGCCTCGAGCGCGATCGCCGACAGCTCCGGCCGCACGAGCGGCGGGGCGGCGGCCGGCGGGACCGGCGGAGCGGCGGCCGGCGGCTCGTCGGCCTTGCGCTTGGCCTTGCCCGAGGCGCCCGGGGCGGGCGCCTTGGCGGCGGGCGCCTTCTCGGGCGCGGCGGCCGCCCGGGCCGGCGCCTTGCCCGCCTGGCTGGCCGTCTTCGACGATGCCGGCGTCTTCGAGGTCGTCACCGGCGAACCCTTGGACACGGGACCACCCTCTCGCGTGCTGCCACGGGGACTCGGGCGCGCATGCTATCACGACCCCCCCGGTGTCCACCCTTGACACGTCGCGGCACACGGCCCTAGTGTGCTCGACGGCTGCGGTTGCGGATGCCGGGCGCAGCGTCGCCTCGGCCTCCGCGACCTCGCCTCGCTCGTCGCTCCGTTCCACCCGCGACCAGGACGGGGCTGGGGCTGCAGGGTTCGCCGGGGCAGCCCGGCCGGGAGGCGGAGATGGGCGCCACGACCGTGGCAGGACGCCGGCACATCCGGGCGGTCGACGCGGCGACGGGGGAGGAGCTGGGGCAGGTCCCCTGCGTCACCCCCGAGCAGGTGCGCGACGCCGTGCGGCGGGCCCGCGCGGCCCAGGCCGACTGGGGCGCCCGCCCCGTGCGCGAGCGGGCCCGGGCCATCCGGCCGCTGCTCGACCTCGTGATCGACCGGCGCGACCAGCTCGCCCAGCTCATCTCGCGCGAGGTCGGCAAGCCGCGCTTCGAGGCGCTCTCGGCCGAGGTGATCCCGACGCTCGACCTCCTCGACTACTACCTGCGCCACGCCCACGAGGTGCTGGCGGCGAAGCCGCTCAAGCACCGGCTCCTGTTCACGGCGCGCAGCACGCTCCACCACGAGCCCTACGGCGTGGTCGGCCTGATCACGCCCTGGAACTACCCGTTCTTCCTCACGGCCGGGATCGCGCTCGGCGCGCTGTTCGCCGGCAACGCGGTCGTCAACAAGCCGAGCGAGCACACGCCGCTGGTCGGGCTCGAGATCGAGAAGCTCCTGCGCGACGCCGGGCTGCCGCCGGCGCTCTACCAGTGCCTGCCGGGCTTCGGCGACGTGGGCGCGGCGCTCGTCGAGGCCGGCTGCGACAAGGTGAGCTTCACCGGCTCGGTGGCCACCGGGCGCAAGGTGGCCGTGGCCTGCGCCGAGCGGCTCACGCCGGTGTCGCTCGAGCTGGGCGGCAAGGACCCGGCGATCGTCCTCGACGACGCCGACCTCGAGCGCGCCGTGCGCTCGCTCACCTGGGGCGCGTTCACCAACGCCGGGCAGGTGTGCGCCTCGGTCGAGCGCATCTACGTGCACGAGGCGATCGCCCGCCCGTTCACCGAGCGCCTGGTCGAGGAGACGCGCCGCCTGCGCCAGGGGGCCGACCGCGGCTACGACGTCGACGTGGGCTGCATGGCCAACCGCCTGCAGTTCGAGGTCGTGCGCCGGCAGGTCGAGGAGGCGCGGCAGCGCGGCGCGCGCGTGCTCACGGGCGGCGAGGGGCGCGAGGGCGAGGGCGACAAGGGCCGCTATTTCTTCTCGCCGACGGTGCTCACGGGCGTGACGCCGGAGATGGACGTCCAGCGCGAGGAGACCTTCGGCCCCGTGGTCACCGTCGTCCCCGTCACGGGCGAGGACGAGGCGGTGCGCCTGGCCAACGACTCGCGCTTCGGCCTGACGGCCTCGGTGTGGACCCGCGACGAGGCGCGCGCCGAGCGCCTGGCGCGCAAGCTGCACTTCGGCTCGGTGTTCGTCAACGACGCCCTCGTGCCCAGCGGCGCCGGCGAGGCGCCCTGGGGCGGGGTCAAGGAGAGCGGCTTCGGCAAGACGCGCGGCCCGCAGGGGCTGACCGAGTTCAGCCGCCTCAAGCACGTCGCCCGCGACCGCTTCAACCTGCGCGACGCGCCGGTCTGGTTCCCCTACACGCCGGAGAAGTATCGCCTGGTCTCCGACCTCGTCCCGGCGCTGTTCGGCGTCTCGCCCGTGCGCCGCGTGAAGGCCGGGATCGACGGCCTGGGCCGCGCGCTCGGCATGTGGATGACCAACGGGCGCTAGAGGCCCGGCCGGAAGCGCCGCCTCGGCCTCGCTCGCCCTCGTCGCCGCGGGCTTCGTCGCTCCTCGGTTACTTGCACCTGCAAGCGCCTTCGTCGCTCCTCGCCAGCGGCGACGATCGCTCCGCGAGGCCTTCGGCGAGGTTCCGGCCGGACCTCTAGAAGTCGACCGTCACCCGGGCGACCGCGCGCCCCTCGACGCGCGGCTTGCGCAGGAGGAGGGCCTTGAACTCGGGCGGCTTGAGCCCGAGCACGCGCTGCCCGCAGGGGGTGAAGCGCACGCCCTCGAGCCGCTCGAGCTCGACCTTGCCCGCGAGCAGGTCGCGCAGCATGTCCTCGGTGTAGGCGACCTTCTCGAGCTTCACCCCCTGCGTGGCCAGGAACGCGCGCAGGGTGTCGAAGAACGACTGCGTGGTCTGCAGGACCTTCACGCGCCCGTCGAGCTCGAGCACGCCCGTGAGGTCCTCGACGCTGGCCTCGAGGCCGAGGGCGGCGGCGGCGGCGCGCAGGTGGCCGAAGTGGATCGAGAACTCCGGGTGGTCGAGGTGCGTCGACTGCTCGGGGTAGCGCGTGAGCGAGCCGAACTCGCTCAGGAAGGCCGCCCCGCCCGGCCGGAGCACGCGCGCGCACTCCTCGACCAGGCGGATCGCGCCCACGTTGACGTGGAACAGCCCCGGCGCGTCGTCGACGGGCAGGGCGTAGCGGCGCACGACCTCGGCGCCGGGCCCGCCCTCGCCGCGCTCGAGCTCGTCGCGGTGGACGGGGACCACCGGCAGGTCGGCGATCATCTCGTTGGCCACGAGCAGGTCGACGCTGGCGTCCGGCAGCGGCAGCGCCTCGGCGTCGCCGCCGACGATCCGCACCTTGTCGCGGTGCGGCGCCGTGCGCTCCTTCTGCGAGGCGCGCAGGGCCGGCGCCAGGTCGCAGATCACGTAGCGCGCGCGGTTGTAGACGCGCGGGGCGCGCAGGGCCAGGCCGTCGAGGAAGGCGCGCGCGAAGTAGCCCGTGCCGCCGCCGACCTCGACGAGCAGCATGGGCGCGCGGCCGCCGTCGTCGGGCACGGCGTCGCGCGCCACGAGCACGCGCGCGAGCTGCCCGCCGTAAGTGCGGCCCTCGAGGGCCGGGTGCGGGACGCGGAAGGCGTGCGAGAGCGTCGTCTCGCGCCGCTCGAACTGCTCGTCGGCCGAGGTGATCTCGAGCTTGTGGTAGTCGCGCAAGGACGGCTCGGGCGCCGGGCCCTCGGAGGCGCGCATGCGCGGGTAGGGCATGGTGCTGTGCACGTAGGGCGGCAGGCCCACGAGCTCGAAGGCCGAGCGCGGGCGCGGCAGGAGCTTGAGGAGCTGGCGGTCCGAGTGCGTCCAGGCGCGCACGGTCGCGACGACCTCGCGCTCGACGTCCGCCTCCTGCGGCAGCTCCTTCTTCAGCCGCGCGACGACCTCGGGCAGCGACAGGTCGCCCTGGCACAGCGACCACAGGCGCCCGCGGAGCGGCGACAGGCGCTCGAGCACCGGCTGCCCGTCGCGGCGGTCCTTGTAGCAGAGCACCGGCGCGCCGCTCTTCGGCCGGTGGGCGAGCACCCACGGCCCCTGCACGGGGTACCACGAGGCCGTGAGCGCCAGGTCGTCCTCGCCCTCCCCCAGGAGCACGAGGTGCTGGCGCAGGACCTCGAAGAAGGCGTCGAGGTCGCCCTGGAGGAACTCCTGCGCGAACGCCGCGCGCGCCGCCGACTCGCGCCGCGGCTCGGCGAAGTGGTCGATGAACCCGATCACCTTCTCGTGGAGCTGCATGATGTCGCCCACGAGGTCGTGGTAGACGAACACGTCGCCCGCGCGGCGGAAGAACGAGATGTAGGGCGAGCGGCGCAGGAGCGGGTCCTCCTCGGCGGCGCCCCTGACCTCCTCGTTGGGGCCGACGTCGGGCACGTCGCCCTCGCCGCGGTCGAGGCGGGCCAGGACGTCCGCCGCCGTGGCCTCGAGCGCCGCGGCGACCGCCGCCGGCGCGCGCTCGCGCACGACGGGCAGGAGGTCGTCCTGCGCCTCGGCCACGTAGGCGCGCTTCTTCGCCTCCGGCCAGCGCGCCGTCAGCAGGTCCCGCAGGTTCGCCACGCGGTCCGCCGCCTTGACCACCGCCGCCCCGGGCGGCGCCTGGCGCAGCCGCGCCAGGTAGTCGCGGTCGCGCGCCGCCTTGCGCGCGGCGCGCTCGTCGTCGGCCAGGTCGTCCGGCATGGGCGGCTTCGTCAGCGCCTCGACCAGCGCCCGCACCTCCGCGCCGAACGCGCCCTCGACCTCGTCGAGGGTCAGGGGGCTGTCCTCGACGGCGTCGTGGAGGAGGCCGGCGACGACCAGGTCGCCCTCCTGCTGCCCCCACTCGCCCAGGAGGACCTTCACCACGTCGAGCGGGTGCTTCAGATACGGCGTCCCGTCGCTGCGCGTCTGCCGCGCGTGCGCGCAGGCGGCCAGGCGGAAGGCCGCCTCGACGCGCTCCGCCTGGTCGCCCAGGCCGCGCGCGGCCAGGGCGCCGAGGAGGTCGGCGAGCTCGTGGTCCTCGTTCATCCTCTTCCCTCGCTGCGCCGCAGGTCGCGCAGATCGCGCGCCGCGCGCCCGACTCTACCCGACGAACCTGTCTCCTCCGGCCGAAGAGCGCGGGCCGGCACCCACGGGCGCGCGCCGTCGAGATGGGGCTATGCTCGCTCGCATGCGCTGCGCCTTCTGCCACGATGCGCTCGGCCCGGACGGTGGCGCCTGCCCTGGCTGCGGGACGCGTTTGCACTACGATTGCGCCCGGGCAGCCGGCCGCTGCCCGACGCTCGGCTGCGCCCGCGTGGCCCGCCCGCTCGCGGCGGTGTGGGCGGCAGCAGTTCTCCCCCCGCGCTGGGGCGCCGTCGCCATTTCGGCGGTCGTCCTCCTGGCGCTCGGCTGGGCCTCCCAGTTGCCCTTCTACCGGGCACTGACGCCGTCGGCCGCGCTCGGCCCCGACGCCCTCCCGCCGCTGCCGCCGGGCGCCGCCACGCCCGAGGTCCTCGCCGCCTGCCGCGCGCTCCTGGCCGGCGGCCCGCGCGTCTACGGCCCCGCCGACCTCGTCGCGCTCGACCCCGTCCTCCGCCGCCTCGAGCCCGAGCGCGTGGTCGTCGAGGCCGCCTGCGTCCGCGTCGAGCTCGACCCGGTCTCGACGCTCGTGGCGCTGGCCGAGGGCGCCCACTGGCGGGACGTCGCGCCCTTCCCCGAGCCCATGGCGATCGACGAGCTGCTCACCGGACTCTGGCTCGTGACCCCCTGGTAGCCGGCCAGCGGACGCACCCGCTCGACCAGGTTATCGTCGTGAGGTAAGGACCCATGACGCACAAGGATCTGCTCGAGCGTATCGCGATCGACCCGGCGGTCTGCGGCGGCAAGCCCTGCATCCGGGGCCATCGAATCTGGGTCTCTCTGATCCTCGACTTCCTCGCCTCCGGGATGAGCACGGACGAGATCCTGCGGGAGTACCCGCAGCTCACCGCCGAGGATGTCCGCGCGTGCGTCGCCTACGGCTCCGAGATGAGCGAGCAGCTACGGGCGTAGCCCCTGCCGCGGGACGGCCTGCGTCAGCTCGACGTCCCGCAGCCGGCCGCGCGTGCGGCCGACGAGCTCGACGCCGAAGACGGCGCCCTGCTGCGGCACCTGCGGCGGCGTGCGCAGGCGCAGGCCGTCGACGACGACGGTCACCGCCCTGGCGCGCAGGTCGAAGCGCACGACGACCTCGCGCAGGCGCTCGGGGTCGGGGTTGAGGACGCCGGGCAGCGGCCAGGCGACGCCGCCCGACGCGGCGTTGACCGGGCGCAGGAACAGCCGCGCGCCGGGGCCGTCGTCGACGGCCAGCTTGAAGCGCAGGACCCCGACGTCGGCCCAGGCCGCCAGGCGGGCGCTGGCGCCGCCGCCGCCGAGGAGCGCGTCGCCGCCCACCTCCCAGGGGCCGTCGAGGACGAGCGCCGTGGGCCGCGCCGGGTCGAGGGCGCACAGGACGTGGGAGTCCCTGGCCGCGTCGTCGACGAGGCGCTCGAGCAGCCGGCGCTCGACCAGGCGGCGCGTGAGCCGCGGCAGCTTCTCGTTCTCGTCGGGCCGCCAGGCGAGCTGCAGCGCGGCCAGGCGCAGGTCGCCGAGCGCCTGCGCGCCGAGCGCCGGGTCGCGGCCGCGCAGCCGGGCGGCGTCGGCCAGCGGCATGGAGATCGACTGCGGCGTGAGGCGGAACACGCGGTCGGTCTCGGTGCGGTCGAACACCACCGGCCGCGGCGTGGTCATGGGCCGCTTGCGCGGGTCGTTGCCGACCACGCGCCCGTCGGCCTTCACCGTCCACGAGCCGTCCGCCTCGATCTCCTGCGCGAACGGCCCCAGGAAGGCCACGACCTGACTGGCGCGCGTGCCGACCTCCACCTGCGCCGTGTCGGGGGCGAGGTCGTCGAGGTCGAAGGCCACGCGGGCGTTCTCCAGCGCCACGGCCGCGCTCTGCGCCTCGACGCGGAACGGGCGGTCGGGGTCGACCGGCGCGACCTCGAAGTCGAGGACCGCCTCGCGGGCGAACGGCTTCCACGTCACCTGCGGCTGGCCGCGCCGCTGCACGCCGGCGACGAGGTCGGGCCAGCTCCGGCGCTCCGTCGCCGCGCGCAGCCACTCGTCGCGCCGCGTGCGGAAGGCCGCCGTTCGCCCGTGCGCCTTCACGTAGTCGTCGAGCCCCGCCAGGAGCTGCGCGTCGGTCTTGCGACCCGCGTTCAGGTCGCGCCAGGCGGCCTCGGCCTCGTCCTCGAGCGCGCGCCACACCTCGACGCGCGCCGCCGACAGCCAGGCGACGAGCTTCCGCCGCCGCGCGACCGCCGGCGCGTCGCCCGCCGCGGCGAGGTCTGCCTCGAGCGCGCGCTCGTCGAGGCCGCGGTAGAGCCCGAGCACCGCCAGCGCGTAGCGCGCTCCGGGGTGGTCGACCTTCGGGTCGACGACGAGCTGGCGCAGGGCCGCGAGCTCCAGCGTCAACGGGTCGAACACGCCCGGCCCCAGCCGCAGCCAGCCGCCCTCGAGCGCCTCGCCCGGCGCCGCCCGCAGGCGCTCGCCGCCGTGGACCTCGAAGCCCGCGCGCAGCCGGCGCGGATCCTCGGCCGCGCGCGCGCCAGCCAGCGCCCGCAGGCCGCGCAGCGCCTCGGCGTCGCGCTCCACCTCGCCCGCGAGCTCGGACACCTGGAGCCCCGGC
>JAHBXY010000236.1 GCA_019636275.1 Planctomycetota bacterium | reverse complement strand
GAGGCAACGAAGGTCCACGAAGGTCATGGAGGTCTTGTCCTTACATCTCCTCCGTGACCTCCGTTGTCCTCCGTTGCCTTCGTGTCCCATGAAGAGCCAAGCCGTGGAAGTCATCGATCAGGTCACGCCCCACAGCGACCCGCGTCCGTCTCGCCACGTGGCGGAATCCGGCGACCCGCAGCCTTGCGCCGCCAAGACTTGCCTTCGGCCCCGGGCTTGCGCACCTCCGCGACGGCAGGCGTTCGACGCGGAGGGACCCATGAACCGGATCGTGCCTCTCACGATGCTCCTCGGCCTCACGCTGGCGGGCTGCGGCGGGTCGTCGAAGTCCTCGCCGCGGGGCGCGACCGCGGCGGCGGTCACGACCGCCGCGCCCACCTCGGGCTCGACGACCTCGCTCCAGGGCGCGCATGGCGAGCTCGTCAGCGCGCCGGCGCTCACGGGCGGCCAGGCCCTGGCGCTCCTGGTCGACGGCGCGCCGGCGCCGCTCGAGGTCGCCGACCCGGCGCCGCTCCTCGCCGCCGGGCTGCACGAGGGCTTCACCCTCGTCGTCAGCGGCGACGTCGTCGCCAACTTCGCCGGGCGCACGGCGCTGGCCAGCGCCGTGCAGATCACGGTTTTCGAGGCCGACGACGTGGTCACGGGCGGCCGCCTGCGGGCCGGGGTCGCCTCGGTGGCGTTCGCCGACGCGCGGGGCGACTGGCACGACCCGGTGGGTCCGCTGGCGGCCGGGCTCCTGGCCTCGCCGCTCGAGCGGCCGCTGGTCGTGACCGGGCGCCGCGACGCGGCCGGCCTGGTCGTCACCTCCTGGCGGCCGGCGGTGTCGCTCGCCTGGAGCGCGACCATGCCGCTCCTCGGGTTCGAGTCGTTCGCCGTCGACGACCTCGACGAGACGGGCGCCTACCGGGCCGAGTCGACCTACCTCAACCGGACGGGCCCCGAGACGACGCGCGGCGCCGGGCGGCGCCTGCCGGCCGGGCTCCTGGCCGACCTGCGGGCGCGGGTGGCGGCGGCGAACCTGCGGGCGCTCCCGTCGACCTTCCAGCCGCCGCAGGTCTACCCCGACCACCCGACCGAGACGGTGACCTTCGCCGACGCGCAGGGCGAGCACGCGATCACGGTGTGGTCGGGCGCCACGCTGCCGCCGGCCCTCGAGGCGCTCCTGCAGTCGCTGTCCGCCCTGCGCATCGCCGTGCCCTCCTTCCGCGACATCGAGCGGGGCGACTTCAGCCAGATCGATCAGCCCTCGGTCGAGGCGGCCCGCGACGCCGGCGCCTGGGCCGGCCTGTGGGGCCGCCACGTCGGCGGGCGCCCGCTGCCGCCGCTCGTCGACTTCCCGCAGGAGGTGGGGCTGGGCGTGTTCGACGGCACGCGCCCCAGCGGCGGCTACGAGGTGGAGGTGGTCGACCTGGAGCGGATCGGCCCGCACCTGCACCTGCGGACCCGGCGCGCCGCCCCGACCGGCCCGGCGCCGAGCGTCCTCACCGCGCCCTTCCACTTCGTGGCCGTGAGCCTCGTCGGCGCCGCGCCGGGGGCGGCGCTGTTCGTCGACGGCGCCCAGCTCCCCTGATGGTGTGCTCGACGGCTGCGGGCGACGATGCTGGCCGCGGCGGCGCGCGCGCGGGCTCGAAGTAGATCGCTACGTCGTCGCCCGCGCGCCTCGCCGCCGCGGCTCAGCCTCGTCGCCCTCGCCTCGCGTGCTGCTCCGATCGAGGCGGGTCACCAGGACTGGCCGTCATGGGGCTCGGCTGAGCGGGCGGGCGGCGTCGTCCATCAGCGCTCGCTCGCAGGGTACGTCGACAGCATGATGCCGATGCCCAGCCGGCCGGCGAGGAGCAGGAGCTTCGGCGGCAGGCAATCGATCTGCACCGCGACGCCGGGCCGGGCCAGGCGGCAGTCGACGGCGAAGTCGAGGTAGGCGTCGTCGACGTCGCCACGACCGAGGAGCGATGCGAGCGCGGCCTGGTGCCGCTCGAGGAAGGTCGTGACGTCCTCGATCTGGCCGGGCAGGTCGCCCAGCAGCCTCTCGCTGGCCAGGCACTTCAGCCCCCCACGGTCATGGCGTCGCTCGCCGCCCGGGGAGCACGGGTCGCCCGCGCGGAAGGCGGCGTAGGGCTGGAGGGAGCCGAGGTCGAGCGCCGTCGGGTCGAAGGCGGCGCCGGTGATGTGCAGGACGCAGCCGGACACGTCGACGCCTGCCCTCGCGGGCTACGGGCCCGGCGGCGCGCGCCGCGGGCGCTCGTCGGACATGGGCGGCGGGGGGCGCCGGACCTTGTCGGGGCGGCGCGGCTCCGAGGGCTCGAGCTGCGTGTCGAGCTCGGCGCGGGCCACGCGCTCGGTGGTGCGCTTGCTGCGCACGGCGCGCGGCGGCTCGGCCGACCCCGGCGTCTCGCGGCCCTTCCGCTCCTGGCGCTCCTTGCGGATCGCGGAGATGTGCTCGCCGACGATCTTGCGCACGGCCTCGGAGCGGAGGAGGGCCGTCATGGGGTCCTCGATCCCGTCGCCGCCGGAGAGCTTCGCCGTGGCCAGGGCCTCGCGGTTGGCGATCTCGCGCTGCACGACGCGCCGCAGCCAGGCCTCGTCGACGGAGCGGCGCGCCGCTTCTTCGGCCATCTGGCGCAGGCGCGCCTCGACGGCGCCGCCCTCGGCGAGCGCCGCCTGCACCAGCACCTCGACCTTGCGCGAGAGCGCCCCCTGCGCCTCGGTCAGGCGCTCGACCCGCCCCTGCAGCTCGCGCAGCAGCGGCTCGACCGCGCGCGCGGCCACGGCCTCGGCCCGCGCGCGCAGGGCCGGCGCCTCGAGGGCCCGGTCGGCGGCGGCCTGGGCGAGGTCGCCCGCGCTGGCCTGGACGCGCTGGTCGACCTCGCGCCCGAGGCGCTCCGACAGCTCGGCCGTGAGCGCGCGCACGCGCGCGTCGACGGCGGCCTTGAAGCCGGCCGCCTCGACCAGCGCCTCGGTGCGCTTGCGGGCCACCTCGTCGACGCGGGCCAGGAACCCGCCGTCCTCGAGGAGCTCGCGGGCGCGGCCGCGCTCGGCCGCCTCGCGCGCCGCCGCCTCGCGCGCCAGGGCGGCGGCGATCCGCTCGTCGGTCCGCGCGTCGAGGCGCCGCTGCAGCGCCTCGGAGCGGTCGAGGCGCTCCTCGAGCACCTCGCCCAGCGCGGGCGAGCCGCGCAGGAGCGTCTCCAGGCGCAGGCGGAACTCGGCCGTCTTGAGCACCTCGCGCGTGCGCAGGTCCAGCTCGGTCAGGAACAGCTCGCCGTGGACGAGCTCGTCGACGACGCGCCGCACGCGCGCGTCGAGGCCCTCCTGGAACTGCGGCGACTGCACCAGCCCCGCCGCCCAGGCCTGCGCCTTGGCCTCGAGCGCCGCGGCGGCCGCCGGCGAGTCGAAGGCCCGCGCCAGCGCCGCGTCGACCTGCGCCCGCAGGCGCGCCTGGTCGGCGGCGGCGTCGACGGGCGCCGCGTCGAGGGGGGTGGCGTCGACGACGTCGGGCGGCGCGTCGCGCCGCGCCCGGGCCAGCCCGGCGGTCGCCGCGCGGATGGCCTCGGCCACGCGCTCGCGCAGCGCCGACGAGCCGACCAGGTCGCGGTCGCAGCGGCGCGCGACCGCCTCGACGCGGGCCAGCAGCTCGGGACGGTCGAGCAGCAGGCGCGGCCGCCCGGCGACCGCCTCGGCGGCCGCGCGCGCGAAGGCCTCGTCGCGCAGGAGCGCGTCGAGGCGCCGCTCGATCACGACCTGCATGGCCCGGACCACCGGCGGGGCGCTGGCCACGCGCCCCTGGAAGTCGGCCTCGTCGGGCAGCCCCGCGAGCCGGCGCTCGAGCAGCCGCGCGACCGCCTCCTGGAACTGCGGCCCCGAGATCGTCCCCTCGAGCACCTGCGAGACGACGCGGCCGGCCTTGTCGTTGACCGCCGCGGCGAACAGGTCGCCCTGCAGGAGCTGCTGGAAGGCGCCGGCCACGATCGCCGCGACCTTGCCCTCGAGCGGGTCGGGCCCCGGCGTGAGCTCGCCGGCCTCCGCCATGACGTTGGCGAGGACCGCGAGCTCCTCCACGAGCAGCTCGGCCGGCCCGACCTCGCCCTCCGCGAGGAGGTGCACGGCGGCCGCCAGCCGCCCCTCGAGGGGCACGGTGTCCATGCCCTCCTCGCGCGCGAGCCGGTCGAGGAGCGCGCGCAGCCGGCCGATCTGCGCCTGCAGGTCGGCGACCTCGGGCGCGACGAGGGCCCGCGTCAGCGTGATGGTGGCGTCGGGGTCGAAGCGCCCCGTGGCCTCCTCGACCAGGCGCGAGAGGTCCAGCCGCCCCGACGCGCGCGACCGCCGGGCCGCGGGCGGCGGCGACGCCGGCGGAGCCCCCGGCGGCGGCGTGGGCGGCCGGAGGGCGTCGTCTTCTTCGTCGAGCGCGTCGTCGTCTTCGTCGAGGTCGGCGGCCGCCCGGGTCTGGGCCTGGATCTGGGCCCGGACCTGGCGGCTGACGAGCGCCAGGGTGTCCTCTTCGGGCGCGTCGTCGTCGTCGAGGTCCGCCCCGTCGGCGATGGCCTGGACCTGCCGGCTGACGATCGAAAGGGTGTCGTCCGGGGACGCGTCGACCCCCTCGAGCGCGGCGAGGCCCTGACGGACCGCCGCGACCCGCGCGGGGTCCATGCGGACCGTCTCCTTGCCGTCGATCGAGACGCCGCTCACGTCGAGCGTCAGGTCGAGCCGCGCGGGCGCGGCGGGACCTGCTCCCGCCGGCCCGGCCTCCGGGGCCGGGCCGGACGGGTCGACGGGAGGCGGACGATCGCTCTCGGGGTCGCCGCGGGGCGCGCTCATGCGCCGCTAGGCTAGGACGCCGCGCCAGCGGGGCCGCCGGCGCCGGGCGCCTTGCCGCCCGGCGCGGCCCCCCCGGCCGGCGCCGGGGCCTTGGCCGGCGCCGTCGCCGGCGCGCGGTCGTCGGCGCTGGGGATCCGCGTCAGGTCGTCCTTCGTGCTCTGCATGCGCTGGATCGCCGAGAGGTACTCGTCGCGCAGCCGCTCCAGGCGGGCCACGTTCTCCTCGAGGCGCGTCTTCACCTGGTTCAGCGCCTGCGACTCCTCGTTGAGGGCGTCCTTGCGCTCCTTCATGCGGCCGATCTCGGCCTTGAGGTCGTTGACCTTCTCGGTCTCGTCCGCGACGACCGTCTTCATGTCGGCGCGCGCGGCCTCGAGGGTGTGCCGCTCCTCGCGCAGCGCGTTGACGCGGTCGGCGGCGAGCTGGCAGCGCTCGCGCGCCTCCTCGACCTGCTGCTCGAGGTCGTCCTGCTGCTTCTCGAGGTTCTGCCCCTCGACGAGCAGCCGCTCGGCCTCGCGGGCCAGCGCCTCGTTGCGCTCGAGCATGCTGCGCGTGCGGCGCGCCTCCTCCTCGAGGCGCTGCAGGGCCTGCTCGATCCCCTGCCCGGCCGAGAGCTTCAGCTCGATGAGCCGCTGCTGCTCCTGGCCGAGGAGCTGGTCGAACTGCTGGCGCGTGTCGGCGAACGCCGTCGAGAGCATGGCCGACTCGGGGGCCGGCGGCCGCGGCGGCAGCTTCGACTCGGGCACCTTGGCCGGGCCGTCGAGCGGCTTGCCGCTCGCGGACGGCTTCGTGGCGGGCCCGTCCTTCTTGTTGTCGTCCTTGTCGTCCTTGTCCTCGTCGTCGTCGCCGAGCGACGGCCGCGCGCCGGGCGCCGGCAGCGGCATGGCGCCGCCCGGGTTGCCGGGGCCGGTCGCGCGCGGGGCGCCCCCGGCGGAGGGGGCGCCCGGAGGCGCGGAGCTCGGGGTCGTCGTCGCACTCTTCGTGTCGGCCACGGGTCCTCCTCGAAAGCGGTGCGCCGCGGTGCGCGCGACGCACGGTTTGTTCGGTGTGCCGCCGAGGCGGGACACACGCCACCAGATCACGTCTGCTGGCCACCGGCTTCGCCGGGCGCGGTCCCCGCCAGGTCCGCCCCGGGCGCCCATCGCCCGGTGGTCCGCGGGGATCATGATCGGGCCGCCCTCGCCGTGCAAGTCGGCTCCCGCCCCTGCGGCCAGGGCGACACGCGGGGCGCGTGCGCCGCCCGGCGGGCGGCTGTAACATGCCGTCGCGCATGGCCGTGGTCGAGGTCCGCGACGTCTGGAAGCGCTACGACGCGACCGTGGCCGTGGCCGGCGTGTCGCTCCGGATCGAGCGCGGGGCGCTCCTCGGCCTGATCGGCCCCAACGGCGCGGGCAAGACGTCGCTCCTGCGCTGCATCGCCACCCTCGCCCGCCCCGACCGCGGCAGCGTGACGATCTTCGGGCGCGACGTGCGCCTGGCCGCCGGGCCCATCCGCCGGCGCCTGGGATACATGCCGGCCGAGTTCGGCCGCATGCCCGACATGACCGTCGAGGAGTACCTCAACTACTTCGGCGCCGCCGCCGGCGTGCCGCGCGCCGAGCGGGCGCGGCGGGTCGAGGACGTGCTCGAGCTGGTCGACCTGCGCGACCGGCGCGACACGCTCGTCAGCGCCGGCTCGACCGGGATCAAGCAGCGCATCCTGATCGCCAAGACCCTCGTCCACGACCCTGACCTGCTCGTCCTCGACGAGCCGGCGGCTGGCCTCGACCCGCGCGCGCGCATCGAGGTGCGCGAGGTGCTGCTCGAGCTGAACCGCCTGGGCAAGACGATCATCCTCTCCAGCCACATCCTGGCCGACCTGGAGGAGATCTGCGACGCGGTGGCGATCATCGAGCACGGCCAGCTCGTCACGCACGGCGCGATCGCCACGCTCACCGAGGCCATGCGCGGCCCGGCCGAGGAGCGCGCCTGGCGCCTGCGCGTGCCGCCCGACGACGCCGCGCGCGCCGAGGTGCTGCTGCTGACCCTCCCCGACGTGCGCGGCGTCGCGCGCGAGCACGACGCCCTGCGCCTGCGCACCCGCGCGCGCAGCGCCAACGCGGCCCTGCGCGCCCTGATCGAGGCCGACGTCGCCGTCCTGGGGCTCGAGGAGGACGGCCCCCGGCTCGAGGACGTGTTCCTGCGGCGCACCGAGGGGACGATCCTGTGAGCGCGCGCGCGCGCCTGGCCGCGGCCGCGGCCTACCTGTGGGACAACCCCACCGCCGAGCAGGAGGCGCGCTCGATGCTCGCCGCCCACAAGGTGGGGCTGTGGCTCGGGCTCGAGGCGCTGGCGATCGGCGCGGCGTCCGCCGCGAGCCTGCTCCTCGGGGCGCAGCACGACCGCGCCGTGCGCGAGGCGGTCGTCACCCTGGGCACGGGGCCGTTCCTGACCTTCGTCGCGCTCGGCGTCGTGGCCCTGTTCCTGACGCTCTTCGTGCCCCTACGCGCCGTGGGGCTGCTCGAGGGCCCGCGCTGGCGCGGCTACCTCGACCAGCTCGTGACGACCGGGATCACGCCGCTTCGCTACCACGCGGGCAAGTGGGCCGCCTGCCAGCCGTTCTTCCTGGCGCTCCTCGGCGCGTCGCTGCCGTTCGTGACCCTCTTCGGCCTCCTCGGCGGCGCGTCCGTCGGCCGCACGCTCCTGGCCTACGTCCTCCTCTACGCCTACGCCAACCTGCTCCTGCTGGTGACCATGGCCCTGGGCGTCCTCCTGCACGAGGTGCTGGCGCTGCTCCTGGCCTGGGGCCTCTTCGCCGCCATGGTCCTCGTCGACCTGACGCCCATGCCGTCGACGCTGGCGTGCCTCACGCCGGTGCGCTTCCTCATCCAGCCGCTGGTGCCCGCCATGAGCGGCGCGTGGGCGTCGACGGCCGAGCGCCTCTACGGCGACCCGCGCCCCTTCGGCCTCGAGCTCCCCTGGCCGCTGTGGGCGCTCGGCGTGTGGGCGGCGCTGGGGCTCCTGGCGGCCGTGACCCTCGTCGTCGGCCCGCTCCAGGGGCGGCCGCCCGGGCTGAACACGTTCGGCCTGGTCGTCCTGCCGGGCGACGCGCGCCGGGCCTTCTTCCGGCGCGTGCGGCCGCTGCTGGTGCGGCGCGTGGAGCTGGCCTTCCTGTTCGAGAACCGGGGGCCGCGGCTGACGCGCCTGATCCTGCCGCTGCGCTGGCTGCAGCAGGTCGGCCTGGCGCTCCTCTTCGCCGCGCTGACGCTGTCGGCCGTGTTCGACCCCGACACGGTGGCCGGGATGGGCTACTCGGCCTCGCTCGTGGCCTTCGCCCAGCTCGCCTGCGGCGCGGCGCTCGTCCTGCCGCTCGTCGGCATGGGCGGCGGCTGGCCCCAGGCGAGCGTCCGCTGGCCGGCGGGCGGGGCGAACCTGGGGCCGGCCGCCATGGACGTGGCCGCGTTCCTCGTCGTGGCCGCCGGCGTGATCGCCCTGCACACCCTGGGCTTCACCGGCGCCTGGGAGGCCGTCGCCGCCCTCGAGCCGCTGCCCGACCCGCGCGACCGGGCGGCGCCGGGCTGGAGCTCGCCTGCCGCCACGTTCGCCACCTCGTCGGGGGTCCTGGTCACGCTCGTCGCGACCGCGCTCGTGGCCCTGCTGACGATCAAGGCGACGGCCGCGCGGTCGCTCGGCGCCGAGCGCTCCCTCATCGGCGCGGCGCTGTTCATGGGCGGGCTGGTCTTCCTGCCGCTGATCGCGGCCACGATCTCGGTCGAGCTGGCCCGCCACGACGAGCTCGGCGGCGCGCACCCCCTGGCGGCGGCCGGCTTCTTCGTCGGGCTCATGTCGCCCGCGACGCACATCGCGGTGGTCACGAACGGCGTCCCGCCCGAGCTGCCGCACGCGGCGACGAGCGGCCTCCTCGCGCACGGCTTCTGGCTGTGGCAGGCCGGGCTCGTCCTGCTCCTGGGCGGGCAGGCCTGGGCCGGCCACCGCGCGCTCGGGCGCGAGGCGGCGGCGCTGGAGCGCCTCGGCGACCCGTCGCCGCCCGCCGCGCCGCCCGCCGATCCGTTCGCGCCGCTCCCCGCGGCCCCCGAGGGCCTCGTGGCGAAGAAGCCGACGCAGGCGTTCGCCAAGCGCGGCTTCACCGGGACGATCATGGGGACGATGGTCTTCCTCGCGCAGTCG
This sequence comes from Planctomycetota bacterium, assembly GCA_019636275.1. Lineage (GTDB taxonomy): Bacteria > Planctomycetota > J058 > J058 > J058 > JAMLIC01. Next base: position 207 of record JAHBXY010000236.1, on the reverse strand, counting down.
AAGAAGATCCCCCTCGGCGTGAAGATCGGCGTCCCGCTCCTGCTCGTGCTGGGCGCGGTCGCCGGCACGATGGTGTTCCTCGAGATGCGCGGGCGCGACGAGGCCGCCGCCGCGCTGAGCGCCGCGCTCGCGCTGCCGCCCGCGGAGGCGCTCGAGCGCGTGCGCGCCATCGACCTCGCGCGCCTCGACGCCGAGCCGCGCGCCCGC
>JAHBXY010000235.1 GCA_019636275.1 Planctomycetota bacterium | reverse complement strand
GCCACGCCCCCCCCGACGCCACCCCGGGGCCCCCCCCCCCCCCCCCCCCCCCCAATAACTGCATTACGGTGCCGTTATCGTTTTTGTGACGGCGCCCACGGGCCGGCGTCACGGAGGCGCGACGCCGCCGGGCCGCAACCCCTGCGACAGCGGCGGGTATCGCCGGCACGAGGGGTGCTGAGGGCCGATCGTCGCCGGGCCCCGCCCCGCAAGAAGACCAGGAGACCCATGACCGCTCGCACGATCACCGGCCCCGCCGTCCTCGTCCTCGTCCTCATGACCCTCGGCTGCCCTGGCCCCGCCCCCGGCCCCGCCGCGAAGCCGCCGCGGGAGCCCGTGCGCGTCGGGCAGAAGCCGGGCGCCGCCGCCCCCTCGGGCGAGGAGCTCTACAAGCGGAGCTGCGCCGCCTGCCACGGCGCCGATGCCAAGGGCATCCCGAACCTGGGCCTCGACCTCGTCGACAGCGAGTTCTGCAAGTCCCGGTCGGATGACGAGCTGCTCGACTTCGTCAAGAAGGGCCGCACGTCGGACGACCCGGCGAGCGTCACGAAGGTGCCCATGCCGCCCAAGGGCGGCAACCCCGCCCTGAAGGACGCGGACATCAAGGCGATCGTCACGTACATGCGGTCCCTCCGGACGACCCCTTAGGGGGCGGCGCCTCGGCCCGCCCCTCGCCTCGCTCGCTGCTCCGCTCCGCCGGTGGCTCGAGCGCATTCGACGTGCGAGCTCGATCCATCCCTCGCCCCCTCGCCCCCTCGCTCCCAGAGAGGAAGAAGAAACCCCATGCGACCCACGCTCAGGTCGATCGCGGCCCTGTCCGCGGCGGCCGCGCTGCTCGGCTGCCCCGCGGACCCGGGCCAGCGCATCTCGACCGGCCTCGGCGCCAAGGCGGACCAGATCGCCTACGACCGCGGCCTGACCCCCGACGACGTCGCCGCCGCCCTGAAGACCTACATGCCGTCGGGGCGGATCGACGACCACATCATGTTCGCGTCGTCGGGCCACGCCGGGCAGGTGCTCGTGATCGGCCTGCCCTCCATGCGCCTCCTGCGCTCGATCGCCGTGTTCACGCCCGAGCCCTGGCAGGGCTACGGCGTCGGCGGCAAGGAGTCCATGGAGGTGCTCGCCCACGGCAGCGCCGGCGGCAAGCACCTCACGTGGGGCGACACCCACCACCCGTCGCTCAGCGAGACGAACGGCGTCTACGACGGTGAGTTCCTGTTCATCGGCGACAAGGCCAACGCCCGCGTCGCCGTGATCGACCTCAGGGACTTCGAGACCAAGCAGATCGTCAAGAACCCGCTGGCGACGAGCGACCACGGCGGCGCGTTCGTCACGCCCGACACCGAGTGGGTCGTCGAGGGCGGGCAGTACGCCGCGCCGCTGGGCGTCGGCAGCTACGCGCCGCTCGAGGAGTACGACCAGCGCTACCGCGGCTACGTGACCTTCTGGAAGTTCGACCGCAAGAAGGGCCGGATCGACGTCGAGCGCTCGTTCGGCATGGAGCTGCCGCCCTACTGGCAGGACCTGGCCGACGCGGGCAAGGGCGAGTCGGACGGCCTGATCTTCATGAACTCGTTCAACGTCGAGCGGGCCACCGGCGGCGTCGAGCAGGGCAACCCGCCCTTCGAGGCCGGCGCGTCGCAGCGCGACATGGACTACCTGCACATCATCGACCTCGAGAAGGCGGCCCGGGTCGTCGCCACGCGCGGGGTGAAGATCAACGGCTTCACCACGATCCCGCTCCAGGCCTCGATCGAGGAGGGCCTGCTGCACTTCGCCCCCGAGCCCAAGAGCCCGCACGGCGTCGACGTGACCCCCGGCGGCGAGTACGCCATCGTCTCGGGCAAGCTCGACCCGCACGTCACGGTCTACTCGACGAAGAAGATCCGCGAGGCGATCGCCAGGGGGACGTCGAACAAGGACCCCTACGGCGTGCCGGTCCTCGACTTCGACGCGGTCGTCGAGGCGCAGGTCGAGCTGGGCCTGGGCCCGCTCCACACGCAGTTCGACGACAAGGGTTACGCCTACACCAGCCTGTTCCTGGACACGGCCGTGGCCCGCTGGACCCTCGGCGGCCCCTACGCGAAGAAGCACGGCCAGGCGCCCTGGTCGCTCGTGACCAAGACGCCCGTCCAGTACAACATCGGCCACCTCGCGGCCGTCGAGGGCGACTCGGCCAGCCCCGGCGGCGGCTGGCTCGTGGCCATGAACAAGTGGTCGATCGACCGCTTCTTCACCACCGGCCCGCTCCTGCCGCAGAACTTCCAGCTCCTCGACATCTCCGAGCCCGGCGAGACCATGCCGGTGCTCTACGACATGCCGATCGGCGTGGGCGAGCCGCACTACGCGCAGATCATCCGGGCCGACAAGCTCGAGCCCTGGGAGGTCTACCCGGAGGTGGGCTGGAACCCGATGACCGGCAAGCGCGACCCCAACGCCACCGAGAAGGGCAAGGAGCGCATCGTCCGCCGCGACGACGGCGTGGTGGAGATCTGGAGCACGGTCGTGCGCAGCCACTTCACGCCCGAGCACGTGAAGGTGCGCCAGGGCGACCGGGTGATCTGGCACCTGACGAGCCTCGAGCGGGCGCGCGACGCCACGCACGGGTTCTGCATCGGGGGCTACAACATCAACCTGAGCCTCGAGCCGGGCGAGTACGCGTCGATCGAGTTCGTGGCCGACCAGCCCGGCGTGTTCCAGTTCTACTGCACCGAGTTCTGCTCGGCCCTCCACCTGGAGATGGTCGGCTACCTGCTCGTCGAGCCCGCGAGCGACGCCGGCAAGAAGTGACCGCTCCCCTCCCTGGCGGCCCGCGTCGTCCCCTCGTCGGGCGCGGCGCGGGCCGCCGACTTCGAGGCGCCCCCGATGACCACCCTCCTCCGCGCCTTCGTCGGCCCTCGCGCCCCGCGTGGCGCCCTCCGCGCCGCCCCCGGCCGCTTCCTCGCGCCGACCGCCCTCCTGCTGCTCGCGGGGGCGTGCCTGCTCCTGTCGCTCCTCCTGCCGCTGTGGAGCATGAAGCTCCTGGCGCCGCAGTACCCCAGGGGGCTGACCGTCACCGCCTACGCAGACCGCCTGACGGGCGACGTCGACGAGATCGATGGCCTCAACCACTACATCGGCATGCGGCCGCTGAACGACGCGGCCCAGCTCGAGCGCGCCGTCGCGGCGCCGTCGATCGTGCTCATGGCGGCGCTCTGCGTCGCGGCCGCGCTCGTGCACACGAGGTGGGCCGCGCTCCTCGCCTTCCCCGCGCTCAGCTTCCCGTTCGTGTTCCTGGCCGACCTGGCCTACTGGCTGCGTGACTCGGGGCAGAACCTCGACCCGACGGCGCCGCTGTCGCGCTCGATCAAGCCGTTCGTCCCGCCGGTGCTGGGCGAGGGGCTCGTCGGGCAGTTCAAGACGATCGCCTGGGTCGAGTCGGGCTGGCTCCTCCAGCTCCTCGCCGCGGTGTTCATCGTGGTCGGCCTCTACCTGCACCGGCGCGCCTACAAGCCGCTGGTCGACGCGCGCCCGGCGCCGGAGGAGGCCCATGCGGCCGCGTGACGCGCTCCTCCTCCTCGCGCTCCTCGCCCCGGCCGCGCGCGCGGGCGACACGTGGACGGTGGGGCCGGGCGACGACCTCGCCCGCGCGCTCGAGGCCGCGGAGGACGGCGACACGGTCGTCGTCGACGGCGGCGTGCACGCGCCGGTGGTCGTCACGCGCAGGCTGGCCCTCGAGGGGCGCGGCTGGCCCGTGATCGACGGCGGCGGGCGCGGCACGGTCGTCAAGCTGGCGGCCGCGGGCGCGTCGCTGCGCGGCTTCGTCGTCCGCGGCAGCGGCAGCTCGCTCGACGACGAGAACTCGGGCATCACGGTCGCCGCCCCCGACGTGCGCGTCGAGGGCAACCGCGTCGAGGAGGCGCTGTTCGGCGTCTCGCTGGCGCACGCCCGCGGCTCGGTCGTCGCGGACAACGTCATCACGGGCAAGGCCCTCGACGTCGCCCGCCGCGGCGACGCCATCCGCGTGTGGTACAGCGACGACGTGCGCCTCGAGCGCAACGTGGTCACCCGCGGGCGCGACGTCGTCCTGTGGTACTCCGCGCACCTGACCGTGGCCGACAACGAGGTGACCGACGGCCGCTACGGGCTGCACTTCATGTACACCGACGACGCCGACATCCAGCGCAACCGCCTCGTCGGCAACTCGGTCGGCGTCTACCTGATGTACAGCCGCCGGCTGCGCATGAGCCACAACGCGGTCGTCGGCAACCGCGGCCCGTCGGGCTTCGGCCTCGGGCTCAAGGACATGGACGAGTGCGACGTCACCGACAACGTGTTCGCCGACAACCGCGTCGGCGCCTACGTCGACAACTCGCCGCGCGAGGCGCAGAGCTTCCTCATCTTCCGGCGCAACCTGTTCGCCGGCAACGACACGGGCGTGGCCCTCCTGCCGTCGGTGCGGAAGAACACCTACAGCGAGAACGCCTTCGTCGACAACGGCGAGCACGTGGGCGTGCTCGGCGGCGGCACGCTCGGCGCCAACGCCTGGTCGGACGGCGGGCGGGGCAACTTCTGGAGCGACTACGCCGGCTACGACCGCGACGGCGACGGCGTCGGCGACGTGCCCTACCGCTCCGAGCGGCTGTTCGAGCACCTGGCGCAGCGCCACCCCGAGCTGAAGCTGTTCGTCTACACGCCGGCCGCCAACGCGGTCGAGCTGGCCGCCCGCGCCGTGCCGCTCGTGCGCCCGCAGCCCAAGCTGCTCGACGACGCGCCGCTGGTCGCCCCGGTCGTGCCGGCCGGCGTGCCGCGCGGCGCGGCGACCGCCGGCGCGCCGCTCGTCCTGTCGTCGGCCGGGCTCGTGGCCCTGGCGGCCCTGGTGATCTTCGGTGTGTCCCACCGCGGGCCTCCCGCCTGCTCCGGCGGCACACCGGCTGGCCCCGGCGCCATCCTGCGCCGTCGGGGACGGACGGCTGGCACCCCGGTTGCGGTCAGCTCCGACGTGGTGAACCTGGAGGCGGTCACGAAGCGGTTCGGGCAGGCGCTGGCCCTCGACGGCCTGACGCTCACCGTCCGCCAGGGCGAGGCCCTGGCCTTCTGGGGGGCCAACGGCGCGGGCAAGACGACGGCCCTCCGCTGTCTCCTTGGTGTGATTCCGTTCCAGGGGCGTGTCACGCTGGCCGGCCACGACGTGCGCCGCGCCGGCAAGGCGGCCCGGCGGCTGGTCGGGTTCGTGCCCCAGGAGCTCACCTTCCACGACGACCTGACCGTGCGCGAGTCGCTGGCCTTCTACGCGCGCCTGAAGCGCGTCCCGGCCGGCGACGACGCCCTGCTGGCCCGCCTCGGGCTCGCCGAGCACGCGCACAAGGCCGTGCGCGAGCTCTCGGGCGGGCTCAAGCAGCGCCTCGCCGTGGCGCTGGCGCTCCTGGGCGACCCGCCCCTCCTGGTCCTCGACGAGCCGACCGCCAACCTCGACGCCCCGGCGCGGGCGTCGCTCGTGGCCCTGCTGGCCGAGCTCAAGGCGGCGGGCAAGACGCTCGTGTTCACCTCGCACCGGCTCGAGGAGGTCCTGGCCCTCGCCGACCGCGTCGTCCTGCTCGAGGGCGGCCGCCTGGCCGCCGACGTGCCGCCGCGCGACCTGGGCGAGCGCCTGCGGGCGCACGCGACCTTGCACCTGCTCCTGCCGCCGCTGGCCGTCGAGCGCGCGGAGGCGGTGCTCGTCGACGCCGGCCTCCTGCCCACGCGCACCGGCGCGGGCCTGTCGGTCGAGGTCGACCCGGCCGAGAAGGGGCGCCCGATCGCGCTGCTGGTCAACGCCGGCGTGCCGCTGGCCGACTTCGAGGTCGCGCGCACGGGCGCGGCGGCCGGGAGGAGCTAGCCGTGGACCCGCGGACGATCGTGGCCTTCGCCGCCAAGGAGCTGCGCGACGCGCGGCGCAACCGCTGGTTCCTCCTCTACACGGCGGCGCTGGCGGCGCTCTCGCTCGGGATCTCCGCCCTGGCCGTCTCGGCCCAGGGCGCCTTCGGGCTGGCCGGCTTCGGCCGCACGACCGCGAGCCTGGTGAACCTCGTCATGCTCGTCGTCCCGCTCATGGGCCTGACGCTCGGGGCCATGAGCCTCGCCGGCGAGCGCGAGCGCGGCACCCTCCTCTACGTGCTCGCGCAGCCCGTCACCGCGAGCGAGGTGTTCCTGGGCAAGTACCTCGGCCTCGGGCTGGCGCTCCTGGCGTCGCTCGCGCTCGGCTTCGGCGCCTCGGGCCTCGTGATCTCGTGGCGCGTCGGCGGGGCGCAGGTCGCGGGCTACCTGGGGCTGGCCGGGCTGGCGTTCGGCCTGGCGCTGGCGAGCCTCGGCCTGGGCCTCCTGATCTCGGCCTTCGCCCGGCGCGCGTCGACCGCCGTCGGGCTGTCGATCTTCGCCTGGCTGGGCCTCGTGCTCCTGGGCGACCTGGGCCTCATGGGGACGGCCATGGTCCTGCGGGTCGACGTCGGCGCGCTCTTCGGCCTGGCGCTGCTCAACCCGCTCCAGGTGTTCAAGATCTCGGCGATCGCCGGCAGCCACGGGACCCTCGAGGTCCTCGGCCCCGCGGGCGTCTTCGCCTTCCGCACGTTCGGGGCGGCGCTGCTGCCCATGCTCGTCGCCGTCCTCGTGGCCTGGGTCCTGGTGCCGCTCGGCGCCGGCCTGGGCGTGTTCCGCTGGCGAGGTGCCCTGTGAGGCTGCTCTTCCCGCTCGTCGCCTTGACGCTCGCGCTCGCCGGCTGCCCCCGCGGCGGGGCGCGCCAGGACGGCCCGCCCGACGTGCGCTACGGCGTCGACCCGTGCGACCGCTGCCAGATGATCGTCAGCGAGGAGCGCTTCGCCGCGGCCTACCTGACGCCCTCGGGCGCGGCGCGCCGCTTCGACGACCTGGGGTGCCTCACGGCGCACCCGCAGGAGCGGGCCGAGCTGGTCGCCGAGGTGTGGGTGCACGACCACGAGACGCGCGCCTGGCTGCGCGGCCGCGACGCCTGGCTGGTGCGCGCCCCCGACCTGATCACGCCCATGGGCACCGGGCTCGTGGCCGTGAGCGACGAGGCGCGCGCCCGCGCGCTCGTCGCGCGCGCCGGCGGCGAGCTCCTCACCTTCGAGGCCTTCATGGCGCTGGGGCCGCGGGCCTGGCCGGCGCGGGGCGAGGCCCCGTGACCGGGCTGCAGCACGTTCCGCCCGATCTCCTCGAGCGGCTGGCGCGCCCGGGGCCGCGCTACACGTCGTACCCCACGGCCGCCGTGTTCGACGGCTCCATCGGCCCGGCGGAGCACGCGGCGGCGCTGGCGCGCCACGGGGCGACGGGCGCCCCGGTGTCGCTCTACGTGCACCTGCCCTTCTGCCGCACGCTCTGCTTCTACTGCGCCTGCAACGTGATCATCACGCGCCGGCCCGGCGCGGCCGAGGACTACCTCGACCTGCTCGAGCGCGAGGCCGACCTCGTCGCCGGCGCGCTCGGCCGCCGCGCGCGCGTCACGCAGCTCCACCTGGGCGGCGGCACGCCCACCTACCTGACGCCGGCCGAGCTGCGCCGGCTGCACGGGCTGCTCTCCGCGCGCTTCGACCTGTCGGCGGCCGAGGAGATGGCCGTCGAGGTCGACCCGCGCTCGACGACGGTCGAGCAGCTCGAGACGCTGGCGCGCCTCGGCTGGAACCGGGCCAGCTTCGGCGTGCAGGACTTCGACCCGGACGTGCAGCGGGCGATCCACCGCGTGCAGTCGGTCGAGCAGACGCGCGCGCTGGTCGAGGCCGCCCGGCGGCTCGGCTTCCGCGGCATCAACGTCGACCTGATCTACGGGCTCCCCCGCCAGCGGCCTGAGACCTTCGCCCGCACGCTCGAGGCGGTCGTCGGCCTGCGGCCCGACCGGCTGGCGCTCTACTCCTACGCGCACGTGCCCTGGATGCGCCCGGCGCAGGCGCGCTTCGAGCGCAAGGGCACGCGCCTGCCCGGCGCCGACGAGAAGCTGGCGCTGCTCCAGCAGGCCGTGCGCGCCTTCGCCGCCGCCGGCTACCAGCACCTCGGCATGGACCACTTCGCCCTGCCCGACGACGAGCTGACGCTGGCGCTCGAGCGCGGGGCCCTGCATCGCAACTTCCAGGGCTACACCGTGCGCCGCGCCGACGCGCTGGTGGGCCTCGGCGTGTCGGCGATCTCCGAGGTCTCGGGCGTCTTCGCCCAGGGCGAGAAGGACCTGCCCGCCTACGCGGCGGCCCTCGAGGCCGGCCGCCTGCCCGTCGCGCGGGGGCGCGCGCTCACGGCCGACGACGAGGCCCGGCGCCGCGTGATCCTGGCCCTGATGACCGGCGGCGCCGTCCCGGCGGCGCTCCTCGCGCCGTTCGCCGCCGAGCGCCCGGCGCTCGACGCGCTCGCGCAGGACGGCCTCGTCCGCTGGCACCCCGGCGGCGACCTGCACGTGACGCCGCTCGGGCGGGCGTTCGTGCGCAACGTGGCCATGGTCTTCGACGCCTACCTGCCCGACCGGCCCGTGGGGCGGTTCTCGCAGACGGTCTGACGCGGCCGAGGGAATTGCTCACAACAGAGGAGCAGAGGGAGCAGAGCCCCCTTCGAGACGACGAGGCAATGTGGCACGGGCCGCCTTTCCCGGCCGTTCCTCGGAGCCGGTCGGCTCCGAGGAACGGGCTCCTGCGTCGACGTCCTTCATGATCGGCGGACCGAGAGGGCCGGCCGGAGAGCCGCTTCGCGCCTTCTCAGCCGGTCCTCCAGCGTCATCGCTGACGGCGGGTGATCCCTGTGCTCGGCCGCTGGGGCTCTGGGCTTCGAGGGGTTACGGGAGCTCCGGCGGCCGAGCCCATGGACCCCCGGTCGGAGTCGGCCCGGCCCCATGGCAGACACGTGAAGTTCGCCCTTCCGGCCGGGCCTCGAGCGGCGCTGCGAGCGAGACACCACACGCCCTCTGCTCCCTCTGCTCCTCTGTTGTGAACCCTGCTCGGGTTCCGCCGGCCCGCGGCGCCGGCTAGAGTGGCCGCGTGGCCGTCCGCTCGCGCCTGACGAAGGAAGGCAAGGTCGTCGCGCTCCTCGGCGTCGGCTTCCTCCTCGGCGCGCTCAACACGGGCACGAACCTGCTCTACCTGATCACCGGCGTGATCGCCGCCGCGCTGTGGCTGGATCGCCGCCTGGCCGGGCAGGCCGCTGGCGCCGTGCGGGTCCGCCGGCCGGCGCCGGACCCGGGCGTCGCGGGCGAGCCGCTGGCGGTGCACCTCCTCGTCGAGGCCGACGCGGGCACCCTCGCGCCGGTGCTCGTCGAGGAGCGCGTCGAGGGGCCG
>JAHBXY010000234.1 GCA_019636275.1 Planctomycetota bacterium | reverse complement strand
TGGCGCGTGACGAGGTGCAGGGCCCCGTCGGCGCCGACCCCGAGGAGGAGGGCGCCGACGACGACCGTGACCAGGTTCAGGTGGCCGGGCCAGAGCGCCGCGACGCCGAGCGTGACGACGACGGCCCAGCCGAGCCCCAGGAGGACCAGCAGCGGCGCGACCACGCGCCGCAGGGAGGCGACGAGGAGCAGGACCAGCCCCAGGAGCGCGGCGCCGGTGGCGCGCAGGGCGTCGCGCACGAACGTGGCCTGCTCGTCGGCCTCGAGCACCGGGCTGCCGGTGAGGCCGGTCTCGACCGCCGGCCAGGCCGGCCGGCGGGCCTCGAGCAGGGCGCGCAGGGCGTCGACGGCCGCCAGCCGCGCCGGGCCGCCGCGCGCGCGCGCCTCGACGAGGACGACGAGCCGCCCGTCGCGCGTCCACACGTAGCCGTCGCGGTCGTCGACGCCGGCCGGGATCAGCTCGCGCCAGGCCGGCAGCCGCGGCGCGCCCGCGGCCACGCTGTCGCTCAGCGCCTCGACCAGGCCGGCCAGGAGGGGCAGGTCGGCCGCGTCGTCGTCGCCGCCGCCGTCGGCCGCCTCGCGCCGGGCCACGGCGCGCGCGCGCTCGGCCACGTGCTCGAGGAGGCCGCCCGCGCCGCCCTCGCCCAGCGCGACGAGCGCGGGGGCGGCGCCGGCGAGGCGGCGCTCGACCTCCTCGAGGTCCGGGAGGTCGAGGAACAGGAGCGCCTTGCCCTGGAGCGCCTCCTCGGGGACGCCGTAGAACACGGCGCCGAACGGCGCGCCCGGCGCCGCGGCCACGGCCGCCGACAGGTCGGCCGCGTAGGCGAGCGCCGCCTCGCGGGCCGGCGCCGCGACGAGGACCACGATCGAGTCGACGTCGCCGAAGTCGTCCTGCAGCTCGCCGAAGCTGCGCGCGTAGGCGTGCTGGCGCCCGAGCAGGTCGGTGCGGTCGGCGGAGAGCTCGAGCCGCGCGCGGCCGAGGAGCAGCGCCGCGGCGCCGGTGAGCAGGAGCACCAGCGCCGCGCGGCCGGGCCGCGCGACGACGCGGCCGGCCAGGTTGGCCCACGCGCCCTGCTCGCCCTCGCCCCCGCTGCCCGGCATGGTCCGCTTGTACGGGAGCGGCCGGCGCGCGTCCACGCCCGGGCCGGCGCCCGTTGCCCGGCGGCGCCCGGGGGGCGAGGATGCCCTCGTGAACGGCTCGCTCGACGGCGCGCGCGCGGTCCTGGTGATCGCCCACCACGGCTTCCGCGAGGAGGAGCTCGACGCCCCGCGGGCGGCCCTCGCCGCGGCCGGGGTGGTCGTGCGCGTGGCCTCGTCGTCGCTCGCCCCGGCGACCGGGATGCACGGCGGGCAGGCCACCCCCGACCTGCTCTACTGCGCCGTGCGGCCCGAGGACGTCGACGCGCTCGTGTTCGTCGGCGGCACCGGCGCCGCCGAGTTCTTCCACGACCGCACCGCGCACCGCCTGGCGCGCGAGGCCTTGCGCGCCGGCAAGGTCGTGGGCGCCCTGTGCTACGCGTCGTCGGTCCTGGCCGAGGCGGGCCTGCTCGAGGGGCGTCCGGCGACTGGCTGGCCGTCGCGCGAGGGGCATCTCCGCGCGCGCGGGGCCGCGTGGACCGGCGCCCCGGTGACCGTCGACGGCCGGGTGGTCACCGGCCGCGGCCCCGACGATGCCGCCGCCTTCGGGCAGGCGCTCGTCGCGGCCATGACGCGCCGCGACTGAGCCAGGCGCGCCCGGCCCGGGGAAGTCCGCGGCCCGGGCTCTGAACCCCCGCACCGGCCCCGGACCGGCACGCCGCTCGAACCTCGCCCCGGGCGGCCGGGGAGGGAGCGAGGAGGCTGCGTGGTGCAGGGACGGTTCGACGACCAGACGCGGGGGCACCGGGTGCCGTACACCGGCGGGGTCGGCCGCGCGTCGACAACCGCCGCGCCCGGCGAGCACGTCGGCGCGGGCCCGCTCGACGACCGGCGCCAGCCGGCTGTCGGCGACGACGTCCGGCGCACCCGCTCGTTCATCGCCGGCGGGTCGCTCGGCGAGGCGGTGTGCGGCGGCGCGGTCGTCGTGCTGGCCGTGCTGGGCCTGGCCGGCATGGGCATGCCAGCCGTGGCGTTCGCCGCGACGATCGTCTTCGGCGCCGCGCTCCTCCTGCAGGGCGTGGCCTTCACCGCGAGGTACCGCGAGCTGACCGCCGGGCTGCACCCCGACGAGGAGACCGAGGTCGGCGGCGGCCTCTCGGCGCAGATGATCGGCGGGATCGCCGGCGTCCTCCTGGGCGTCCTGGCGCTCCTGGGCGTCGCCCCGGCGATCCTCACGCCGGTGGCGGTGATCGTCTTCGGCGCCTCGCTGCTCCTCGGCGGCGCCCTGACGCTGCGCGTGGGCGAGCTCGCCGGCTCCGCCGGGCGCGACCGCACCGCCGAGACGCTGCGCCGCGCGAGCGAGTCGAGCGCCGGGGCCGAGGCGCTGATCGGCATGTCCGCCGTGGTCCTGGGCGTCCTGGCCGTGATCGGCGTCGCGCCCGAGACGCTGGTGCTCGTGGCCCTCCTGGCCCTGGGCGCGGGCGTGCTCCTCAGCGGCGGTGCCGTCGGCGGCCGCGCGGCCCGCACGATCTCGTACGGCCACGGCCACGGCCACGCGCCCCAGCCCGGGCGCTGAGCTCAGTCTTCCGTGGAGCGCCAGCGGTCGTCGCGCGTGCCCTGACCGTGGTCGGGGTCGCTCCCGCCGCCGACGAGGGCGGAGATCCCCCAGAACAGGAACGCGATCGGCAGGAACGCCGTGTCGAGCACGGCGGCGAACGGCAGGTCGATCGCGGCCAGGACCGGGCGGCCGCCCCAGATCGGCTTCTTGGCGCCGCCCATGGCGTCGATGTCGTCGATCGTCATGCCGTAGGGCTCGCCGGAGAAGGCGGCCACCGGGCTGCCGATGATGCAGCCCGGCCCCAGGGCCAGCGCTCCGGCGAGGGCCAGCGCGATCAGGGTCGTGGCGCGGGGTCGTGGGCTCGGCATGGAGTCACACCTGATAGACCGGCGCGGGCGGGGGCACAACCGACAGGGTCGCCGCCCACGCCCCCGCCGGGAGGTACACGGCGAGCCGCACCCAGGGTTCCTCGACCCAGGTCGCGGGCGTCCCGTCGTAGGTGACCAGGACCGCGTAGGCCAGGGGCAGGCAGAGCGTGAGGAGGAGCCAGGGGCCGGCGTCGCGGCGCAGGGGCAGGAGCGGCACGATCCACAGCGCGTACCACGGGTGGACCACCGGCGAGAGGAGCAGGAACCCGGCGCCGGCGGCGAAGGCCGCGCCCGAGAGGTCGCGCGCCGCCGGCGCGCGCAGGGCCAGGCGCGCCGCCAGCGCGGCGATCAGGGCGCCCGCGACGAGCTTGGGCGCGACGAGCAGCCAGGTGGCGTGGCCGGCCGGGTCGACGCCCGGCGGGACCTCGACCAGGGTCGGCAGGACGCCGCAGCAGAAGGCCTGTGACAGGCCCAGGGCCTCGAGGGCGGCGGAGAGGGCCAGGAAGCCGCCGTCGTTGAAGCGCCAGGTCGCGGCGTAGGCGCCGAGGCCCGTGTCGGTCGGACGCAGGAGGCCGTCGAGGTAGGGCAGGGCGCAGGCCGCGCCGGGCACGAGGAGCAGGGCGCCGAGCGCCGCGGCCCGCCGCGGGTGGCGCGCCAGCAGGGCCGGGGCGACGAGGATCGGCAGGTACTTGGCCGCGATCGCCGCCCCGAGCGCCAGGGCCGCGCGGCGGACGCGCCCGGTCGCCTCGAGGTCCACGGCCAGGAGGAGCAGGGCGAGCGGGACCACCTCGAGGTGGGCCTGGCCGGCGACCTCGAGCACGGGCAGCGGGTGCCAGAGCCAGGCCAGGGCGAGCGCCGGCGGTCGCCCGCGGCGGCGGAGCGCCCGGGCGAGCAGCAGCCCGACGCCGAGGTCGGCGGCGACGAACGCCAGCTTGAACGGCAGGAGGCCGCCCGGGAGGAGCGCGAGCAGGGCGAACAGCGCCTGCAGGACCGGCCCGTAGATCGCCGGGACCTCGGGGTGGTTGACCTTCGGCCAGACCTCGGCGTCGCGCAGGGGGGCGAGCGCCGGCGCGTCGGGCGCCAGGGCGTAGGGGTCGTGGCCGGCGAGGCTCACGCGGCCCTCCCAGGCGTAGCGCCAGGCGTCGGTCGACAGGCTCGGCTCGACCGGCAGGAGCGTCGCGCGGAAGAGCAGGGCGGCGACCCAGACCACGACGAGGACGCGGCGATCGCCGGCGCCGGCGCGGACGAGGAGGGTCAGGGCGAGGAGGTAGAGGACGGCGAGCGCGCCGAGGTGCGCCAGCGCGCCCGGGAGCGCGCCGTGGCGCAGGTCGCCGGTCAGGGCGAGCGAGGCCCAGACGACCTGCGAGAGCAGGGCCAGCGCGGCGAGGGCGGGCAGCACGGGGGGGATCGTAAGGCCGGAGCGGTTTCCCGGGCGCCGGCGAGGTAACATGCCCGGACCGACCGCACCGGGACGGAGGTGCCGCGATGGCGCTCAGCAGCTACGAGCGGAAGGCCCAGGACGAGATCGAGCGCTACTTCCGCAGCCCGGAGGAGGGCCTCCTCGGGCGGGTGTCGCGGACGCTCTTCAAGCCGGTGGAGGTCGTGGCCGAGCGGCTCGTGCCCGACTCGGTCCTCGAGGCCGCCGGCAACGCCGTCGAGGCCGCGCTCAAGGGGATCCACCAGCTCTCCGGCATGACGCTCGACGTCGACGCGGTCCTGCGCGAGGCGCGCAAGCACGCCGAGGTCGTCGACTCGATCGAGCACCTGCGGCGCCAGGACCTGCGCCTGTGCGACAAGGTCGCCGAGGAGGTGGCCTCGCAGCACGGCGTCGTCGCCGCCCTCGAGGGCGCCGGCTGCGGCCTGGGCGGCCTGGCCCTCCTGGCGGCGGACGTCCCGCTCCTCTTCGGCGTGGCCATGCGCGTCGTGCGCCAGCTCGGCGTGGCCTACGGCGTCGACCCGACGACCCCCGGCGAGAGCGTCCTGGCCCTCAAGATCTTCGAGCTGGCCTCCGGCGGCACCCGCGACCGCTACGCCGAGCTCCTGCAGCTCGAGGCGCTGCGCGACGAGCTCGACGGGCTCGAGCCGCAGAAGCGCGCCGAGAAGGCCGCGGTCCTGGCGACGATGTTCATGTCGCGCGAGGCCGTCAAGCGGATCGTCTCGGTGCTCCTCAGCCGCAAGCTCCTGCAGACGGTGCCCGTGGCCGGGGCCGTGGTCGGGGCGGGGTTCAACTACCTGTTCGTGGCCGATATCGCAGAGACCGCCCGGCAGGTGTATCGGCGGCGGCTCCTGCTGGAGAAGGCCAAGCTCGAGGTGTGAGGGCCGGTCATCGCGGTGGGCGACCCGCCCCTTGACCCGCCCCCCATCGCCGCTAGAATCCCCCGCTTCCACGCGAGGCGGAGAGAAGATTCCATGCCCAGGATGTGCGAGACGTGCGGCAAGACCCCGGTCTTCGGGAACCAGTTCGCCCGCCGCGGTCTGGCCAAGTACAAGGGCGGCGTCGGTATCAAGACGACCGGCGTGTCGCGGCGCAAGTTCCAGCCCAACCTGCAGAAGGTCCGGGTCGAGGAGAAGAACGGGACCGTGCGCCGGGCCAAGATCTGCACCAAGTGCCTGAAGTCGGGCACGGTGAAGAAGCCGCTCAAGCGGGAGATCCCCGAGGGCGTGCGGGCCCGCATGCAGGCGCGCGAGGAGGCCAAGACGCCCGAGGCGCGCCGCAAGAAGGCCGCCAAGCGCGGCGAGGCGCGCCGCGCGCGCCGCGCGACGGCCAAGTCCAAGGCCGCGGCCAAGCCGAAGAAGTAGCGTTCGCGACCGCCTGATCGCCGCCCAGCGGCCGGGTCACCGCCGCCGCGAGCGGAGGCGGGACGCCGTCGCCCGCCGGGAGGGACCGCGTGTCTGCACCGCTCGACCCCAGGACGCCCGAGGGCGTGGCGCACATCGCCCGCCTCTCGCGGCTGGCCCTCGCGCCCGAGGAGCTGTCGGCCATGGCCGCGCACCTGGGCAAGATCCTCGACGCCGTGTCGGTGCTCGAGCGCCTCGACACCCAGGGCGTCCCGGCCGGCCTCCACGACGAGGCCCTGAGCGAGGACGCCCTGCGCGCCGACGCCGTCGCGCCGTCGCTGCCCGTCGACGAGGCCCTGCGCAACGCGCCGGCCCGCGGCGTCGGCGGCTTCGAGGTCCCCGCGGTGCTGGCCGAGTGACGGCGCCGGGCGAGCTCTGCTGGACGGGCGCCGCCGCCCTGGCCGACCGCGTGCGCCGCCGCGAGGTCTCGGCCCTCGCGGTCACCGAGGCGCACCTCGCCCGCGCGGCCGCCGTCGAGCCGCAGGTGAAGGCCTTCCTGCGCGTGACGGCCGACGCGGCCCGCGCCGAGGCGCAGGCGATCGACGCGCGCCTGGCCCGCGGCGAGGACCCGGGCCCGCTCTGCGGCGTGCCGGTGGCCGTGAAGGACAACCTGTGCACGCGCGGCGTCGAGACGACCGCCGGCTCGCGGATCCTCCAGGGCTACGTGCCGCCGTACGACGCGACCGTCGTCGAGCGCCTGCGCCAGGCGGGCGCCGTGACCCTCGGCAAGGCGAACCTCGACGAGTTCGCCATGGGCTCGTCGACCGAGAACTCGGCCTTCGGCCCGACGACGAACCCCTGGGACCCGTCGCGCGTGCCCGGCGGCTCGTCGGGCGGGTCGGCCGCGGCGGTGGCCGCCGGCGAGGCGCCGCTGGCCCTCGGCTCGGACACCGGCGGCTCGATCCGTCAGCCGGCGGCGCTCTGCGGCTGCGTGGGCTTCAAGCCCACCTACGGCGCCGTGTCGCGCTTCGGACTGATCGCCTTCGCCTCCTCGCTCGACCAGGTGGGCCCGTTCGCGCGCGACTGCGCCGACGCGGCGCTCCTCATGGACGTCCTGTGGGGCCCCGACCCGCGCGACATGACCGCGCGCGACCCGCGCGACGCGCGCGTCGCGGGCCCGCTCGCCGACCTGTGGGCCGCGCCGCGCCCGTTCTCGACCGCCGCCGCCGGCGCCTCGCTCGAGGGCGTGACGCTCGGCGTGGTGAAGGAGTACCTCGAGCTCACGACCGACGCCGAGGTCAAGGGCGCCGTGCTGGCCGCCCTCGACCGCGCCCGCGCCGCCGGCGCGAGCGTGCGCGAGGTGTCGCTCGGCCTGACCGAGTTCGCGATCCCCACCTACCAGCTCGTGTCGACGGCCGAGGCGTCGTCGAACCTGGCCCGCTACGACGGCGTCCACTACGGCCACCGCACGAAGGAGCGCGTCGACGTCGTCGGCCTCTACGAGCGCTCGCGCGCCGAGGGCTTCGGCCCCGAGGTGCGCCGCCGGATCTTCCTGGGCACGTTCGTGCTCTCGAGCGGCTTCTACGACGCCTACTACCTCAAGGGCCTGCGCGCGCGGCGGCGGATCCGCGACGACTTCCTGCGCGCCCTCGACGGCGTCGACGCCCTCGTCGGCCCGACCTCGCCCTTCCCGGCCTTCGAGCTGGGCGCCCGCGCGCACGACCCGCTGGCCATGTACGCGGTCGACGTCTTCACCGTCTCGACGAACATGGCCGGGCTGCCGGGCCTGTCGCTGCCGTGCGGGTTCACGTCGGGGCCGCGGCCCCTGCCGATCGGCCTGCAACTCACCGGGCGCCCCTGGTCCGACCCGCGTCTGCTGGCGATCGGCCGGGCGCTCGAGCAGGCGCTCGCCGGCGCCGGCGGGGCGGGCGGGGCGCGCCGGCCGGAGGGGCTCCCGTGAGCGCGCGCGACGAGGTCCTGGGCCGCTACGAGCTCGTCGTGGGCGTCGAGGTCCACGCGCAGCTCAACACGGCGACGAAGCTCTTCTGCGGCTGCCGCCTCGAGTTCGCCGCGCCGCCGAACTCGCGCACCTGCCCCGTGTGCCTGGGCCACCCGGGCGTCCTGCCGGCGCTCAACCGGGCGGCGTTCGAGAAGGCCCTGCGCCTGGCCGTGGCCTTCGGCTGCCGGCTCGAGCCCGCGACCGAGCTCGACCGCAAGAACTACTACTACCCCGACCTGCCGAAGAACTACCAGATCTCGCAGATGTACCACAACCTCGGCGAGGGCGGCGAGCTCGTGCTCCTGCGCTCGGGGCGGACGGTGCGCATGCACAACGTCCACCTCGAGGAGGACGCGGGCAAGCTGTCGCACGCCGAGGGCGGGCGCGCGTCCACGGTCGACCTCAACCGCGCCGGCACGCCGCTGGCCGAGATCGTCACCATGCCGGACTTCCGCTCGGTGGACGAGGTCGACGACTACATGGACACGCTCACCGAGCTCCTGCGGACGCTCGACGTGTGCCGCTGCCAGATGCAGGAGGGCAACCTGCGCTTCGAGGCGTCGGTGTCGGTGCGCCCGCGGGGCCAGGAGGCGCTGGGCGCGCGCACCGAGATCAAGAACCTCAACAGCTACTCGGCCGTCCGCAAGGGGATCACCTACGAGCACGCCCGGCAGGTGGCGCTCCTCGAGGCCGGCAAGACGCCGCGCCAGGAGACGCGCCTGTGGGACGACGAGGGCGCGACCGACTACGAGCAGGGCGTGCCCGAGGCCCTGCGCGTCCCGCGCCGCGACGTGTGGGCGCTCCTGCCGCCCGACTGGGGCGACACGGGCTGGACGCGGTTCATGCGCAGCAAGGAGCAGGCGCACGACTACCGCTACTTCCCCGAGCCCGACCTGCCGGCGTTCGAGGTCTCGCCCGCGCGCGTCGACGAGATCCGCCGCGCCCTGCCCGAGCTCCCGGGGCCCCGCCGCCTGCGTTACGCGGGGCTGGGCGTGCCGCAGAAGACGGCCGAGGACCTGACGCGCGACGTCCCGCTGGCGACCTACTTCGAGCGCGTCATGGCGCTCGGCGTGCCGGCCCCGGACGCGGCCAACTACGTCATGAATCAGGTCGGCGCGGCGCTGAACGCCCGCGGCCTCTCGGCCGCCGACTGCCCGGTCCCGGCCGAGCACGTGGCCGACCTGCACGCCATGATCGTCGGCAAGGCGCTGCCCAAGGACCAGCTCCTCAAGGAGGTCTGGCCGAAGACCGTCGAGGAGGGCCTGGCGCCCTCGGCCGTGGCGGCGAAGTACGGCCTCCAGGCGCTCGACGACGCGCTGGTCGTGGCGGCCACCGACGAGGCCTGGGCCGCCAACCCGAAGTCCGTGGAGGACCTGCTGGCGGGCAAGGACAAGGCCAAGCGCGCCCTCGTCGGCGCGGTCATGCGCGCGTTCAAGGCGAGCAAGGCCAAGCCCGACCCGGCGGCGATCAACGCCCGGCTCGACGCCCTGCTGGCCGACGAGCGGCGCCGGCGGCTGCTGTGATCGACGGCTGCGGCCGCGGATGCCGGGCGAGGGGGGGCGCGCGCGGGTCGTCGGTGTGGCCCGCCTCCGCGAGCTCCGTCCCGCGGCTGCGGTGCTGCAGCCCATGCGGA
>JAHBXY010000233.1 GCA_019636275.1 Planctomycetota bacterium | reverse complement strand
GGCGCGCGGCCGAGGCGCTCGGCCGCACGGGCGGCGACGGCGCGGCCAGGGCGCTCGAGGACGCGGTCAGGTCGGCCCCCGACGAGGAGGTCCGGCAGGCGGCGAGCGACGGGCTCGAGGAGCTCGAAGTGCTCGCGGCGATCGACGGTGAGTTCGGGGGTGCGGCGTGAGCGGAGTGTGGCGGGTGGGCGCGCTGGCGGCGGCGCTGGTCGTGGTCTCGAGCCTCCCGGCGCGGGCGGAGGAGGTCACGGGGCGGATCACCGAGGTCCGGCCGCCCGAGGCCGAGGGGCACGGCACCGTCGTCCTCGTGAACGTGGGCGCGCAGGCGGGCGTCGCGGCAGGGCAGACGGTCGAGGTGCGCCGCGACGGCAAGGTGATCGGCTACGGGTCGGTCGACACGCTCTTCTCCGACGTGGTCGTGGCCACGATCGGCACGATCGTCACCGGCGCCTCGCCGCTGCGCCCGGGCGACCAGGCCGTGTTCCGCGGCGTCGGCTTCGCCCGCCCGCCGGCCCCGCCGCCCGAGCCGAACGCGGGCGAGCGCCTGCCGGTCGGCCGCGTCGTGAGCGCGCGGGACGGCGTCGTGCTCCTGCAGTTCCCGCCCGAGCCGGCGGCCGAGGTCGGCATGGAGGTCGCCGTCGCCGGCCAGGACGGCAAGGAGCGCGGGCGCCTCGTGCTCGAGCTCGTCAACGGTCGCACGGCCGGCGGGCTCCTGATCTCCGGTGACGCCAGCGAGGGCGACCAGGCCCGCGTCGTCGGCCGCGCCCAGCGCACGACCACCGAGGGCTCGATCGACTACGTGGCGCTCTCGTTCCTCGGCGTCGTGGCCGACCTCGAGCACCCGACGCCGCACCGGGCGCCCTGCCACGTGGGCGTGCCCGTGCGCCGGATCATGCCCAACTCGCCCGCGCAGCGGGCCGGGATCGGGCGCGGCGACCGCGTGATCGCCGTCGATGGGATCGTCGTGCGCGACATCAACTCGATCCGCGAGCGGATCGAGGGGCGCAGCGGCGACCGCGTGCAGGTGGCCCTGATCCGCGGCGACCGGATCCTCACGGTCGACGTCGTCTTCCGGTAGCGGTCGGTGGACGCCGCGACGCGCGCGCTCGTGCGCGCCGCCGAGGCCGAGGGCACGGCGGCGGCGTGGACCGCCGCCGCGCGCGCGCTGGCGCGCGCCGGCCTCGCCGACGAGGCGGGCCGGGCCGCCCTGCACCTCCTGGCGCTCGGCGAGGACCCGGCGCCGGCCGGCGTGACGGCGCCCCCGCTCGAGGCGTTCACCGTCCGTCGCGTCGTGGGCGAGCGCTTCGGCCTGGGGCGGGTGAGCGCGCTCGCCTGGTCGGCCGACGGCGGGACGCTCTTCGCGGGCGCGGGCGAGGTCCTGGCGGCGGTCGACGCGGCGAGCGGGGCGGTGCGGCGCGTGACGACCCTGCCCGGGCCGGTGCGCGTCGTGGGACCGGACCTCGCTGGCGCGCGCGTGGCGGTCGCCTGGTGCGAGCGGCTGGCCACACATGAGCACGCGGTCGGCAGCGCGGTCGCGGTGGTCGACGTGCCGACCGGCGAGGTCGTCGCGCGCCGCCCGCTCGCGCGGGAGTGGTTCGAGGCGGCCACGCTCGTCTGTCCCGAGGGGCACGTCGTGTTCGCGACCCGTCAGGCGGCGCGCGCCTGGCGCCTGGACGACCTCGGCGCGCCGCGGGCGCACCGGGCGGTGAGGGGCGACGCGGTGAGCGTCGGCCCGGGCGGCTTCGCCGCCGTCATGCGCGGGGCGCAGCTGCTGCTCTTCGACCCGCTGGCGCGCTCGCCGCGCGCCCGGAGCGGCCCGGTCCTCGCCGGGCCGGACCTGTTCGGACCCGGGACGACGCCCCGGGTCGCCGGGCGCGGGGCCGTGGTGTGGGAGCGCGAGCCGTCGGAGCGCGGCGAGCCGGCGAGCACCGCGCGGGCCCGGCGGGTCGCCCCGGACGGGGCGCTCTCGGCGCCGCTGCGCCTGTCCTACGTCCCTCGCGCGGCGGCCGAGGCGGCCTCGCCGTGCGGACGGATCCTGGCCCACCTCGTGGAGCCGGCCGAGCGATCGCGCGTGACCCGCGCCAGCGCGGTGGTCCTCGTCGACCTCGCGTCCGGCGCCGCCCGCCGCCTCGACCTCGGGGGGCCGCTCCCGCGCGCGCTCGCCTGGTCGCCCGGGGCCTCGACGCTCGCGGTCGGCACCGACGAGGGCACGATCCCGCTGATCTCCGCCGCGCCCGCGCCCGCCACCCCGGCGCCGCCGGCGACGGCCGACGGCTGGCTCGAGCTGGTCCGGGGCGACCGCTTCTGGCGCGCCCGGGCCGACCTCGACGCCGTGGAGGTCCACTACGGCCTCCGCGGCGCCGCTGGCCAGCGGCGCCGCACGCCGTCGTCCGACCCGGCGGGGGAGCTCGCCCGCCGCGCGAAGGAGAAGGCGCGGGAGGGCTACGCGCCAGCCTGAGGTCGAGCCGGCGCCTCGCCGGGGTCGCGGTAGGCTGGACGGCGTGACCGCCGAGCGCCTCCCGCCAGACGACGCCCGGGCCGACGCGCCCGACCACGACCACCGCGACGACGTCGCGACCGTCCGCGCGCAGCTCGGCCGCCCCGCCCGCGGGCGCTGGCAGGTGGCCTCGCGCTGCCGCCTCGGCCTGCCGGTCCTGCTCGAGGCGCACCCGGTCCTCGACGACGGCGCGCCCTTCCCCACCCTCTACTGGCTCACCTGCCCCCTCGCCCGGCGCCGCGTGTCGCGCCTCGAGCAGCAGGGCGGCGTGCGCGCCTGGACCGAGCGCCTCGAGCGCGACCCCGACCTGCGGGCCGCCTTCGAGCGCGCGCAGGCCGACTACGCGGCCGCCCGGGCCGCGCGCCTGCCCGCCGGCAGCCCGGCGCACGCCCGGCTCCGCGGCGGGGTCGGCGGGTCCGAGGGCGGGGGGGTCAAGTGCCTCCACGCTCACTACGCCCACGCCCGCGCCGGCGGGGACAACCCGGTCGGCCGCGACGTCGCGGCCCAGGTGGAGCCGCTCGACTGCGCCACGCCCTGCGTGGTCGCGGGCCAGCGCAGCCCCGGCTGGCGCGAGCCCTGCAAGGAATGATGCGCTCGCGAGGGGCGGGCGATTGGCGCAGGTCCCGGACTGGCATGAACCGGTCCGTTCCGCCCGTCCCCAACGATGAGTGATGCGCTCGCGAGGGGCGGGCGATCGGCGCAGGTCCCGGACTGGCATGAACCGGTCCGTTCCGCCCGTCCCCATCGCTCGCTTTGGCGGGTCGGGGACGAGCTCGCGAGGGGCGGGCGACGGGCGCGAGGCCCCGGACTGGCATGAACTGGCGGCCGTTTCGCCCGTCCCTGGCGGGTCGGGGCTCTCGCTCCAGCGCCGCCGTCCGCCGCCCCGGGTTTCTCCCTCCCCGCCCCCGACCCCCCGTGCTACAGGAAATCCAACCGTTCGGGATTGACCTGCAGGGGGTTGCGGCGGTCTCATGGATGGTTCGGGGCGACTGCGACCCGAATCGACGGAGCGCGTGACCCCGAGGTCCGGCGTTGGGCCCGAGTGACCGAGCGTGAGAAGGGCCCGGCAAGGAGTGACCGATGCGTCTGTGGCTGAGTGACAAGGCCGCCAAGGCCATGAAGGATCTGCCCGCGGCCATGAAGGGCCTCGACGAGGGCAAGAAGGCCGCAGCGGCGGACAGCCCCGAGGCCAGGGACGAGAAGCGCCGCCAGGAGGAGGAGGCGCGCGGGGCCAAGAAGGACGCCAAGAAGGAGCTCAAGGAGACGACGGCCAAGGCCGACGCCGAGCTCGCCGAGGCGCTCGCGGCCGCGCAGGCGTCGGAGCGGCAGGTGCACGACGTCGAGCACCGGCTCGGGGAGCGGCGCAAGGACGCCAAGCACTCGCGGACGGCCGTCGAGGACGCCGAGCGCCGGCTCGAGGAGGCGCAGAAGGCGCTCGAGCGCGTGCGCAAGGAGGCGGCCCGCGCCGAGGAGCACGTGCCGCAGCTCGAGGCCCAGCTCGAGACCGAGAAGGGCGCCCTGACCGGCCAGAAGGAGCGCCTGCAGAAGGCGCTGACCGAGGCGGACGCCGCCTGGCGGGGAGTCCACCCGCGCAACAAGAAGAAGCGCGACCGGCGCGCCCGTCACGCGGCGATCCAGCTCCTGGGGATCCGCCCGCCGGCCGAGCACGAGACCTCCGGCGAGGGCGAGGTCGAGGCGGCCGAGGGCGAGGGCTCGACCGCCTGACCCCCGGCGCGGCACGGCACGCGGGCGGCGCGGCGCCGGCGGGCGAAGCCCCGCCGACGCCGCCCGACCACGTCCCGCCGCTGGCGCCGCACACGCCGCTCCTCCGCCACGCGGAGGGGCGGACGGCGCTGTCCGACGACGGCGTGCGGCTCCACTACGAGGTGCTCGGCGCGGCGTCGCCGAGCGCCCCGGTGCTCGTCCTGGCCAACGGCCTCGGCGGGCGCCTCTACGCGTGGGAGCCGCTCGTCGAGCGCTTCTCGCGCACCCACCGGATCATCACCTGGGACTACCGCGGCCTGTTCCGCTCGGGCACGCCCCCGCGCACGAAGCAGCTCGCCGTCGTCCACCACGCGCAGGATGCCCTGCGCGTCCTCGATCAGGAGGGCGTGGCCCGGGCCACGTTCGTCGGCTGGTCCATGGGCGTGCAGGTGTCGCTCGAGGCGGCCCTCGAGCACCCCGACCGCGTGCAGCGCCTCGTCCTGCTCAACGGCAGCTACGGGCACATCTTCCAGACGGGCCTCCAGCCGCTCGTCCGCCTGCCCTTCTTCCACCGGCTCCTGCACGCCACGGTCGAGCAGCTCGTCGCCTCGCCCGGCGCCGCCGACCTGATCGGCCGGCTCCTGCGCAACGAGCTCCACGTGCGCGGCACCGGGCTCGTGCTCGCGGCGCTGTGGGGCAACCCGAAGCTCGTCGACATGTACCGGCAGTACCTCGAGGACGTGTTCGGCGCGTCGTTCGAGAACTACCTGCGCCTGTTCCAGGCGCTCGACGCCCACTCGGTCTACCACCTCCTCCCCGAGGTCCGGCAGCCGACGCTGGTGATCTCGGGCCTCCTCGACTGGCTCACGCCCGCGCGCATGTCCTTCGAGATCGCCCGCCGCATCCCTGGCGCGCAGCACCTGCACCTGCCGCTCGGCAGCCACTTCGCCGTGCTCGAGAAGTCGCCCCAGGTGATGAACCGGATCGCCGGGTTCCTCGAGACGACCGGCTAGCCGCATCGCGCAGCGTTCGTCTCGCCGCCGATTCAGCCACGCGACGGACGAAAACGATCAGATCACCCGAAGGTTCACCTACGCCGTGGCTTCGGCGTGGTCTGGCCCTTGCTGTTGGTCGACCAACCGCTCGCGACTCTCCGCGGGCCCAACCACAGCGAGACCTCACCCATGACCCGTTCGCTCCCCGCCCTCCTCCTCGGGCTCGTCCTCACGGCCGGCGTCGCCCGCGCCGACCAGCTCCAGATCCTCGACCGCGCCGACGCCGAGCGCGCCGTCGCCGCCCTCTGCCCGGGCACGCTGTTCGTCGAGTGGATCTCCCACATGGACGACAGCACGCCCGTGCTCAAGCGCGTGCACTCGGTCGAGGTGAAGAAGTGGGAGTACGGCCAGGACCAGTTCGAGGTCCACGTCAAGGCCGTGACCCTGGCGACGACGAGGCGCGGCCCCTCGCAGTTCGACTCGCCGTTCGACTTCACCCTCCAGCGGCGCGCCCGTCCGGTGGTCGAGGCGGTCGACCTCGCCTACGTCTACGTCCCGTCGGCCGAGATCGACGGCATGTTCGTCAACCTGGGCAAGAAGCTGAAGCTCCCCTGCGAGATCGACTGGATCGCCATCGAGATGCCGGCGCGCGTCCTGCACGAGGTCAAGCGCCTCGGCCTGCCGCCGACCTCGGGGCTCACCGACGCGGTCCGTCCCCGCCGCTAGAGGCCCGGCCGGAAATGCGCCAGGCAGCTGCCTCGGCCGGGCCGGGCCGGGCCGACTCCGGCCGGGGGTCCCTGTGCTCGGCCGCCGACCTACCCGTAAGTCCTCTAGATGTGTGATAGCAGCGGCCGAGCACACGGATCCCCCGGCATCAGCGATGAAGCTAGAGGGCAGGAAGGCCGCGAAGCGGCTTTCCGGCCGGCCCTCTAGGACACGGACGCTCGTCGACGCCGCGGCCGGGGCCTCGCCCCGGCCGCGCGCGCGCGTACCTGCGCGCCGAGGTCAGGCCGCAGCCAGCGCGCCCGCGAGGGCCGCGGCGCGGCGCGGCGCCGGCCGCGCCGGCTCGGGGCGACGGCGCCGGGCGGGGGCGACGGGCAGGAGGCACAGGTCGGCGACCACCTGCGGGAGGTCGCGGATGTGCGGGAGCGCGACGCAGGCGCCGCCGGTGCGCGCGGCCATGAACTCGAACACGCGCCCGGTCACGAGGTGGCCGCCGACGTGGACCGCGTGCAGGGCCACGCCGCGCCGGGCCAGCGCCTCGACCTCCTCGCGGTAGTCGACGTGCTCCGGGCAGGCGTGCAGGGCGTCGAGGCCGGCCCCGTGGGGCGGCTTGTCGCCCACGAGCACGACCACGCGGCGCGCCTCCTCGCGCCAGCGCAGGCCGCGCGCCGCGCGCAGGGCGCACTCGACGGCCTCGGCCCCACCGCCGCCCACGCCCGGGGCCAGGGCGGGCGAGGCGAAGAAGTCGAGGGCCCGCGCCCGGTCGGGGGTCAAGGGCAGCGTGCGGGTCAGGTAGGCCTCGTCCTCGCCCTCGGCGCCGTGGTCCTTGAAGGCGACCGCGCCCAGGCGCACGTCGCCGGCGCGCGCCTCGACGGCGGCGATCGTGGCCGCCAGCCGTCGGGCGAGGTGCGCCGCGTAGGCGCCCATGGCGCCGGTGGTGTCGAGGAGGATGGCGATGTCGAGGGCGGGCTCTCGGAGCATGGTGGCCTCGGGTGGGGAGCTGTCGGCTCAGGCGGCCCGGCGCAGGCGGTCGGTGCGGGACACGCGGTCCGCGGCCGCCTCGAGCGCTCGGGCCCGGGCGGGGTCGACGCCCGGCAGGGCGCCTTCGCCGCGGTAGAGGGGCAGGAGCGCGCGGCACAGCGCCGCCGCCTCGTCGGGGCCGGCGTCGGGCGTGAGCCCGAGCAGGCGGCGGGCCTCCTGGCCCTCGGCCTCGGCGCAGGTGCGCGCCAGGGCCGCCACGCCGCGCACGCGCGCGCGCAGGTCGGGCCCGGCGTCCGGCCGGCGGGCGGCCAGGGCGTAGTCGTCGAGCGCCTCGCCCAGCGCCTCGAGCGCGGCCTGCAGGTGCGGGCAGACGACGCGGGCGGTGGCCTCCTGCAGCTCGAGGCGGGCCTCCTCGAGGAGGTCGGCGAGCGAGCCCTCGGCCCCGGCGGCCCCGGCGGCCCCGACGGCCCCCGTGACGACGACCGCGGCGCGCCGGCGCGCCGCGAGCGCCCGGCCGGCGAGGTCCGCCGCGGCGGCGAGGCTCGCCGTGAGCAGCGGCAGGACCACGACGAGGACGGCGACGACCTGTCCGGCCGGGGCCCCGCGCACGGCCGTGGGGAAGGCCAGGGCCAGCGTCACGACCAGGAGCACGCCCGCGGCGAAGGCGCGGAACCGCAGGTCGGGCGCGCCGGGCTCGTCGTCGTCGGGCCCGAGGAGCAGGGCGCCGGTCACTGGCCAGGCGCCGGCCGCGCCGACCTCCCGGGCGCTCCAGGCCAGCGCCCCTGCCAGCCCCGCCCAGGCCACGACCGCGAACCCACCCTCGAGCAGCACCGGGGGCGCCTCCTCCCCTCCACGATCGGCACGATCGCCTTCCGGCTTGAGGGCCGGGCGCGGATCGCATCGCGACGGCCCGCCGGAGCTTGCGGGTCGCCGGGGCCACGAAACGGTCGGGCCCCTTGCGTGGGAGGGGGCCAGGGGAAAGACTCCTCTCCCGGGGGGGAGCCGCCCGCGAGGGAACTCGCGCGCGCTCGGGGGAGACCCATGCACTGGAACCCATACATCGACGTCCGCGTCGAGGTGTCGCGGGCCGTCCGGGCCTCGTGCCGCCAGTGCGGGGCCGCGATCGACAAGGGCGCCTACCGGGTGGAGGCGGTCCCGATCCTCGGCAAGCCGGAGCTCCTGCACGTCGACTGCGCGGCCAAGCGGGCCCCCGACCACGCCCGGCGCAAGCTGGTCGACAAGGACCCGGACTGGCCCCCCGAGGTGCTCGAGGACCTGGCGCGCTTCGTCCCCGAGGGCGTCGGCCCGGCCCCGCGCTCCTACCAGCGCACGCCGATCATGGACCTGGGCTACGACAAGGACGCCGCGGGCGTGAAGCCGTGCGTCTACTGCATGGAGCCCTGCCCGGGCGTCGCCGGCCCGTCGCACGGGCACGCCGTGCGCGCCTTCTCGCTCGACGGCGAGCGCCGCTTCCACCCGGCCTGCATCGTCGAGCTGGCGCCCGGCCTGTGCCGCCGGATCGTCGTCGAGGCCTCCGACCGCTGGCCGCCCGAGCTCAAGGCCTACTTCGCCCAGCGCGTGCCGGCGCACGTCCTGCCCACGCCGCGCTCGCCCTGGCGCCACACGGCCGGCGTGCCGGCGCTCGAGCACGCGCCCTCGGCGCGCGCGGCCTGCCGCTTCTGCTCGGGCAAGATCGACAAGGGCGACCTGCGCCTCGCGCGCGAGCAGATCTACGGCATGCGCCGCTCGCCGGTCTACTTCCACGTGGGCTGCTACGCGAAGAGCGACGACTACCATCCGAAGATGATCGAGCTCGTGGTCCTGCGCGCCCCCGACGAGGTCACGCGCGAAGACCTTTCGCGGATCGTGGCCGCCCTGCCGCCGAAGGCCGAGGAGGACGACGACGTGCCGGCGCTCGGCGAGCGCCTGGAGGAGATCTTCGCCTGGGTGGAGCGGAAGCGCGAGGCGACGGCCTCCAAGTCGGCGGCGGCCGCCGCGGCGAAGCCGAAGCTCACCGAGAACATCGTCGACATCCCCGAAGGGTTCTTCGGCGCGTGAGCGAGCACGACCTGGGCGCGCTGCGGCGCGCGGCGATCGCGGGCGGGGATCCGGCGGCCGTCTACCGCTGGCGGGTGGCGGCGGCGCGCGCGGGCGAGGCGTCGTGGCCGGCGCCCGGCGACCTCGTGATGCTCGAGGCGGGGGCGCTCGTGCGCGCGCTCCGCGTCGACGAGGCCGCCGAGGGGCCCCCCCGGGTGGTGGCCCTCGACGCCCAGGGCGCGGCGGCCCCGCTGCCCTCGGGCTGGCGGGTCGTGGCGCCGCACCGCCCGGCGGTCCTCCTCAGCGACGAGGAGCTGCGCCGGCGGCTGCAGGAGGACCTGCCGCACGCGGCCGCGCCGCGCGGGGTCGAGACGCTCCTCGAGCTGGCTCGGCGCGGGCCGCGCGAGGCGGTCGACGTGGCGCTCGACCTCCTGCCGCGGCTCGACGGAAGCGGCGACGACGACCTCGAGCCGCTGCGGGGGGCGCTCTCGGCGCTCCTGCGCTGCCGCCCGCCGGGCGAGGTCGAGGTGGCGCTCCTGCGGCGCCCGCGCGACGCGCGCGAGGCGCTGGAGCT
>JAHBXY010000232.1 GCA_019636275.1 Planctomycetota bacterium | reverse complement strand
GTCGGCCCGGGCGGCCATGCGGGCCAGGGCCGAGAGGAACCAGTTGAGCGCCCCCAGGGCGACCACGAAGAAGACGAAGAGGATGATCGGGAGGCTGCCGCCCACGCGCGCCGCCTACCCGGGCGACGGCCCGGCCGCGCCGGGCGCCGCGCCGGTGCTGCCGGCGATGTTGGCGCGCATCTGCGTGTCGGCCTGGATGTTCTTGAGGTTGTAGTAGTCCATGACGCCCAGGTTCCCCTCGCGGAAGGCCTGCGAGATGGCCTTGGGCACCTCGGCCTCGGCCAGGACGACCTTGGAGCGGTTCTCGACGACGAGGGCCTCGTTCTCGACCACGCGGGCGGCGGCCGCCGCGCGGCGCTCCTCGGCCTTGGCGCGGGCGACGCGCACGTCGGCCTCGGCCTGGTCGGCCTGGAGCTTGGCGCCGACGTTCTCGCCGACGTCGACGTCGGCGATGTCGATCGACAGGATCTCGAACGCGGTGCCCGAGTCGAGGCCCTTGCCGAGGACCATCTTGGAGATCCGGTCGGGGTTCTCGAGCACGGCCTTGTAGCTCTCGGCCGAGCCGATCGCCGAGACGATGCCCTCGCCGACGCGGGCGATGACCGTCTCCTCGGTGGCGCCGCCGACGAGCGTGGCCAGGTTGGCGCGCACGGTCACGCGCGCCTTGACCTTCACCTGGATGCCGTCCTTGGCCACGGCGTCGACCGTGATGCGCCCCTGCTGCGGGTTGGGGCAGTCGATCACGCGCGGGTAGACCGACGTGCGCACGGCGTCGAGGACGTCGCGGCCGGCGAGGTCGATCGCGCAGGCGCGGTCGAACGACAGGTCGATCCGGGCCTTGGACGCGGCGATGATCGCCCGCACGACGTTGGGCACGTTGCCGCGCGCCAGGTAGTGCGCCTCGAGCGGCTCGTCGTTGACGCGCAGCCCGGCCATGTGGGCCATGATGCCCGCGTCGACGATCACGTGCGGGTTCACGCCGCGCAGGCGCATGCCCACGATGCGCCAGATCCCGGTGTAGTAGCCGGAGAGCAGCGCCTTGAGCCACAGCGAGCCGTAGGAGATGAAGAAGGCGATCAGGACCAGGCCGACGAGGCCCAGCAGGCCGAAGATCAGCCAGGTCCAGTCGAAGTCGGCGCGCTCGACGCCTTGGGCCAGCAACAGGGCGGTGGTCGGGGTCACGGGTGGTCCTCGCTCCGACGCCGGGTGCTCCGGTCGGGCGGGCGAAGGTACCACGCCCCTGCGCCCTGGCAACCCTGTTGCTAGGTGTACGCCGTGGGCCGCCGGCGCCGGCGGCCCAGCAGCGCAACCGCCGCACCTTCGAGACCCCGGCGGCCGGGCCGACGCGCCCCGACCCGCCGGGATGGCAGCAGGAGAGCGTCAAGATGGCAGAGAGCGCCGTGGCCGACACCCCGACGGTCGAGAACCACACCTTCCAGGCCGAGACCCGGGCCCTGCTCGGGCTCATGATCAACTCGCTCTACACGCACAAGGAGGTGTTCCTCCGCGAGCTGATCTCGAACGCCTCGGACGCCCTGGACAAGGTCCGCCTGCGCGCGCTGACCGAGCACGGGCTCCTGGGCGACGACACGAAGCTCGAGGTCGTCCTCCGCCCCGACGAGAAGGCGGGCACGCTGACGATCTCGGACAACGGCGTCGGCATGACCAAGGACGAGCTGACCAAGTTCCTGGGCACGATCGCCTTCTCCGGCTCGCGCGAGTTCATGCAGAAGCTCTCGGGCGACGCCTCGAAGGACGCCAAGCTGATCGGCCAGTTCGGCGTCGGCTTCTACAGCGCCTTCCTCGTGGCGCAGCGGGTCGTCGTCGTCAGCCGCGCGGCGGGTCACGACGAGGCCTGGACCTGGACCTCGAGCGGCGAGGGCACCTTCACCCTGGCCCCGGGCGGCCGTCTGCGCCGCGGCACCGACATCGTGCTCGAGCTGCGCGACGAGCAGAAGGAGTTCCTCCAGCCCTGGCGCCTGCGCGAGCTGGTGAAGAAGTACTCCGACTTCGTCGGCCACCCGATCGTCCTCGAGAGCGAGGAGGTCGAGGGCGAGGGCGCGGACGAGAAGCGCACGAAGAGCACGGAGACGATCAACAAGGGCAGCGCCCTGTGGACGCGCCCGAAGGGCGAGGTCACGGACGAGCAGTACGCCGAGTTCTACAAGCACGTCTCCCACGACTGGGACGACCCGCTGGCGCGCACGCACTTCACGATCGAGGGCACGCAGCTGTTCACGGGCCTCCTGTTCGTGCCGAAGCGCGCGCCGTTCGACCTGTTCCACCGGGAGATGCGCTCGGGGATCCGCCTCTACGTGAAGCGGGTGTTCATCATGGAGGAGTGCCAGGCGCTCCTGCCCGAGCACCTGCGCTTCGTCCGCGGCGTCGTCGACTCGGACGACCTGCCGCTCAACGTCTCGCGCGAGGTGCTGCAGCACGACCTCGTCGTCGAGTCGATCAAGCGCCAGGTGACGAAGAAGTCGCTGGAGATGCTCGAGGCGCTGGCGAGCGAGCGGAAGGACGACTACGCGGCCTTCTGGAAGGAGTTCGGCGCCGTCCTCAAGGAGGGCCTGCACCTCGACCCGAACAACAAGGACCGCCTGGCCAAGCTCCTGCGCTTCGAGAGCACGCACGAGGGCGGCGGCCTGGCGTCGCTGGCCGACTACGTCGGGCGCATGAAGGAGGGCCAGCCGGCGATCTACTACATCTCCGGCCCGGACCGCGCCTTCCTGGAGAAGAGCCCGCACATCGAGGGGCTGAAGAAGAAGGGCTACGAGGTGCTCTTCTTCACCGACGCGGTCGACGAGTGGGTGGCCACGGCCCTGCCCGAGTTCGAGGGCAAGAAGCTCGTCTCGGCCATGAAGGGCGAGATCAAGCTCGAGGGCGAGGCGAAGGACGAGGAGAAGAAGGACGAGGCCGACCCGGCCTGGGGCGGGCTCATCCAGGCCATGAAGGACGCGCTCGGCGACCGGGTGAAGGGCGTGCGCATGACCGAGCGCCTGACCGACTCGCCCGCGTGCCTCGTGGCCGGCGAGCACGACCTGGGCGCGAACCTGGAGCGGATCCTCAAGCAGCACGGCCAGGGCGGCCTCCCCGGCGGCCGGCGCACGCTCGAGCTCAACGGGTCGCACCCGCTGGTCGTGAACCTGCGCGAGCTCGTCAAGGAGCCGAAGCACCGCGAGCGGGTGCGCCAGTGGACCGAGGTCCTGCACGACCAGGCGCTCCTGACCGAGGGCAGCCCGATCGCCGACCCGGTGGCCTTCGCGCAGCGCATGACCGCGCTGCTCGTCGAGTCGACCGCCCGCGAGCTGGGGGAGACGCCGGCCGGCGGCGAGGCGCCGAAGGTCGAGGTGTGACCCGCGGCGGTCGCTGATCGGACACGAAGGCGACGAGCGACCGACGGAGGGCACGGAGGCACATCCGTGACCTCCGTCGGTCTTCCTTGCCTTCGCGTCCCCTGGCCTACTTCGGCGCGGCGCGCCGGTTGAAGAAGGTCAGGATCACGGCCGGCGTGATCAGGAGCTCGCCGATCAGGGCCGAGAGCATGGTCACGGCCATGAGCGCGCCGAACACGGCCACGCTCTTGACCTGCGCCAGCCCGAGCACCGAGAAGCCCAGGGCCAGGACGACCGACGTGGCGAGGATCGCGGCGCCGGTGCTGCGGAGCGTCCGGTCGACGGCGCTGGCCGTGTCACCGCCCTCGAGCTCGAGGGCGCGGAACTTGAACACGACGTGGATCGTGTCGTCGACGGCCAGGCCCAGGGCGACGGCGGCGATCAGCACCGTGGCCACGTCGAGGTGGATCCCGGCCCAGCCCATGAACCCGAGGGTGAGCGCGACCGGGATCACGTTGGCCGGGAGCGAGATCAGGGCGTGCCGCCAGGAGCGGAACAGGACCAGGAGCACGACGAAGATCACCACGAACGAGGTCGCGATCGACGAGACCTGGCCCCAGACCAGGTAGTCGATCAGCCGCACGTAGAGCGGCACGTAGCCCGACGGCACGGCGCGGGCGCCCTCGGGGAGGAGGCGGGCGGCGTCGGCCTCGAGGCGCGCGAGCATGCCCTGCGCGGCGCGGGCGCTGTCGTTGTCGGTGCGGAAGGTGATCCGCGCCCGCTCCCAGCGGGGGAAGTCGACCAGCTGCAGCGGGTCGTCCTGGCGCTGCGGGTCGTAGAAGAGGAGCTCCTGCTCGATCAGGTCGGGGTCGTCGGGGACGGCGTGGGCGGCCGGGTCGTCCTGGAACACCTCGTTGAGGCGCTTGACCACCCCGGCGATCGAGGTCGAGCCGCCGACCTTCTCCTCGCGCGCGGTCGTCTCGCGCTCGAGGGCGTCGATCGCCTGGAGCACGGCCGGCGCCTTGATGCCGTCGGGGCGCCCGGCCTCGACGACGACCTCCAGCGGCAGGTACGGCCCGAAGGCGGCCTCGATCGCGTCGTTGTCGCGGCGCACGGGGTTCGACTCGCGCAGGTAGCCGAGCGTGTAGGTGTCGACGTCGAGGCGCAGGACCCCGGCCGCCGAGACGGCCAGCAGCGCCGCGCCCACCCACACGATCGCGCGGTGGCGCCGGGCGACGAAGCGCGACAGGCCCGCGAGCGCGCGCGCCTGCCAGCCGTCGTCGGGCGGGTCGCCGGCCGCGCGCACGCGCAGGTCGAAGGCGTCGAGGGCGACCGCGCACACGACGACCGAGCTGACGAAGGCCAGCCCGATCCCCAGCCCGGCGAAGAGGCCCAGGTGGCGCAGGGCCGCCATGTCGGCCGTGACGAAGGCCAGGAAGCCGACCGAGGCGGTCACCGTGTTGAACGCGCCCGGCAGGGCGCAGAAGCCCAGGCAGCGGGCGAGCGCCTCGCGCTTGGTCAGGCCCTCCCTGGCCAGCTCGTCGCGCTCCTGCTGCCAGATGGTGATGAAGTAGATCGTGTCGGTCAGCCCGATGACCATGACCAGCGTGGGCAGGATCATGGTCACGAGGTTGAGCTGCAGCCCGGCGGCGAAGTAGGCGCCGAGCGTCCAGGTCTGCGCCAGGTAGACGGCCGCCCAGGCGACGAGGACGGCGCCCACGCGGCGCAGCGCGAACCACAGGAACACGAGGACGAGCGCCGTCGACAGGCCGCCGAAGCGCAGCAGGTCCTCGAGCGAGAGGCGGTTCAGCTCCTCGTTCATGACGCCGATCCCGCCCCACCACCACGAGCCCGGGGCGCGGCCGGCGGCCACGAAGGCGTCGTCGACGGCGGCGCGCACGCCCGCGAGCACCTCGCCGCGGCGCAGGTCCATCTCGCGCGGCGGCACCGCCTCGAGCTGCACCGTGAGCAGCGTCGTGCGCTCGTCGGGCGAGACGAGCGCGCCGCGGTAGAGCGGGTCGCTCGTCACGCGCGTCCGGGCCAGGTCGGCCGCCGCCCTCGCGGCGGCCGGGTCGTCGGGCAGGGGGGCCCGGAAGGGCCGCGCGACCTCGATCGACCCGTCGTCGCCCGCGCCGAAGCACACGACCGTCGACAGGCTGGTCACGCCCTTGACGAGCGGGACGGCCCGCGCGCGCGAGGTCACGTCGGCCACGAGGGCGAGCGTCGCCGGGTCGAACACGCTCCCGTCGACCGAGAAGGCGACGAGGACCGCCTCGTCGTTGCCGAAGGTCTCCTGGAAGCGCCGGTAGGCCTGCATGGCCTCGTCGCCCTCGAGGAACCAGATCTCGATGCCGTTGTCGACCGGGGCCCGCAGCGGCCCCGGGGCCCCGGCCGCGCGCAGGACGGCCGCGTAGGAGAGCCCGAGGGCGGCGAGGGTCAGCAGGACGACGACGGCGCGCCAGCGCAGGATGCCGAGGATCGCCGCCTCGGAGGCGCGCCGGGCCAGGCTCGCGCCGGGCTTCACGCCGTCGCCAGGCCGCGGGCGGCCTTCTTCACGCGCTCGACGACGAAGGCGCCGTAGACGAACGAGCGGTCGCGGGCGTGGATCTCCTGCGACAGCGCCGGCTCGTGCTCGAACAGGTCGCTCAGGGCGTCGGGGTGCCCGCGCGGGACGAGGAGGTTGCGCCAGGTGAGGCGGGCGCCGTCGCGCGCGGCGCGGTGGAACTGGCGCAGGAGCGCGTGGAACGCGTCCTGGCTCATCCACTCGAAGATGTCCGACAGGTAGAAGGCGCTGAAGGCGCCCTCGGGCTGGGTGGGGAGGAACTCCTCGAACGATCCCGTGACCAGGCGCAGGGTCTCGCGGCCGCGCGCGCGCAGGAGCGCGTGGTGCTCGGGGCGCAGGTAGGGCGGCAGGCGGTGGTCGGGGCGGGTGTACTCGCCGAGCGTCATGTACTCGAGGAACCAGTTGTCGCGCACCGGCATGCCGGTGACGGCGTGCTCGAAGCGCCGGCGGAAGCGCTCGCCGACCTGCCCCACGTCGACGTAGCGGAAGAACTCCGGGTCGCGGCCGAGGCGGCCCATGACCGTCTTGCCGAAGAAGGCGCGGAAGAGGAGCCGCCAGCGGCGGTTGTCCCAGGTGGTCCGGTAGAACTCGCGCTGCTCCTCGAGCGTCTCGAGCTCCATGAGGCGCCGACGCGTCCGGAGCGAGTGCGCCAGCGGGACGAGGTAGCGGCGGAAGAGCCCCAGGTAGCCCTCGAAGCGGCCGACGTGGATCACGCCGCGGTCGAGGAGGTCGGGGTGCGCGTCCCAGAACTCGCGGGCGGCGGGCGAGAGGAGCGGCCGCGCCTGCCGGTAGAAGAACTCGCGGGCGCCCGGCCGCGCGGGGCGCGCGCCGAGGAAGGCCTGCACGTCCTCGGGCTCGAACGACTCGATCGCCGACAGCTTCAGCTCGAGCAGGTGGTTCTGGGTCGGGTTGAAGTCGAGCGCCGTGACCGAGCGCGGGCCGGCCGTGACGAAGCACAGGGCGTTGTCGCCCGAGGCGCCCACGGCCAGGACGTCGTCGCCCGGGCCGAGGCGCAGGCCGTCGAGGTCGGCCTGCGGGTCCTCCCAGGCCTGGCTGTAGAGGATCCGCTGGAAGACGGGGCGGGACTGGATCTGGCTGCGCATGGCGTTCGGCCGGCCAGGCTAGCGGGTCGGGCCCCGCGGCACCACGCTCATCACGACCCGGCGAGCGCGGGCGAGAGGGCGAAGGCGGGCAGCGCCGCGCGGGCCGGCGCGGGCTCGGGGCGGCGCGCCTTGCCGAAGTTGTGGGCCAGGGCGTAGTCGGTGATCGTGGCGAAGAACTGGCGCGGGTCGGGCGGCGCCAGGCCGGCGTCGGCCAGGGGCGCGCGCTCGCGGGCGGTCGAGAACGACGTGTCGCAGCGCGTGTAGCCCACGTAGACGTCGAACCCGTCGAGGGCCCGGCGGGTGCGCTCGGAGCCGAGGAGGCGCAGGGCGGTCGTCAGGAGGCCCCAGGGCAGCGGGCCGAGGGCGCGCGTCGCGACCGGCACCTCGCGGCCGGCGCGGCGCGACAGCCCGGCGTAGACGTTGTCGATCACGTCCTGCACGGTCAGGGCGTCCTCGCCCGAGGTCAGGTGGTAGGTCTGACCGCGCGAGTCGTCGCGCGCGCCGAGGGCCAGGATCGCGTCGGCCACGAAGTCGACCGGCACGACGTCGAGGAGCGAGCGGCCGCCGCAGGAGACGAACGGCAGGCGCCCCCAGGCCGCCAGGCGCATGGGGAAGTAGACGACGTTCCAGCTCGTCGTCTTGCCGGTGCGGCTGTCGCCGACCACGATCGACGGGCGGTAGACCGTCGTGGGCACGCGGTCCATGGCGCCGCGCAGGAGGCGCTCGGCCTCGGCCTTGGTGCGCTCGTAGGTGTTGCGGAAGTTCGCCGGCGCGTCGTCGGGGAGGAAGCTCGCGTCGACCTCGCCCTGGACCTGCCCGGCGGCGTAGGCCGTGCTCACGTGGTGCAGGCGGCGGAACCCGCCGCGGGCGCAGGCGGCCTCGGCCAGGGCGTGGACCTCGCGCGTGCCGTCGACGTTGATCCGGCGCGCCTCGTCGTAGGGGAGGTCGAAGCGCGTCGAGGCCGCGCAGTGGTAGACCTCGTCGACCTCGGCGGCCAGCCGCGACCACGTCGCGTCGTCGAGGCCCAGGCGCGGCCGCTCGACGTCGGCGGCCAGCCACTCGACCCTCGCCCGCAGGCGCGCCGGCGCGGCGCGCCCCAGCAGGGCGTCGAGGGTCTCGTCGCCGCGCCGCGCCGCGTCGGCGGCCGTGGCGGCGCGGACGGGGCACACGATGGGCCGGGCGTCCCGCCGCAGCAGCCGCCGCAGCAGCTCGCCGCCGATGAACCCCGTCGCGCCCGTCAGCAGGATCTTGCCCGTCATGGCGACCTCGTGAAGCTCATCAGAGCAGCGACCGTGCCCGCGACCCGCTGAATCGTAAGCCTCTGGAAACACGAACATTGCCCTCTGATCGTCTCAGTTCAGGATCGACCCAGGGTGTTGGCTCGATCGTGCATCTCGGTTCTTTTCGGGACGGAACTGGTCCGAATCTGCGCCGATCGACCACCCGGTTTGCGCTTACGTCGCGGGCATGGCGCTTGCCATGGTCATCCCCAATGTCCACCTCGAAGCGATTCCTCGTCATCGTCAACGACCGGGCCGGTCGCTGCGCCCTGCAGGCCGACCTCGAGGCGCGCCTGCGCGCCGCCCTGGCCCCGGCGGAGGTCGAGCTGCTGCGGTCCGAGGACGCCCAGGACGCCGAGGCGGCCACGGCGCGCGCGCGCCAGCACCGCTACGACGCGGTCATCATGGTCGGCGGCGACGGGACCCACCACGGCGTCCTCGACGTGCTCGCCGGCGGCGAGGTCCCGCTGGGCCTCATCCCGCTGGGCACCGCCAACGACCTGGCGGCCGAGCACGGGATCCCCCAGGACCTCGAGGCGGCCTGCGAGATCATCCGCGAGGGCTGCCGCACGACGGTCGACCTCATCCGCACCAAGGAGAAGACGTTCGCCACCGCCGGCGGGCTGGGCCTGTGCACCGACGTGGCCCTCGGCGTGTGCGAGGCGCGCCAGCGCTCGTGGCTGTTCCACGCCTTCATGCGCCTGGTCGGCGGGCTGATCTATCAGCTCTACCTGGTCTACCGGGTCCTGTTCGCGAAGCGCCTCGACTACCGCTTCACGCTCACCGACGACACCGGCCGCGCGCGCGACCTCGACGCCTACATGCTGCTGTTCATGAACCAGGCCTTCCTGGGCAGCAACTTCCGCGCGGCGCCGCAGGCGTCGAACCGCGACGGCGTGCTCGACGTGATCGTGGTCAAGAAGCTGCCCGGGCGCCGCTTCGAGCGGCTGCAGCTCCTGCGCACCGTGGCCACCTGCCTGAAGGGCAAGCACATCGGCCGGCCCGACGTCGAGGTCATCCGCGCGCAGAAGGTCGAGGTGACGGCGACCGAGCCGGTGGCCTTCTTCGCCGACGGCGAGCTGGTCGCGAAGACCGACCGCTACACGTTCAAGACCCTGCGCCGCGCCCTGCCGCTGCTCGTGCCGAAGGAGCGCGCGATCGTGGCCCGCGTGCCGCGCCGGAGCAACCTGGGCGACTGGTCGGCCGACCGCCGCTGGGACCGCACCTGGTCGGTCGGCGGCTCGCAGCGGGCGCCGCGCGCCGCC
>JAHBXY010000231.1 GCA_019636275.1 Planctomycetota bacterium | reverse complement strand
TCTAGTCTCCTGGGTCAGAGATCCGTCGGAATAGTCGGTGGGATCTGGTGGGCCACGCCGGTTCGCTCGCAGAAGCGGCGAATCTTGCCCAGGATCTCGTCTGCTGTCTTCGTCCAGACGAACGGCTTCGGATCCTCGTTGCTGGCCGATAGGTAATCATTGATCGCTTGAACGAGCGCCTGCGTGCTCGTGTGAGTTCCCCGCTTGATCTTTCGCTGGGTCAGGAGGCCGAACCACCGCTCGACCAGGTTCAGCCAGGAGCCCTTCGTCGGCGTGAAGTGAAAGTGGAAGCGCGGGTTCTTCACCTGCCACCGCTGGACGGCAGGCGTCTTGTGGGTCGCGTAGTTGTCGAGGATCACATGGACGTCCTGGTCCGCTGGGACCTCTGCGCTCACCTGCTTGAGGAAGGCCAGGAACTCCTTCGCCCGATGCCGCGAAAAGCACTTGCCGATCACCTTCCCAGTGGCGACGTCGAGGGCCGCGAACAGGGTGGTGGTCCCATGCCGCTCGTAATCGTGAGTGCGGCTCTCGACCTGGTATGGCGTCATCGGAATGAGCGGCTGAGTTCGGTTCAGAGCCTGTATCTGGGACTTCTCGTCGACGCACAGGACCAGAGCACGATCCGGTGGGTTGAGATACAGCCCGCAGATGTCGCGCACCTTCTCGACGAGCTGAGGGTCCTTCGACAGGACGAACGTCTCGCTCCGGTGCGGCTTGAGGCCAAACGTCCGCCAGATCCGGCCAATGGCGGAAGGGCTCAATCCGACGTTCTTCGCCATTTCACGGGTGCTCCACTGAGTGGCGTTCTTGGGCATCGTTTCGAGGGTCTTCACGACGACCCTCTCGACGTCGTCGTCGCCGATCGTCCGAGGAGCGCCAGGCCGGGGCTCGTCGAGGAGGCCCTCAAGGCGATCAGCCGCGAAGCGGGCTCGCCACTTCCCTACGGTGTCCCCGTTGAGACCCATGCCGGCGGCTACCTGCTGGTTGGTGAAGCCCTCGGCGCAGTTCAGGACGATCCGAGCGCGCAGGGCGATCCGCTGGGGGATCGTCGCTCGCCGCGCGTATCGGATCAGAACCTCGCGCTCGTCGTCGGTCAGGACAAGGACAGCCTTGGGCCGACCAATGGTCTTCGGGGTCATGCGTCTCCTCGTGCAGAGAACGCACACAAACACGATGCCAAGCGCAAAGCCCTCGGTCGCTGGGGTTGCGCATTTGGCGCCGCCGGGAAACCAGCACCAAGAAAAGGCGCGGGACCGATCAAAAACCCGGCGGCCGGCCTGCGTCTAGGCACTCCGGGGCATGCCAGAAAACCAGCGCCCGCCCCGGCCTTTTCCGGCGGATCTCTGACCCAGGAGACTAGCGCCCACCGCCGACCGCCACGAGCGCCGCCTCGAGCGGGCCGAGCGTGACGACGAGCGCCCCGCCCTCGAGGCGCGCCTCGGGGCCGAGCAGGGCCTCGACGGCCGCGCCCTCGGGGAGGCGCAGGTCGGCCAGCGGCACGCGGGCGGTCACCTGGCTCGACGACGCGTTGAGCACGCACACGATCGGGCGCCCGGCCTCGCCGGTCTCCGGCTCGCGCGAGAAGGCGGCCACCCTGCCCTCGGCGTGCAGGAAGCGCACCGTGCCGCGGCGCAGCGCCGGCTCCAGCGTGCGCAGCCGGGCCAGCCGGCGCACGTGCTCGAGCGTGACCTTGTCCTGCTTGCGCTCGTCCTGCCAGGGGTAGGTGCGGCGGCACTCGGGGTCCTTGCCGCCCTCGAGGCCGATCTCGTCGCCGTAGTAGACGACCGGCGCGCCGGGCCAGGCGAAGAGGAAGCTCATGCACAGCCGCGCCCGGCGCGCGTCGCCGTTGCAGAGCGTCTTCAGCCGCGGCGTGTCGTGGCTGCCGAGCAGGTTGAACTGCACGCGCAGGGCGGGCTCGGGGTAGGTCGCGAGCTGGTGGCCGAGCGCGCGGAAGAACTCGGGCGCCTGGATCCCCTCCTTCGACATGAACTCGAGCGCCGCCGAGCGCACGGGGTAGTTCATCACGGCGTCGAACTTGTCGCCCTGCAGCCACTGCCGCGCGTCGGTCCAGATCTCGCCGACGATGTAGGCCTCGGGGTCCTGGCGCTTGATCCGCTGCCGGAACTCGCGCCAGAACTCGGGGTTCACCTCGTCGACCTCGTTGGGCACGTCGAGGCGCCAGCCGTGGGCCCCCTCGCGCAGCCAGTAGCGGCCCACGCCCATGAGGTGCTTCACGACCTCGGGGTTGGCCGTGTTGAGCTGCGGCAGGTCGCCGAAGCCCCACCAGCAGCGGTAGTTCGGCTTGGGGGACTTGAGGACGGGGTGCCCGCCGTCGAAGAAGTACCAGCTCCAGTACTTCGACGAGGGCCCCTTCTGCTCGGCGTCGCGGAAGGCGTAGTGCTGGTCGCCCGTGTGGTTGAACACGCAGTCGAGGACCATGCGCATGCCGTTGGCGCGCAGGCCGTCGCGCAGGCGGTGGTAGTCCTGGAGGGTGCCGAAGGCGGGATCGATCTGCTCGAAGTCCGAGGCGTCGTACTTGTGGTTCGACTTGGCGGCGAAGATCGGGTTGAGGTAGAGCGCGTTGACGCCCAGCTCCTTGAGGTAGTCGAGCTTCGAGGTGATCCCGGGGATGTCGCCGCCCATGAAGTTGAAGTGGCTCGGCTCGGCGTCCCAGGCCTCGAAGTAGCGGTCGTCGATGTGCCAGGGGCGACCGGCGGGGCGCGGCGGCAGGTCGGGCTTGCGCGCCGGGTCGCCGTCGCAGAAGCGGTCGGGGAAGATCTGGTAGAAGATCGCGTCGCGCGCCCAGTCGGGCGTGACGAACTTCGCCGCGTCGGCCGTGTTGGCCGAGAAGCGGTCCTTGCCCGCCTGGAACTTGACCGGCTGCGGCTGCCCGTCCTCGAGCGCGAAGTGGTAGCGCACGCGCCCGGGCGGCGAGCTCCAGGTGAGGCGCGCCTCCCACACGTCGCGCCCGTCGACGAGCGCGAGCCGCCGCGCGACGACGGCCTCGCCCTCGAGCGGCCGGGGCGTGGCGACCACGCGCACGCGCTCGACGTCCTCGCGCAGCGTGTGCACGCGCAGGACGAGGCGCCGCCCGCCGTCGACGGCGCAGGCCATGTCGAGGAGGCGCGGGTCGTGGATCACCTGGTCGAGGGTGACCTGCCCGTCGCCGCGCTTGCCCGCGGTCGGCGGGGCGTGGGCGCCCAGGTCGACGACCGAGTTGAAGCCGCTGTGGCCGTCGGCCTCCGTGAGCGGGTTGTCCCCGTCGTGCTGCCAGACGTCGCCGTTGATGACGAACTTGTAGTAGTGGCGACCGCGCGGCAGCTCGAGCGTCGCCTCGAACGTGCCGTCCTTGTCGGGGTCGAGCATGGGCGTCGCGGTCGCGCTCCAGCCGTTGAACGACCCGGCCAGGTTGACGCGCTCGACGGCGATCACGGGCGAGTGCTTGAAGGTGACCTTGAACCGGCCGCCCCCCTCGAGCGCCTCGAACTCGACGCGGGCGGCGGCGGGGCCGGCGAGGGCCCAGAGCAGGGCGAGCGGCAGGGCGAGCGGCAGGGCTGAGCGCATGACGGGTCTCCCGCCTCAGGAGAGGCTCACCGGCCGCCGACCGGACAGGGGGGCGACCGTCACGAGAGTGTCACATGCGCCCGGCCCCCGCCCCCGGCCGGCGGCGGGCCTGGCCCGGCCGCGCAGGCCCCGGGTCCACCCTGGACCAGGCGCCCGCGATCCTTACAATCGCCCGCCCCCGGCGCCCGGCGCCGGGTGCAGGGGAGGGCGCCTTGGGGCAGGGGTCGGGAGGCGCGGCGCGGGACCTGGCGCGGGGGCTCCTGTACCTCTCGCCGAACCTGCTCGGCTTCCTCGCCTTCACCGCCCTGCCGGTGCTGGCCGTGTTCGTCGTGGCCTTCACCGAGGGGTCCTACACCTCGAGCCTCGACCCGGCGACCGGCGCCGCGCGCCTCGACGCGCGCTGGGTGGGGCTCGAGAACTTCGCCCGCCTGGCGAGCGACGGCGACCTGTGGCGCAGCCTGTGGAACACGGTCGTGCTCATGGCCGCGATCCCGCTGCAGATGGCGCTGGCGCTCGGGCTGGCCATGCTCCTCGACCGGCCGGGCACGTCGCGCGTGGTCCTGCGCACCATGCTCTTCCTGCCCACGGTCGCGGCGGGGATCGCGCTGTACCTCGTGTGGCGGCAGATCTACAACCAGGACTCGGGCCTGCTCAACGCCACGCTCGCCGCCGCCGGCGTCGTCTCCGAGGGCGGCGGCCCCGACTGGCTCGGCAGCGCGACGCTGGCCAAGCCGGCGCTCCTGCTCATGCTCGTGTGGATCGCCATGGGCGGCACGAACATGATCCTCTACCTGGCCGGCCTCCAGGACATCGACCGCTCGCTCTACGAGGCCGCGGCGATCGACGGCGCCGGGCCGTGGGACACCTTCCGGTCGGTCACCTGGCCGGCGCTGCGGCCGACGACGTTCTTCATCTTCACGACGAACCTGATCGCCGGCTTCCAGATCTTCGACCAGGTGCTGATCATGACGCGCGGCGGGCCGGAGGGCTCGACCTCGACGATCCTCTACGAGATCTACCGGAACATCTACGAGTACCAGGGCAAGATGGGCTACGCCGCCGCGCAGTCGGTGCTGCTGTTCGGCCTGGTGCTCCTGGTGACGCTCGGCACCTGGTGGCTGGGCCGCAAGGGGCGCGAGGCGTGAGCGCGGTCGTCGGTCGGAGCCTCCTGCGCGACCGCGCCGGCCTGGCGCTCCTGTGCCTCATCGCGCTCTCCACGCTCGTGCCGTTCGTGTGGGCGCTGTCCATGTCGCTCAAGCCCGAGGAGTCGGTCTTCCAGCCGGGGATCGTCCCCACGTCGAGCGAGGAGGTCGCGGTCGTCGACGGGCGCGAGGTGCGCGTGCGCCTCCTGCGGCGCCTCGACGACGGGCGGCTGCGCCTGAAGATCGCCGAGCCGGGCGAGCGGCGGATCGTCGACGTCGTGGACGACGGCTCGTGGCGCCGGATCGAGCGCGTCGACGTGCGCTGGGAGAACTACCCCGAGGCCTGGGGCGCCTACCCGTTCCTCTCGTTCGGGCGCGCCTACGTGAACTCGCTCGTCGTCGCCGGCCTGGTGACGCTCGGGCAGGTGCTCACGAGCGCGCTGGCCGCCTACGCCTTCGCCCGCCTGCGCTTCCCGGGGCGCGACGTGCTCTTCTTCGGCTACCTGGCGACGATGATGGTCCCGGGCGCCGTGACCATGATCCCCACGTTCGTGCTGCTGAAGAACCTGCCCGACGGCCTCAACTGGCTCCTGGGCACCGACTACTTCTCGCGGCAGCTCGTCCTCGGCGGCAACCTCCTGGGGATCGACAGCTACTTCGCCCTGATCATGCCGCGCTGCTTCTCCGCCTACGGCACGTTCATGCTGCGGCAGTACTTCCTCGGCGTGCCGCGCGAGCTCGAGGAGGCGGCCTACCTCGACGGCTGCTCGTCGTTCGGCGTGCTGCGCCACGTGTGCCTGCCGCTGGCCAAGCCGGCCCTGGCGACCCTGGCGATCTTCACCTTCATGTGGGCCTGGGGCGACTTCTTCTGGCCGCTGATCGTCACCCGCAGCGACGAGATCAAGACGCTGCCGCTGCTCCTGCAGGCCTTCCAGGGCTCCTACGGCGCGCGCTGGAACCTGCTCATGGCCGCCTCGGTCATGGGGCTCCTGCCCATGCTCGTCGTGTTCCTGATCGGCCAGCGGCACTTCATCGAGGGGATCAAGCTCGGCGCCGTGAAGGGCTGACGTGCGACGGGTCCTCCTGGTCGTCGGCGCGCGGCCGAACTTCATGAAGGCCGCCTCGGTGCTCGAGGCCGCCCCGCGGCACGGCCTCGACGTGCGGCTGGTCGACACCGGCCAGCACTTCACCGACGAGCTGACGCGGCGGATCACGGACGACCTCGGGCTGCCGGCGCCGCACCACCGCCTGGACGTCGGCCGGGCGGCCGGCCTCGAGCAGCTCGCCGCGCTCCTCGTGGGGCTCGGGCGCGTGGTCGAGGCCGAGGCGCCGGCGCTGGTCG
Source organism: Planctomycetota bacterium (assembly GCA_019636275.1). Lineage (GTDB taxonomy): Bacteria > Planctomycetota > J058 > J058 > J058 > JAMLIC01. Next base: position 3,708 of record JAHBXY010000231.1, on the reverse strand, counting down.
TGGTCGTCGGCGACGTGACGAGCACGCTCGGCGGCGCCCTGGCGGCCGCCCGCGCCGGCCCACGGCCGGTGCCGCTGGCCCACGTCGAGGCCGGCCTGCGCAGCGGCGACCGGACCATGCCCGAGGAGCTGAACCGGCGGCTCGTCGACCAGCTCGCCGACCTGCTCCTGTGCACCGAGGAGGGCGCCCTGGCCAACCTCAGGCGCGAGGGGCGCGACGACGCGACCGTGCTCCTCGTCGGCAACACCATGGTCGACACGCTCCTGCGCGCGCGCGCCCGGGCCGCGGGCGCGGGCGCCCTCGAGGCGCTCGGCCTGGCGCCCGGCGGCTACGGCCTCGTCACGCTCCACCGGCCGGCGAACGTCGACGACCCGCCGCGGCTCGAAGCGCTCCTCCGCGCGCTCGGGCAGGTCGCGGCCCGCCTGCCGCTCGTCTTCCCGGTCCACCCGCGCACGCGGGCGCGGCTGGCCGCGCGCCCCGCGCCGCCCGGCCTGCGGCTCGTCGAGCCGCAGGGCTACCTGGCCTTCCTGCAGCTCATGGCCGGCGCGCGGCTGGTCCTCACCGACTCGGGCGGCGTGCAGGAGGAGACGACCGTCCTCGGCGTCCCCTGCCTGACCGTGCGCGAGAGCACCGAGCGGCCGATCACCGTGACCGCGGGCACCAACCGCGTCGTCGGCGTCGACCCTGCGGCGGTCGTCGCCGCCGCCCACGAGGTCCTCGACCGGCCGCCGCCGCCACCCCGCGAGCCGCCGCCCCTGTGGGACGGCCGCGCCGGCGAGCGCATCGCGGCGGCGATCGCCGGCTGGCTCGACGGCGGCCCGGTCGAGGCGCGCGCGCGGGCCGTGGCGCTCGGGGCGCGCACGGGCTGAGGCGCGCGCTCGGAGCGTACGAAGCGAGCGACGTTCGCAGGCGAGTCCTCGCTGCCGAGTCCTGATGACCAGCCCTCGACCGGAGCAGCGAGCATCACACCACTCAGCTCAGCTCACAGCCAGAGCGCATGAAGTCATCGCCCCTCGCTGCCGAGTCCTGAAGACCAGCCTTCGACCGGAGCAGCGAGCGAGGCGAGGGCGCGGAGGCCGAGGCGAGGGGGGAGCGCGCGCGGGTCGTATCGATCGCCGGATCCTCGGTGGGCCGCCGGCGCAAGCGGGAGGCCCGCGGCTGCGGACGACCGTGAGCGAAAGGGTCCGCCTGGACTCCAGCGCCGCAGCCGCGGGACGGAGCTTGCGGAGACGGGCCACACCGACGACCCGCGCGCGCCCCCCCTCGCCCGGCATCCGCGGCCGCAGCCGTCGATCACACCAAGCGCACGGTCTCGCCCTCGAGGACGCAGCCGCCGTCGGCGGCCAGGCGCTCGATCCCGGCCTGCATCGCGGCCGCGATCGCCGACCCCAGGCGCGGGTAGCCCAGGGCCCTCGCGGCCTCGCGCGCCAGGTCGCCGCGGGCCAGCGACACGTTCTGCTCGAGCAGCCAGCGGGCGGCCAGGGCCACCTCCTCGGGCGGCAGGTGCTCGGGGCGGCGCTCGCCGCCGACGCGGAACGCGGTCAGGCGCTGGCGCGGGCGCCACACCCACTCGCCGCGCGCCTCGACCTTGCGCGCGCGCACGAGCGCGTCGAAGCCCTCGCCCACGACGCGCTGCCGCGCCCGCGGGGTCACGCGCGGCCACGACCAGGCGTCGAGCACGCGGCGCACGAGCAGGTCGACGTGCAGCGGCGCCTCCGCGGCGACGACCTCCTCGATCCGCTCGAACAGCGGGCGCAGCGCCGCGGGCGCGAACAGGTCGTCGGGCGTGGCGCTGACGACGCGGGCCGGCGCCGGCGCGTAGGCGGCGCTGGGCGCCTGGGCGACGGCGACCGTCTCGGTCGACGCGGGCTCGACGGGCGCCGGGGGGGGCGGGGCCTCCGCTGCGACCGGAGGCGGCGCCGGGGGGGCGGCGACGAGCGCCTCGTCGAGGGCCGCCTTCAGGCGCGCCACCTCGCCCTCGCGGTCGTCCACCCAATCGAGGAGCCACACGCGGTGCAGGCGCCAGCCGAGGCCCTCGAGCACCTGGCGGCGGAGGCGGTCGCGGTCGCGCGCGGCCGGCGTGTCGCGGTAGGGCGGGCCGTCGCACTCGACGCCCAGCAGGTACTCGTCGGGCCGGCGCGGGTCGACCACGGCGAGGTCGATCCGGTAGCGGCCGGCGCCCACGCGCGCCCGCACCTCGTGCCCCAGGTCGACGAGCGCGGCGTGCACCTCGCGCTCGAGGCCGCGCGCCGGCTCGGGCCACACGGCCTCGACCGGCGGCGCCGCGGCCGCGCCCGCGCCGGCCTCGGCCGGGCGGCGGGCGGCGAACTCGAGGAACAGCCGCAGGTGCTCGGCCCCGCGCGCGCGCGTGCGCGACAGGTCGACCTGGTCGTGCGTCAGGGTGGAGAACACGTGCAGGCGCCGGCGCGCGCGCGTGATCGCCACGTTGAGGCGGCGCTCGCCCCCCGGCAGCGACAGGGGGCCGAAGTGCATGCGCATGCGCCCGGCCGCGTCGCGCGCGTAGGTGACGCTGAAGAGCACCTCGTCGCGCTCGTCGCCCTGGACGTTCTCGAGGTTCTTCACGAACGGGGGCTCGTCGAGGCCCGCCTGGAAGTGCGCCTCGAGCGCGGGCTCGCGCGCGCGCGCCTCGTCGAGGAGGCCCTCGATCAGCTCCTGCTGCGGGCGGTTGAAGGTGACCACGCCGAAGCTGCGCGCCCCGGGCGGCGTCGCGCGCAGGGCGGCCACGAGGTGCGCGACGAGCGCCTCGGCCTCGGCGCGGTTGGTGCGCTCCCCGGCCGCGTAGACGCCCGCCGGGACGGGGTGCCAGCGCAGGCCGACGTCGTCGCCGGCGCGGGCGGCGGGGAAGATCGTCAGCCGCTCGTCGTAGTAGTGGCGGTTGCTGAACTCGATCAGCGACTCGTGGCGGCTGCGGTAGTGCCAGCCGAGCGTCTGCTCGGGCAGGTGCGAGGCGATCGCCTCGTCGAGGACGCTCTCGAGCTCCTCGAGCTCGGCCTCGTCGTCGACCTCGCGCTCGCCCTCGCCGCGCTGGAAGAACGCGGTCGGCGGGAGCTGGCGCGAGTCGCCCACGACGACCACCTGCGCCCCGCGGGCCATGGCGCCGATCGCCTCGTGCGTGGGGAGCTGCGAGGCCTCGTCGAAGACGACGAGGTCGAAGCGCCGCCCGTCGGCCGGCAGGTACTGGGCGACCGAGAGCGGGCTCATGAGCAGGCAGGGCTTGAGCCGCGGCAGGAGCTCGGGCAGCTCGCGCAGGAGCTGGCGCACGGCGAGGTGCCCGCGCTGCTTCTTCAGCTCGCGGCGCAGCCGCCCGGCCTCCGAGCCCTCGGCCACGGCCGTCGCCGGCGCGGGCAGCCGCGCCTCGAGGCGGGCGGCGACCCAGCGGCGGGCCAGGAGCAGGTGCGCCGCGTCCTCGCGGGCGAAGCGCTCCACGCGGGCGTGGTGCTCCGCCCCGTGGAAGCGGCGCAGGGCGTCCTCGAGGTCGCGCACCCCCTCGGCCCAGCGCTCGAGCGTCCAGCGCTCGAAGGCCGGCGCGAGGGCCTCGGGCGCCAGGCGGCCGTCGGCGTGGTGGCGCACGACGACCTCGAGGTCGAGCGCGCGGGCCCGGGCCACGGCCTCGTTGTAAAAGCAGCGCTCGCGGAGGCGCCGCAGGCCGTCGCGCCAGCGCGCGGCGACCTCGCGCAGGCGCGCGCG
>JAHBXY010000230.1 GCA_019636275.1 Planctomycetota bacterium | reverse complement strand
GCCGACGCCCCCGCGCCCGGGGCCGCCGCAGCGCAAGGCGTGAGTCGCCGCCGCGGCGCCGGCGCGGACCACCCGCGACCTCCCGGTGAGACGCCGCGGCGGCGCGCCCGACCGGAGCAAGCGGCGGCCCAGGTCAGCCCCCGGCGACGGCGATCAGCCAGACGAACCCGAGGAGCCCCGACACGAAGCCCGCCGCCGGCAGGAGGCGCTGCTCGGCGCGCCCGAGGCCGCGCGCGGGGGCCTCGCCGCGCAGCGACAGCCCGGCGATCAGGGCGAAGGCGGCCAGGAGCATCGTCCCGGCGACCATCGCCCGGGCGTGGAGCGGAGTGACGTCGAAGGGCACGAGGCCGGCGACGAGGCGCGTCACCTCGCTGCGGCCGAGGCTGCTCAGGACGAGGATCGTCGGCAGGGCGGCGAGCGCGAAGGCGTAGAGGGCGGACACGGCGAGCCGCAGGCGCAGCGCCTCGGCGTGCGTCGAGGGGCCGGGCTTGACGGCGAGCTTCCAGCGCGGCCCGAGCGACCGCTCGACGCCGATCGGCCCGCCGAAGCCCAGGCCCATGATGCCGGCGCAGATGAAGAGGAACACGGCCTCGCCGGCGTCGCGGTCACGCGAGAGGGCGAGGTACAGGCCGAGCACCAGCCCGCCCACCAGCGCCGCGCCGATCAGGCCGCTCTTGAAGAAGCCGCGCACCACGTCACTCCTCCCCGGCCGCCGCGCGGTCGAGCGCGGCCAGCTCGTCCGGGGTCACACCCAGCTCCATGCAGCGGCGGCGGACCTCGTCGCGGGCCAGGCGCTCCTCGGCGCTCGCGCCGCAGCAGCGGTGCGTCATGGTGCTGGCGCCGAGGCCCCCGAGCCCCACGAGGACCAGCGCCCCGCCGACCAGGCCCGACGCGAAGAGCCCCACGGCGCGCCCGAGCCCGGCGCGGTCCTCGATGGCGACGACCGCCTCCTCGTCCAGCTCGACCTCTCCCATCGCGTCCTCCTGCGCTTCATGCTGCGCTCGCGAGGGGCGGCGCCTCGTGGACGGCCCGCTCGCGATGATCGGCCCGATGCGCCGTCCCCGTCGCTCGCTCTGGCGAGCTCACCACACCCAGCGCCAGCGGGCCGGCGGCCACAGCACCGCCACGGCCCGCCCGCGGAGCTCGTCGACCGGGGTGCCGCCGAAGTAGCGGCCGTCCCAGGAGTCCTTGCTGTCGTCGCCGAGCAAGAACACCGCGCCCTGCGCGACGTCGTACGCGCGCGGCCCCTCGGGGTCGGGCCGCAGGACGCCGGCGCGGACGTACTTCACGCCCGGCGCCGGCGGCGGCAGGAGCGCGCCGTCGACCTCGAGCTGCCCGTCGACCAGGCGCAGCCGCTCGCCTTCCCGCCCGGCGACGCGCTTGACGATCGACACGCCGTCCTCGTTCTGGAACAGCACGAGCGCGCCGCGCGGCGGCGCGGCGACGCGGCGCGAGACCGTCTCGTAGAGCACCCAGTCGTTGTTCGGGTCGCCGGCCTTCGCCCCGACGAGCGTGGGCGACATCGACGGCGAGATCACCTCGGCCGCCCCGAAGGCCAGGTGCCACACGATCAGCGCCGCGCCCGCGACGGCCAGCGACCGCTCGACGTGGCGCCAGGCCCGGCGGAGGCGTGAGGGGCGCGGCGGGGCGATCTGTCGAGGCGCTGCGACCGCGTGCATCCCGACCTCCGCGGCGCCCTCGTGCACGGGCCGTGCCGGCTGCAGCGGCCACGACTTGCGCGCGACGTGGGTAAGGCGCTCCCCGCCGCGCGACCTCTCTACCCGCGGGGGCAGGGCCGGTTCAGTAGGCTGTCGCCCGAGCGAGGAGGCCCCGTGGAGATCCTGGTCGAGCGCCCCACCCCCGAGCGGCTCGAGGCCCTCGGAGTTCGGTCTTGGCCAGTGTGGACCAAGGAGCCGTCGACGTTCGACTGGTTCTACGACGACGCGGAGACCTGCTACCTGCTCGCCGGCCGCGTGCGCGTCGAGCCCGAGGGCGGCGGTCCAGCCGTCGACATCGGCGCGGGCGACCTGGTCACCTTCCCGCAGGGGCTGGCGTGCGTGTGGAAGGTGACAGAGGCGGTGCGCAAGCACTACCGGTTCGGCTGACCCGGTCATGGAGGAGATCGCGCCGGAGCACGTCTTGGAGCGGTTGCGCGCGCTCGTCGGAGTGGACCTCCCGGAGGCCGATGTCCTGTTCGCGTTCGGTCGGGACTTCGCCTATCCAGCGCCCGACAGCGCGGACTATCTGCACGTCTGTTACGTCGAGAGGGCTGCGACGTTCACGGCCGCGGAGTGGCCGGAGAAGGTGGTCGAGGCGCTGACGCCGCGACCGGAGTGGGTCTTGTTCGAGTTGCACATGGGCGAAGGAGAGCCACCCCATGTCGTGTTGATCGACGTGTCCGGCGATCCAGCAACCAGCGGCTGGAGCACTCGTGTGGAGATCGGCCACGCATCTCGGCTGCCGGTCCGAGTCCTCCACCCTGCGTGAGCGGAGTCAGGGTCGGGCGACCGCGACGCGGTCGACGACTGGCTGGACGGCCCGGCTCCGCAGCGAGCGCCTGTTCCGACGACGTCTGAAGCGGGCTGGCTGGTGTTGAAGGGATACGCGGTCCATGTACGCTCCGGTCATGGACGAGCGGCGGCGCGACCGGGAGCGAGCAGCAGCGCAGGGCGACCTCGCGGCGGCGGTCGAGGCGCTCCGGCACCGGCTGCGCGCGGGCGAGTTGCCCGAGGAGCGGCTCGAGCTCCTGGTGTTCCTCGGCGACGAGGTGGCCGCGGCCGCGCTGGGACGGGTGGTCGACCCGTGGCCCACGGACGAGCAGGAGCGCCGGACGCGCGCCAGGGACCTCGCGCGCTGGGGGACCGAGTGCCTCGGGCGAGCCGGCGCGGCGCTGGCCCGAGCCGGGCTGAGCCTCAACGGGGACGAGCGGGTCCGGGCCGCCGCCGACGCCATCGACCTGTGGGTGTCGTGCCCATGCGACGAGCACGTGAAGCGGGCCGAGGACGCCGGGGCCGACGGTGCCGAACGAGCCGCCGACGAAGCGACCGGTGACGGGGCCGTCAGCGGGGCCGACTGTGTCGCTCTCGTCGCCTCGGGGGTGAGCCGCCAGATGAGCATCTGGACGCGAGTCCACGGCCATTCGCAGGACCGCCGGGATGGGTGGACGGCTGCCGACCTGAGCCGCGCGATGGAGTCCCTCAGGCACGCGGGGCTGGAGCCGGTCGAGGTGCTGCTCGCGGACTTGCGGCCCTGGGTGCTCGGGACGGGGGACCCTGTGCGGGCGCGGGTCGCCAGACTCGCGCTCCCGCCCGGCCCCTCCCCGGAGGTGGGGTGAGGAGTGCTGGACGCGTATCAGCAGCGGCTACGGAAGCACGTCCCGAAGTGTCTGGACCAGGTGCAGGCAGACCTCCTGGAGGCCAGCGCCGCTGGTGAGGACGGTGCGACGCACCTGATCTACGAGCTCAGGGGCGCGCGCGACGAGCGACACGCGAGGGTCTGGGGGTTCGACCTCGGGAGGCTCAGGGGCGGTGTGGGCGAGGGCATGTTCGTCTCGCCCATCGACCTCACCTGGGGCGACAGCTCCGAGCGAGCACGCGTGTTCGACAGCGACCTCCACGGCTACCACGGTGAGCTCGGCTGCTCGGCCAAGGTGCGTGGTGAAGGAGACCCGGAGGAGGCCTTCGCCTGTCCTGGCTGCAGCGGCGGAACGTTCGCGGTCCGGGTGCGCCTCAGCTACTGGGAGGCCGTGAGGGACCTGTGGGAGGACGAGCCGGGCACGAACGTGGAGGACTACTTCTGCAACTTCGAGCTTCTCGGCACGTGCTCTCGGTGCCACCATCTAACGACGATCTGCGCCATGGACCTTTGATGTGACACGGCAGCGTCACGCGCTCGGCGCCCACTCCGCCCACACCCGGTCCATGAAGCCGTCCTGGGCGTCCCGCCCCACGGTCAGCGTGCCGTCGGGGTGAAGCGCGGTCGCGCGCCAGGTCCGCTCGCGGATGCAATCGCCCGGCCCGACGAACGCGTCCTGGATCTCGGCCGTCCAGCCGGTCCCGGCGGACCGCACGTCCGCGCGACTGACCTGCGCGCGCCAGCTCTCGTGGACGACTCGCAGGTCCTCGGCTCGCAGCGCCGGGAACCCGGGCCAGCGCGCCCGGGCCTGCTCCGTCGCCAGCCGCAGGAAGCCGGTCAGGTCCGCGACGGGCGCGAGCAGCGTCCGCCGCAGCCAGCGCTCGAGCACCTCCCGCTGGTGTCCCGCCGCCCGCGCGCGCAGGGCCGCCACGAGCTCGGGGCGCGCGATCAGCAGGTCGTGCAACGCGAGCACGACGTCCTCGGGCGCCGGGCTCCCGGCGAAGCGCTCCGCCAGGGTCGTCGGGTCGTCCGCCATGGCGCGCAGGGCGTCGTCGGGCGGGATCACGCGTCGGCCTCCCTGGAGCGTCTCACCCGAGGGTAACGCGGATCCCCCGCCACCTGCTCGCCAGCGCGCAGACTAACGCCGCAGGTACTCGTCGGACCCGAGCACCTCGACCCACACCTCCCCCCACGCGACCCCGCGCCCGAGCGCGTCGGCGTGCCGACGCACCTCGACCTGCGTCGCCGGCCGCCCGAGGAAGCGCTCGTGGGCCAGGCGCACCCAGCGCTCGTGGTGCTCGCGCGAGCGCAGCAGCACGCGGGCGACGGCGGCCGGCGCCTCGCCGCGCCGCAGGGCGGCGGCGTAGGTGGCGAGGCCGCTCGCGTCGGCGGGACGCCCGAGCAGGTCGAGGTAGGCCTGCTCGACCCACGACTCGACGGGCGGGAACGCCGCGCGGTACTCGTCGGAGCCGGCGAGGCCGGCCGTGAGGTCCTCCCAGCGCGCGCCGGCCTGCAACCCGCGCACGGCGGCGTCACGCCCGCCCGGGTCGGCCGGGCGGCGAAGCAGGCGGAGGTACTCGCCCTCGACCCAGCGCTCGAGGTGCTCGGTCGAGCACACGAACGTCCGCGCCACCTGCGCGCGCGAGGCGCCGCGGCGGAGCGCCTGCACGTGGCCGTCGAGGCCGCCCACGTCGGCCGGGCGGCCGAGCACGTCGAGGTAGAGGCGCTCGACGAACCGCCGCTCCGGATCGACCGTCGACCCCGGCCCGGGCCCCGGCCCGGGCCCCGGCCCGGGCGACGGCGGCGCCGACCCGCCGGGGATCCCCGTCCCCCCCGGCGCGGGCGGCGCCGCGTCGCCCGGGCCCCGCGGGAGCGACGCTGGCGGCGTGACGTCGAGCGTGCTCCCCGTGAGCGCGCGCAGGAAGGCGATCAGGTCGGCCTTCTCGCTCGCCGTGAGCCCGAGCGGCCGCAGCTCCGGATCGCGCCCCTCCTCGCGCACGCCGCCGCGGTCGTAGAGGTCGACGACGTCCTCGAGCGTCGCCGCGCTGCCGTCGTGCAGGTAGGGGGCGGTGAGCGCCACGTCGCGGAGCGTCGGCGTCTTGAACCGGCCGAGGTCGCCGGCGCGCCCGGTCGCGGCGCGCCGGCCGTCGTCGCGCTGCGCCGTGAAGCCGACGTCGTGGAAGGCCTCGTCGGTGAAGTTCGAGCCCACGTGGCAGGCCGTGCAGCGGGCCTTCGTCGTGAAGAGCAGCCGCCCGCGCTCCTCCGACGCGTCGAGCGCGCCGAGGTCGGCGCGCGAGGCGCCCGAGACGAGCGAGCGCTGGAACGCGGCCAGCGCCGCCTGCAGGCGCTCGGCCGTCGGGTCGCCGCCGAAGGCGCGGAGGAACAGCGCCCGGTAGTCGCCGCTGGCGCGCAGGAGGTCGAGCGCCTGGCCCACCGGGAGCGCCTGCTCGTGCGGGTGCTCGAGCGGCACGAGCGCCTGGTCCTCGAGCGAGGCGCTGCGCCCGTCCCAGAACTGCCGCGCCGAGAAGGCGCGGTTGATCAGGGCGGGCGTGTGCAGCGGCAGCGGCCCCGCCCGGCCGGGCGTGCGCGCCCGGCCGTCGGCGTAGCCCCTCGCCGGGTCGTGGCACGACGCGCACGAGACGGCGCCGTCGCTCGACAGGCGCGGGTCGAAGAACAGGAGCTTGCCCAGGGCGGCCTGCTCGCGCGTGAACCCGCCCCCCGGCACGCGCAGGTCGCGCGCGTCGAGGCCGGGCGGCAGCGGGTCGGGGAGGCGCCCGGTCAGGGCGGGCCCGGGCGTCGGCACGAAGGCCGAGGCCGCCACCTCGTCGGGCCGGCGCGCCACGCGCGAGACCTTCACCTCGTCGAGCATGACCAGCGCCTCGCCCGCGCCGACGAACGGCGCGCGCGGACGCAGCCCCGCCGGGCCGAGCAGCAGGTCGGCCCCGGTCGCGTCGACCGGGCCGGGTCCGAAGGCCACCTCGTGCTGCAGCCGCCCGCCCACGAAGACGCGCAGGCGTCCACTCGCCGCCTCGTAGGTGAACGCCACGTGCGTCCACGCGCCCACCGGCAGCGCCGGGCCGACCGGGCCCGAGCGGCGCGCCGTCCGCCCGCTCACCACCGTCGCCTGCACGCGCCCGTCCTCCTCGAGGACCAGGTCGAACGCGCCCGCGCGGTGGGCCAGGAGCAGGTAGCGGTTCTCGGCGTCGCGGTCGAGGTCGACGAGGCGCTTGACCCACATGTCGACGGTCAGGGCCTCGCGCGCCTCCCCCAGGCTGGCCGTCGCCCGCACGCGCACGCCGCCGGTCGACGGGAAGTAGAGGGCCTGGCCGACGACGCCGCGGTTCTCGTCGACCCGCTCGTGCTCCTGCGGGAAGCGCGCCCCCTCGAGGAGGCCCGTGTTCAGGCGCCCCGACGTGTCGGGCGTGCGGGTCGGGTCGAGCGTGGCCTCCTTGGTCACGAGCTCGTTCATGCGCAGGACGAGGACGTAGTCGCCGTCCTCGTGGTCCTCGAAGGACACCTCGCCGTAGTCGGTCGTGTTGCTGCCGAAGAGCGGGTAGACCGGCCGCCCGGCCGTGTAGGGGAGCGGGACGTCGGGGACGTCCGGGAAGGGCCGCCAGAAGCCGGGCGCCGCGCCCGGCGAGGAGAAGAACAGCCGCACGCGGCCGGGCAGGGGCGCCTCGCGGTCGGGGTTCAGCGGGCCGTCGAGGTGCCGGAGCGTCCAGCCCGTCCAGCGGCCGATCACCGACAGCCCGCCGCGCCGCGCCCGGTCGCGCCCGTCGACGCCGGCGACGGTGGCCGCGTGGAACAGCTCGGTCCCGTCGTGGCTGATCCAGGGGTAGGCGCCGCGATAGAGCTCGCCCGGGCCGAACGTCCGCCCGTCCTGCGCCCGCAGCGGCCGCTTCGCCAGCGGCGCGCGCTCGTGCAGCGGCAGGCCCGCGACGACCACGGCCCGATCGCGGTGATAGAGGTCGCTGATCGACCGCGGCGGCGACCAGCCGCCGGCGGCGCCGGGGGTCTGGTTGTAGGAGTACATGAGCACGTCGATCTGCCCGTCGTTGCGCGGGTGGCCCTGCCACACGAGCAGGTGGCCGTCGAAGGTCAGCGTCGGCTCGATCCCGCGCAGCGGCTGGCCCTGCGTCGTGCGCAGCTCCTCGAAGGCCCCCAGGAGCTCCGCCCGCTCGACGGCCGCCCGCCGCGTCCGCGGCTCGCGCACGACCACCCGGGCGCGCAGGGCCCCCAGCCGGTCGTCGCCCGCGCGGTAGCGCTGCGTGTAGAGGAGCAGGTCGTAGGTCTCGCACGGGCCGCCCGGGCGCGGCGTGCCGTCGGGCTCGGAGCGGTAGGGGTTGTCGAGCCGCCCGGGCGCCGGGACCAGCGCCAGCGCGTTGAGGTCGGTCAGCCCGTGAGCGACCGCCGGCGAGCGGGCCAGCACCGCCTCGGGCGAGAAGCAGGCGTCGTCGAACGCCGGCCGCCCCTCGGGCGTGCGGCCGAGGGCCTCCGGCCGCAGGAGGACCACCGCCCAGCCCACGCCGCCGGCGACGTCGCGCGTGATCACGAACACCCGCCCGTCCCAGGTCTCGGCGTGGCCGTTGCCGCCGACCCAGGGGACCCGCACCGTCGCCGGGGCCACCGGGACGGGCTCCTGCGCGGCCGCCACCTGCGCCATGAGGACCGCGATCACCGCCACGCTCACCCGCACGCCGCACCTCCGGTCGGCGCCGTGCTTGCAAGCGGGGCGCCGGGCGCACACGCTCAGGAGGCGCGGGGGGTTGGGGCCGAGCGGCCCCGCCCCCGCGCCGGTCCAGGGGTGTGCGTCCGCGCACGGGGGCGCAGGTCGTGGGAACGACGGACGAGCGCGACGAGCCCGGCGCCGGCCTCCTCGGCCGCGTGGTCGCGGCCGGCCCCGACCCGGGCCACATGCTCGACCTGGCGCTGGGGCTCCTCGTCGAGGGCGTCGGCGCCGAGCGCGGCGTCCTCGTGCTCCTGGGCGAGGGCGGCGCGCCGGCCGAGACGGTCGCCCGCAACATCCGCGACGCCGAGCTCAACGGCCACGACTTCGCCTACAGCCGGCGGATCGTCGAGGAGGTGGCGCGCACGGCCGCGCCCGTGCTCGTGCGCGACGCCTCGCGCGACCCGCGCTTCCGCGACGCCGAGTCGGTGGCCGGCCTGGCGATCCGCTCGGTGCTCGCCGTGCCGGTGGCCGCCGGCCTGGCCGTCCTGTACCTCGACGACCGCGCCGCCGCCGGCCGCTTCGACGACGCCTCGCGCGCCCTGGCCGAGCGCCTCACCCTCGAGCTCGCCCCCTGCCTGGCGCTGATCCGCGACCGCGTGCGCCTCGAGCGCAAGGTCGCCGGGCTGCAGGCGGCGTCGCCGCCGGACGGCGCCGGCCGCTGGACGATCGTCGGCGACAGCGAGCCCATGCGCCGCCTGCGCCGCGACGCCGAGCGCGCCGCGCGCTGGCACCTGCCGCTCCTGATCGAGGGCGAGAGCGGCACGGGCAAGGCGCTCGTGGCGCGCGCCGTCCACGCGGCGAGCGAGCGCCGCGACGGGCCGTTCGTGGCCGAGTCCTGCGCGGCGATCTCCGACGAGCTCCTGCCGAGCGAGCTCTTCGGCCACGTGCGCGGCGCCTTCAGCGGCGCCGTGCGCGACCGCCAGGGGCTGTTCGAGTCGGCGTCGGGCGGCACGCTGCTCCTCGACCAGGCGGCCGCCATGTCGCCGGCGCTCCAGGCCGCGCTCCTGCGCGTGCTCGAGGAGGGCGAGGTGCGCCCGCTGGGCGCCGAGAAGAAGCGCCGCGTCGACGTGCGCCTGATCGTCTCCACCAACGAGCCGCTCCAGGGCCTGGTCGCGGCCGGGCGCCTGCGCGAGGACCTGCTCTACCGCCTCGCCGTGCTGGCCGTCCGTGTGCCGCCCCTGCGCGAGCGGCGCGAGGACGTCCCGGCGCTCCTCGACCACTTCCTGCGCCGCTGCGCCCACGAGGTCGGCCGGGGGCCGCCGGTGATCGGCGACGCCGCGCGCGAGCTGCTCGTGGCCTATCCCTGGCCGGGCAACGTGCGCCAGCTCGAGAACGAGGTGCGCCGCCTGGCGGCGCTCGGCGTGCGCCGCGTCCTCCCGCGCCACCTCTCCGACGAGGTCCTCGCCGGCGCGCGTCGCGGCGCCGGCGGGGTCCTCCCGGTCGAGCTGCGCCGCCTGATCGACGAGGGCAAGACGCTCGACGAGGTGCTCGGCGAGCAGGAGCGCGCCCTGATCGCGCAGGCCCTCGCCGCGTCGGGCGGCACGGTCGCCGGCGCGGCGCGCCTCCTCGGGCTCGAGCGCACGACGCTCCTGCGCCGCGCGCGCCGCCACGGCCTCCGCGCCGCCGACGGGGGCCCCGAGTGAGCCCCGACGAGGCCGGCGAGGCGGCGGTGGCCCTGGCCCTCGCCCACGGCTGGCTCGCGCCGGAGCAGGTCGAGCGCCGCCGCGCCCAGCGGCGCGCCGCGCCGCAGGCCTCGCTCCTCGACCTCGTCGCCCGCTACGACCTCGCCCCTGTCCACGCGGCCGCCGC
>JAHBXY010000023.1 GCA_019636275.1 Planctomycetota bacterium | reverse complement strand
GCTGGCGGCGCGTCGAGGCGGCCGGCGAAGGGCCCGCGCCGCGCTATGCCGTCGCCGCTGCCTACGACCCGCGGCGGCAGGCCGTGCGCTTCGCGGGCGGTTGGGCCAGGGAGGCGATCTCCGAGGTGTGGGCCTGGGACGGCGCCTGGTCCCGCGAGCGGTCGCTCCCGGCGGGGCGCTACTCGGCCGGCCTGGCCGCCAATGACCGGCAGGTCGTGTTCCTCGGCGGCGACGACGTCGACAGGAGGGCGTGCGACGACGTGTGGGTGCTCGGGGGGGACGCGGGGTGGCGCCGGGGGACGAGGCCCGCCGGCCCGGACTTCGGCGGGCGGCACGCCGTCGTCCACGCGCCCGACCGGGCGACGTTCCTCGTCTTCGGCGGCCGCCCGGCCGCCCTCTGGGAGTGGGCGGGTGTGGACGACTGGCGGGCGCACGGCTGCCCCGTCCCCGCGCGCGCCGGCGCGGCGGTCGCCTACGACGCCGCGCGGCGACGCCTGGTCGTGTTCGGCGGCGAGGAGGCGCCCGGCCCGTATCTCGACGAGCTGTGGGAGTGGGACGGGCGGGCGTGGGCGCAGGGCGCCGGCGGCCCGCCCGCCCGCACGAACGCGATGCTGACCTTCGACGGCGCCCGGTGCCTGCTCTTCGGCGGCGCGGCGGCGCGGCCGGGGAGCCGCTGGGAGGGCCTGGACGACCTGTGGGCCTGGGACGGGCAGGTCTGGGAGGCGCTCGCGACCGAGGGCGAGCGCCCGGGCGGGCGCGCGCGCGGCGGCTTCGCGTGGGACCCGCGGCGTGGGGTCGGCGTGCTCTTCGGCGGCGTGGCCGGGAGCGGGGCGCGGCCGCTGGGCGACCTGTGGGAGCTCGTGCCGCCCTGACGCCGGGCTACTCCTCCCAGAACCGCGCCGGGTCGAAGCGCCCCGCCGGCGGCGGGCGCCGCGCGCGGACGGTCACGCGGGTGACGCGGCCGGCGGCCGGCTCGTCGATCGTCAGCGCGAACGGCCGCAGGCAGCCCTGGACCTCGCGCCAGCCGCCCAGGCGCGTGGCGCGGACCACCTGCCCGGCCGCGTCGAGGTCGCGCGCGAGCAGGGGGACGTGCCGCTCGCGCTCGAGCCAGGCCTCGCGCGGGGGGCCGTCGGGCGGGGTGGAGCGCACGACGCGCACGGCCTGGCCCTCGTCGCCCGCGTCCGGGTCGGCGTCCGGGTCGAGCAGGCGGTCGTCGCGCACGTGCACGTGCTCCCAGCCCTCGTCGTCGGGCGCGCGCAGGTCGCGCAGGAGGAGGCCGCCGCCGACGCGCCACGAGGGCTCGAGCGGCGCCACCCGCTCGGCGCGGCGCCGGGCGGGGTCGTAGGCGTAGGCGCGCCCGTCGGCCAGGAGCAGCCAGGCGCGGTCGCGCAGCTCGGCCGGCTCGCGGAAACGCAGGCGCAGGTCCTCGCCTCGCTCGCCGCGGCGCAGGGCGACCTCGACCCGGCGCGCGTGGCCGAACAGGCGCCCGCGCTCGTCGACCTCGACCTCGAGGAGCGCCTCCTCGGCGGCCGGCGTCGTGCGGCGCCGCGCGAGGCGCGCCAGGAGCTCGCCGGTCTCGCGCCGCAGGGCCACCTCGGCCGGCGGCGGCGGGGCCAGCGGGTCGGGCCGCTCCTCCTGGCCGAGCGCCGCCGCGGCGCACAGGAGGAGGAGGCCCGCGCGGCGCATCAGAACACCCACCGGACGTCGAAGATCACGCGGCCGTCGCGGCGGAACTGGCCGAAGAACGTGTCGTCGGGGCCGAGGAAGATGTCGCCGCCCAGCTCGAGGCGCAGGTTGTCGGTGACGTTCCAGCGCACGCCCGGGTGGATGAGCGCGTTCTCGCGCCCGTGCGTGATCACGGCCGCGTTGACCTCGAAGCTCAGGTCCTGGTCGACGGCGTACTCCAGCCGGGCGAGCACGGCGCCGCGCAGGATGCGGTTCAGCCGCACGCCCGGGAGCGCCTGCTCGGCGCGGCTGGTGGTGAAGTCGCCGGCGTACTCGAGGACGAGCGTGAGGTCGTGCTCGGCGATCAGGTCGATCCACGTGTAGTTGAGGCCGAAGACGACCTGCCCGAAGTCGTCCTGGCGCTGCCCCTCGACGAAGAAGTGGGCCACCTCGCCGTGGAGCTGGATCCCGCCGAGGATGTCGCCCAGCCGCCCGCCGAGGCCCAGGAAGCCGAGCGTCGTGGCGAAGTCGGCGCCGACCATGTGGCGCCGGTCGTAGCGGGGGTCGATCACGACGTCGAGCGGGGCGAGCGAGCGGATCGACAGCCGCGGCGAGGGCAGCGGGTCGAAGCCGGTGTAGCCCGAGAGCGACACGTCCCAGCCCAGGGCGTTGCCCTTGACGCGCGCGCCCCACTGCACGTTCTCGACGCTCGAGTCGGGGTCGTCGGGGCGCAGGATCGGCACGGGCGAGGCCCCGCTGAGCACGTCGAAGCGCTTGCCGGCCAGCGGCAGGCGGGCGCGCGTGAAGCTGGGGATCGAGACGAGCTCGAGCGACACGCGCTCGAACGTGGCCTCGACCGAGAACGCCATGACGCTGATGCGGCGCGTGTCGAACAGGTCGGAGAAGTCGATCGGGTTGATGATGTCGGTCGGGTTGAACAGGTCGCCCGTGCCCCAGGCGAAGACCTGGTAGCCGCCCTTGAGCGTGATGAAGTCCCAGGCCAGGTCGAGGTGCAGCTCCTCGGGCCAGAGGATCGGGCGCCGCCGCTCCTCGTCGTCGAGGCCCTTCGGGAGGCCGGCGGCGTAGTCGGCGTCGTCGACGCGCAGGTCGAGGATCGAGACCAGCCGCAGGCCCTTGCTCGCGTCGTCGCTGCGCCACAGCCAGCCGCGGTAGTCGAGCTTGAGGCGCAGCTCGTGGCGGGTCTTGCGCTGGTCGCCGCGGCTGAAGTGCGACAGGTTGCGGTAGCCCACGCTCCCGTGCAGGTTCTCCCGCAGCCAGGCCCAGGCCTGGTCGACCGGGTGGCCGCCGGGCGTGGCCGCGAACGGGTCGTCGCCGCCGCCGCCGGTCCCGGTCCCGGTCCCGGTGGCGCCGCCGCTGCCGCCGCCGCCCGAGAAGTACTTGTCCCAGTCGTCGACGGCCTCGGCGGCCGACCCGCCGCCCTTGGGCTCGGCGCGGTCGAGGGCCGCCGCGCGCTCCTCGGCCAGGAGGCGGGCCATGGCCTCCTCCTCGGCGCGCGTGGTCATGGCGAACAGCTCGTCCTCGAGCTCGGCGCGCAGGGCCTCGAGCGCCGCGCGCTTGCGCGCCGCCTCGCCGGCCTCCTGCTCGGCGAGGGCGGCCGCGGCCCGGGCGCGCTCCTCCTCGCGGGCGCACGGTCGTCGCGCGCCTCCCTCGCCAGTGGCGCGGGCGCGGGCCAGCTCGACGTCGACGGCCTGGCGGCCCCCTCGCGCTCGGCGGCCCCTGCGGGCGGCGCTCGCCTGCGCCGGGCCCCGTCGGCGGCGCGGCCCGCCTGGCGGCGGCGTCGGCGGCGGCGCTCGAGGGCCAGGCGCCGGTCCTGCTCGGCGCGGGCCCGCCTGCCCTCGACGGCGTCGCTGCCTGAAAAGCCGCTCGGCCTGAGCGCGTCCTCCTGCGTCCGATGCGTCGAGCTCGGCGGCGTGGCGGGGCGCGCCTGGCCTCGAGGTCCTTCAGCCGGCACCTCGCCGTAGCTCCAGCGCCGCGCCGACGGCGAGCAGCGATGGGCGAGCTGCAGCGTCGTCGCCCGCTCTGGCCGCCGGCGGCCGGTGCTGCGGGCGCGGCGCTCGAGCGCGGCGCGCGGGTCGAGCGGTCGGGCGTGGGCACGTCGGCGTCGACGTCGTCGTCGGCCGGCCGCCGCCGGGCGGGCTTGCGCCCGCGCCGGTCGCCCGCGCTCCCGGCCAGCCGGGCCGAGTCGTCGACGATCGACGCCTGGTAGCGGGTCGAGGCGCCGGGCTCCTCGTCGTCGAGGATCACCAGCGGCCCCGAGGGCGAGATCGGCCCCAGGTCGGAGACGCGGGCGGAGACCCGGCCCAGGTCCGAGGTCAGGTCGACGAGGTCCTCCTCGGACGAGGCGAGGAGGCGGTCGTCGTCGTCGCTGAGCCCGTCGAGCGACGCGTCGTCCTCGGGGCGCGCGTCGGGCGGCAGGTTCGGCAGGCCGCGGCTGCTCGAGGTCGAGCCGAAGGGCGGCGCGTCACCGCTCGAGCCGAAGGGGAACTTGACCCGGTCGCGCGCCGTCCGCCGGCCGGGGTCGCCGGTCTCGCCGAAGGGGAACTTGACCGGGTCGCCGGCGTCGCTGTCGACGGCGCCGCTGTCGGACGTCAGGGCGTCGGCCAGCGCGTCTTCGTCGGAGTCGGAGCCTGGGTCGAAGCCTGGATCGGAGCCGGAGCTGGAGCCGGAGCCGAAGAGGCCGTCGGCCGACGACGACGAGCCGTCGTCGGGCTCGTCGCCTCCCGGGTCCGGGGGCGGCTCGACCGGGTCCCGGGGTCGGCGGGCCACGCTGCTCCTGCGCCCGGCGCGCCCGGGCGGGACAATGGTAGCCCGCCGGTTGCGTCACCTTCCACCGCGCCCGCACAGGGGCCGTCCGGGCCGCCCCGGGGACGCTCGCGACCCGCCAGACCCCGGCGGTTCACCTCCGCGCGGCGGCACGCCGCGCGCTCACTCCCCGGAGGAGGAGGCGTCCGTGGCTCGCCCGTGGCAGCAGCCGTTCACCCCGTTCGCCGCGCGCGCGCTCGGCGAGGCCGCCTGGCCGTGGCTCGTCGGCGGCGGCGCCGCGCACCTCGTCCTCGGCGTCGTGGGCCTCCTGATCGTGGCCTTGGCCGCGCCCCAGCGGCCGCTCGCCGCGGCCGGCATGCTCCTGTTCGCCGGCGGCGCCCTCCAGGTGGCGCAGGCCTTCCGGCTCGAGACGCGGGGCGGGCTCTTCGGCTACCTGGGCGCCGGCGTGATCGCCGTCGCCGGCGGGCTGGCGCTCGTCTGGCCGCCGACCGTCGTCGCGCCGACGCTGCTCCTCGGCAGCTTCCTCGTCGCGCTCGGCGCCTTCCGCGCGGCCGCCGCGGCCATGCAGCCGTTGCCGGGCAGGGGCTGGCCGCTGGCGGGCGGGGTCGTGACCCTGGTCCTGGGTCTCCTCGCCGCCGTCGACTGGACGGCGACCGGCTGGCCGGCGATCGGGCTGATCGTCTCGGCCGACCTCCTGGCCACCGGCGCGGCGCAGGTCCTCGTCGGGGCCGACGTCCGCCGCCTCACCGCCGGCCAGGCGGGCCTGGTGTGATCGACGGCTGCGGCCGCGGATGCCGGGCGAGGGGGGGCGCGCGCGGGTCGTCGGTGTGGCCCGCCTCCGCGAGCTCCGTCCCGCGGCTGCGGCGCTGCAGCCCAGGCGGACCCTACCGCTCGCGGCCGTCCGCAGCCGCGGGCCTCCCGCTCGCTCCGGCGGCCCACCGAGGATCCGGCGATCGATACGACCCGCGCGCGCTCCCCCCTCGCCTCGGCCTCCGCGCCCTCGCCTCACGTGTGGTTCCATTCCACTCGGGTTCGAGCGTGTCGATCACACGTTTGCGCGTTCGAAGACGAACCCTGGTGTGATCGACGGCTGCGGCCGGGGATGCCGGGCGAGGGGGGCGCGCGCGGGTCGTCGGTGTGGCCCGCCTCCGCGAGCTCCGTCCCGCGGCTGCGGTGCTGCAGCTAGGCGGACCCTACCGCTCGCGGCCGTCCGCAGCCGCGGGCCTCCCGCTCGCTCCGGCGGCCCACCGAGGATCCGGCGATCGATATCGGCCGCGCGTCCTGATCACCCGTTCGCGCGTTCGAAGACAGGCCCTGGAACACGAGCGGTTGCGTGCGGTTGGCGGGTGAGTCACAACGCCAGCGTGGCCCTGCGCGGACACGTCTCAAGCATGGCGCTCGAGGAGGTGCTGGCCTTCCTCGGCAACAACGCCCTCGAGGGCGCCCTCGACGTCACGAGCGGCGAGGAGGCCGCGCTGCGCCTCTACGTGCAGGAAGGCCGCGTGTTCCTGCCCTTCTCCGGCCGGCGCGGCAGCTACTCGCTCGGCAAGATCCTGCGCCACACCGGCGTGCTGTCGCGCGACGCGCTCGAGCGCTATGTGGGCGCGGCCGCGCGCGCGCGCAAGGCCGAGCTGCTGCAGGCCGAGGCGGTCAGCCAGGAGCAGCTCGCCGAGGCGCGCCGCCGCCAGACCGCCGAGGAGATCCACGACCTGTTCCTCTGGGGCGACGCCCACTTCGAGTTCCTCCCGGGCGCCCTGCCCCCGCGCGTCGCGCAGGACCTCGCCGCCTCGCGCGGCCTGCTCATGGACGTGCAGGGCCTCCTCATGGAGGTGGCGCGGCGCGCCGACGAGCGGCGCCGGATCCGCGCCCACGTGCCCAGCAGCCGCGCGCTCCTGCGCGGGGCGCCGGGCGCCGACGCGGCGATCGTCGCCGGCCTGACGGCGGCGCGGATCGACGCCGAGCGCAGCCCGTTCGACGGCCGCGCCCGCCTCGAGGACCTGCTGGGCGCCTGGGGGATCCCGCACCACGCCGCCCTGGCCGCCGTCGCCGCGCTCGTCGAGGCGGGCGCCCTGGCGCTCGTCCCGGCCGACGAGGCCCTCGGCGCGGCGCGGGAGCGCCTGGCCGAGGGCGCCCTGCAGGAGGCGGCGCGGCTCCTCGGCCACGCCCTCGACGTCACGCCGCAGGGCGCGGCGCCGGGCCTCGAGCTCGAGCTGGCCGCGGCCACGGCCTTCGAGGCCGGCCCGCCGTTCACGGCCTCGCTGCGCCTCCCCGGGCCGCGCGCGGCCCGACTCCTGCGCGAGCTCGTGGTCCGCGGCGCCCCCTTCTCGGCGACCCTGCGCGCGCCCGGCCGCGAGGAGCACGTCGCGGCCCTCCCGGGCGAGGTCGTCGTGCAGGGCTGCGCGCTCGGCCTGGCCGACGTGCTCCTGGCCCTCGGCGCCGTGACGCCGGAGCAGCTTGCCGGTGGCCAGGCGGCCGAGGACCTGGTCACGGCCGCGCAGCGCGACCAGGCCCGCGTGGAGCTCGTGGCCCAGGCGCTCACCGAGCTGGCGCTCTGGCCGGCGGTCGACGTCGAGCTGACGAACCGGCGCGCGGCGCCGCCGCCGTCGGTCCGCGGGCCGGCGGTGACGGCCGCGCTCGGCCCGACCGCGCGCGCCGAGCTCCTGCGCTCGCTCGGCGAGTGGGCCGAGGTCGTGGCGCAGGTGCCGGGCGAGGACGCGCTCATCGTGGCCGCCGCGCCGGCGCCGACCGGCAAGGACCCGGCGTCGCGCTTCTTCCGGCGCTTCGACCTGCGCCGCTCGGTGGGCGAGCTGCGCCGCCGCGCGCGGGCCACGCGGCTCGACTTCCTGCGGCTCGTCGCCCGCGGGCTCGACAAGGGCTACCTGCGCGCGCCCGGCGTGGTCGAGCTGCGGGTCGAGCTCCTGCGCGTCCTGCGCCAGGGCGACGACCTGCAGGCCGGCCGCCTGGCGCGCGCGGTCGCCGCCCTCGGCCAGCCCGACGCCCTGGCCGGGATCGAGGGGCTGCCGCCGGTCCGGCCGCCCGTCGACAACCCGGCCCTCGAGGGCGACCTCGAGGGCGTGGGCCTGGCGGCCGTCCTCCAGGCGCTGCGCGACAACGGGCGCACCGGGACGCTGGTGATCGCCGCCGGGCGGCGCGAGGAGCGGCTCTACTTCCACCGCGGGCAGGTGTTCATCCTGCGCTTCGCCGACCCCGAGGCCGAGGCGTTCGCCGAGTTCTTCCTCGGCGACGAGGGGCAGGAGCAGGTCGAGGCGCTCGCCGCGCGGCAGGGCCAGGGCGGCCGCGTCGACGAGGCGGCGCTCGACCCGGCCGAGGTGCGCGAGATCAAGGCGGGGTTCCTGGACATCCTCTTCTGGGAGGGGGCGACGTTCGCCTTCCAGCAGGACGAGCTGCCCGACGAGTTCTTCTCGCCGGGCGAGACGGTGACGGAGATCGCCCTCGAGACCGACCGCTTCCTCCTCGACGCGATCCGCGCCCTCACCGAGTGGGACGGGATCCGGCGCGTCGTGCCCACGGGCGCGGCCGTGCTCCGCTTCCCCGACCTGGCGCGCAAGATGGACGCGATCCGCGACGCCGGGCACCCCGAGGTGCTCACGCTGATCGACGGCCGGCAGAGCTTCGACGCCCTGGTGCGGATCTCCGGCGAGCGGCGCCTCGTCGTCGGGCGGCTCGTGCGCGACCTCGTCGAGCAGGGGGCGCTGCTCGTCGTGGACCCGGCGCCCGACGGCGCCGCGCCCGCGCCGGCGGCTACCTGACGCACACGAGCTCCCGGCCGACGGTCAGGAGCGCCGTCCCCTCCCAGCCGATCACCGGCGCGCTCGGCGCCCCGGTGCCGCGGACCAGCGCCTGGCAGTGCGTGGCCCCGTCCGGGCGCAGGCCGACGAGGCGCCCGTCGTAGGTGGCCACGTAGGCGACGCCGCGCGGGTCGAGCGTGGGCGGCTCGCCCGCCCGCAGGTCGCGCCGCCAGCGGGTCGCGCCGGTGGCGAGGTCCAGGTCGTGGACGGCGCTGCCGGTGGTCACGACGACGCGGTCGCCGGCGGTCGCCGGCGCGCCCACCGGCCCTTCGAGCTTCCGCTCCCAGCGCTCGTCGCCCGCGGCGTCCAGCCGCACGAGCGCGGCGCCGGCCGCCACGAGCCACGAGCCGTCGTCGGCCGCGGCGACGTGCACGGCCGACGGCTCGGCCGCCCGCGCAGGCGCGCGGCGCCCCTCCCACCGGGCCGCGCCGGTCGCGGCGTGTCGAGCGCGCGCTGGCGCGACCAGAGGGCGGTCCCGAGGCTCGCGAGCACGCGCCCGCCGTCGGCCGAGCACACGTCGTGGACCGGCCCGCGGCCGCCCGGTCCAGCGCACGGCCCCGTCGGGCCCGGGAGCGCCACGACGCGCCTCGCCCGTCGCCAGCGCGCCGCCGTCGGGGCGGCCCCAAAGCGCGCCCTGTGCCGCGCCAGGGTCGGCCGCCGGCGCTGGGCCGACGAGGCGCCCCGAGCCGGCGTCCCAGGCGCGCGGCTCGCCCGCGACCAGGAGCGGCGCCACGTGCGGCCGCCAGGCGCCGAGGTCGTCGACGCGCCGCCCGTCGGCGTCGACGCGCAGGAGGCCCGTCGGGCTGGCGCGCAGGACCACGCGGCCGGCGAGGTCCAGGAGCGGCCGGCCGACGCACACCCGGGGCAGGTCGAGGCGCCAGCGCAGGACGCCCTCGTCGGGCCCCTCGAGCGGCGCGCGCTGCCGGTTCTGCGGGTCGCCGCGCTCCGCCGGCCACAGCCCGTCGGCGCCCCCGATGCCCGCAGGCGCGCCAGCGCGTCGGCGTCCTCCGGCGCCGCGCGCGCGGTGCGCGCGCAGGGCTGCTCCGCAGCGCGTCGTCCCTGCGCCCGAGGCGCTCGTGCTCGCGCGACAGGCGCGCCCACGCGCCCGCGTCGCCCGGGCGCGCCGCGACCGCGCGCTCGTCGCGGCGCACGCGCTCGTCCGGCGTCACTTCTTGCCCTTGTCGCCGCCCTCGGCCTGGACGCGCGACGACGCCCCCGCGCGCGCCTTGTCCTCGGTCTTGCCGTTCTTCTCCGACTTCTCGGCCTTCTCCGACTTGTCGGCCTTGTCGGCCTTGTCGGGCTTGTCGGCCTTGTCGGCCTTGTCGGCCTTGTCGGGCTTCTCCGCCTGCTTCTCCGCCTTGTCGGGCTTGTCGGCCTTCTCCGCCTTGTCGGGCTTGTCGGGCTTCTCCGCCTTGTCGGGCTTCTCCGCCTTGTCGGGCTTCTCCGCCTTGTCGGCCTTCTCTGCCTTCTCGGACCTGTCGTTCTTCTCCGCCTTGTCGGCCTTTTCAGCCTTCTCGGGCTTGTCGGCTCTCTCGGCCTTGTCGTTCTTCTCCGACTTGACCGCCACGGGCTGCGGAGCGGCGACCTTGTCGACGGGCGGGGGCGGCGCCTCGTTCTTGCCGTTGCGCGGCGGCTCCGTCGGGGGGGCCTCGGCTTCGAGGGCGGCCTGGAACGAGGCCAGGGTCGAGGCGGCCGACTTGGTGCGGGCGAAGCGGGCGATGTGGAAGAGGGCGTCGCCGCGGTGGATCAGGGGGAGCTGGATGCGTCCGATCACGATCCCCGAGTGCGAGGCGTGGACCGGCTCCTCGTGCTCGCCGTAGAGGTCGCCGAGGACGCCCAGGAGGTCGCCCTTGCGCACGCGCGCGCCGAGGCCGACGGTGGCGCGCAGGATCCCGCTCACGGGCGCGCGCATCCACTGGGTCGAGCGCGCGGCGACCGGCTCCTTGCGCGGTCGCGGCGCCGCGTCGGGGTCGGGCGCGAGCATGCCGATCGCGCGCATGACGGCGAGGATCCCGCGCACGCCGGCGCGGATCGCCAGCTCGTCGAAGCGCAGCGCCTCGCCGCCCTCGTAGAGGAGCATGGGCTTGCCGCGCTCGATCACGGCCTGGCGCAGCGACCCGTCGCGCACGTCGGCGTCGACCATGACCGGCGCGCCGAACGCCACGGCCAGGCGGCGCGTCTCCGGGTCGGCCAGGCGCGCGCGTACGTGCGGCAGGTTCGTCCGGTGGAGCCCGCCCGTGTGCAGGTCGATGCCGTGGGTCGCGTGCTCGACGACCTCCTCCATGAGGAGGTTGGCGAGCTGCGCCGTGAGCGAGCCCTTCTTCGTGCCCGGGAACGACCGGTTCAGGTCGCGGCGGTCGGGCAGGTAGCGCGAGTGGGCGATGAACCCGAGCACGTTGACCATGGGCACGGCCAGCAGGTCGCCCTCGAGCCCGGCCAGCTCCGGCAGCCGCAGCAGGCGGCGCACGACCTCGACGCCGTTGAGCTCGTCGCCGTGGATCCCGGCCGTGACGAACAGCCGCGGCCCCGGCTGCTTGCCGCGCACGACCTGCACGGGCATGGTCATGGGCGTGTGCGTGTAGAGGCGCGCGACCGGGAGGTCGATCGTCGCCCGCTCGCCGGGCTGCACCTCCACCCCGCCGATCTTCAGCGCCTCGCCCACACCGCTCCGTTCCGTCGACACCCAGCATATCCACGCCCACTGACGCAGGCCCGGGTGGCGCCGCGCTCGTCAGCGGTCGTGTGGGCAGGTCTCCTTGGAAGGCCCTGCGAGGCGAAGCAGGAGGTCGTCCCTCTGCTCAGCCGCAAGCAGCCGCGACCTCACCGGTTGCGGACCTTCCTGCACTCGTAGGCGAACCCATGCACGGCTGGGTTCTGCACGCGCCGGTGAAGGTAGGTCGTGTGGCCGCACGGGTTGACGCTGCACCCGGTTGCTCTCGTCGTCGAAGACGCTGTCGGTCACGGCGCCGATCGGCGAGGTCGTCTGGCGCAGCCTGCCGCGCGGGTCGTACTCGAACGTCGTCGGCTCCGGGCCCTGGTTGAGCGTCAGCACGCGCGGCCCGGCGAGGTCGCAGCCGAAGTAGCCCGGTCGAACAGCTCGTTCTCTTGGTGCGACAGGCGCCCGGCCAGTCGTACGCGACGTAGGTCGTGTGCCAACGCGCGTCGACCTGCCGCTCAACTGGTGGGGCCGCACGAAGACGAAGCACGTCTCGAAGCCCAGGGCGTCGATCTCTTCTGCGGCGGCGCAGCGCCCGCCTCGACATGGCAAATAGATAGACCACGGCTAACCACGGCTAGCCAAGAGCCTGTCCACGCAGAAGGCCATGACGAACACTCCTCCGCTGAGGCAACACTGCACCGCAATTGGAGAGAGGTCGAGAGAGCCGAGAGCGCGATGGGCAATCCCACCGACGCCCAGGGCAACGCAACCCACCGGAACCTCCACCTCCCGACCCCAATAGATCTGTTGAAGGTCACACGCCCACCAAACTCCAATCGCCAACGCCGCTCCGATCGCAACTGAACGGCACACTCCAAGAGTTCCCCTGACCCTTGCCCTCAGGGCGCTCGCCCATAGGACCAACAAGGCGCACGCGAGAAGTTCCTCGCGGACCCATGCAACGAGAACGAGCGTCCACGACGCACGTAGCAGCTCAAAGTCTGGGAGCACGTCGTCTCCCCCACCACCCTCGTCCAACCCGTTCGGTCCCGACGAGTAGTAGTCCCGCAACTCGATGCGCCACGGCATCCCCCACGGGTCGGTCCCTGGCTCGAACCACGGACGAACGTCTCTCGGAAGCCATACGCGTTGAACGGCTGCAGTGACGGCAAGGACGGGTGAAATGCAGCGAATGATGCGCGGCGCCGTACCCGCGGCCACGACAAGCACAAGGGCGAACACTAGGTCCGGCCGCTGTCGCAACGGACGGAGCGACGGAGCGTGTAGCGTGCCGAGCGGCTTCGTCACCTCGGATGTGCCTTCCGAGCTTGTCAAAAGAGTCTGCCCCTCACGGAAGACGTCCGGTGATCACCGCCCCGTATCGCTCATGTCCTGGCTATGGCAGGCGGACCTCAACTTCCCCAGCACGATGAATCGAGATTACATGCGGTTCGGCTCGAGGACTGGAAAGAGTCGTGACGTTGCCTCCTGATCGCCCATGCTGGTCGCGGCTCAGAAGAGTGAGGTCCGCGCGATCGACTGACGATCCTGCCTGGATCACGACGGCGTGGGCGCCAGCCTCTATAAGGAGCTCCGCACGCTCAGCGACGGTCTTGACGTTGGCAACTACACTGCGGGTTCCGTCTCGGTCTTCCCCATACAGCCAGAGCTCGGCACCACGGTTCGCCTCCTGGAGGACGACGCGGGTTTCGCCCTGATGATCCCTCAGCACCACGACGCCAGGGCGGATCTCGACGCGGACAGCGCCAGAATCATCGCGGAGGACGATCGCTTCCGCTTCAAGTACTCCAGGCGAGATGACGCACCCTGAGATGAGTGCGGCGCCAACGGTGCTCAGCAGGCGAGGAGGAATCCTACTCATGTGGCACTTCTCCGCTTGGTATCGGCGTCCCCAGGAAACACTCCACCGTCGGCCTATGAGTGGGAGGCTGGGTCGTGACCAGGCTATCGCTGCGCGCCGGCGGGACGAGCGGCCTGACCTGTCGAGAAATCCTCTGGGACAGGTTTTCAGTGGCGGACTGGAGCGTTACGACCGGCTACGAGCCAAAGGCATGGCGAAGCACTGACATCACCGCGGACGTACGGGATGAGCGTCACGAAGGAGGCGATTGAACCGACTGCCAGGACCCGACTCTGAACCGAGCGACCAGATCGTCCTGAACTCTGCGACGTCGCCGGTCGAACGGCGAAGCATGATCGACAGCTGAACGACAGGTTCGTCTGGAACGAACACCACTTGCTGGTCAGCGCGAATCGCGTCGGCAAGCGCCGCTCTCATCAAGATCCAGTGGTCATGATCGACGGTGCTGCTCGCATGTGTTTCCGCGTCCGGCGACCGTCGCCCGCTACGGATCTCTCCGCCTTGCATGACGAGCGCGAACCGAGCCCCTGAGTACGGGTGGACGGCTTGCAGCTGGATCGTCACGCATTCTTCAGACGCCAATGCAAGCACCGCATCCTGACGATCGAGCTCCGGAACCTTGCTGTGACCGATCGCAAGGTCAGCCGAGACCTCGACCGGGAGGGACGGCAGCAGGAGTCCTGTGACCGCGGTGCCGTGCATGAAGAAAACCACTGCTTCAGGACGATTCGCGATCCCCGTCGGCGTCCAGTCGACCGGCATGACGCCGTCGGAGACCGCCGCGCGCACGACGGATGCGATCAGATCTCTGGTCACCCTCGACGGCGCGGCCGTCCGACATGCGATGCGTACTTCATCGGGACAGGCCAAGAGGAGGAGAGGCAGCCAGACTCTCTGCTCTCCGTCCGCCTCCACCCACAATGCCGCTCCACCCTCCAGAGAGCCCTTGGCGCTCTCGACGAGCAGCACGCTCGACGGTGCGTGACGACGAATCCTGTCTTTCGCGTCGTCGGCGCTGAGGTCGGCCCGTTGGCTCTTTGCCAGCGCCCAGGCCATCACTTCGACGAGATCGTCCGATCTGGGCCCTTCAGTTTCTGCTCCATCGTTCAGTTCGGCCTCGAACGCCTCCTGGAACGCGGTCAGACACGATAGTGCTGACCCTGAGGAGATCGGTGAGACCGCTGACTCGGGTTCCTGAGCGATGTCGTCCGCCGGAACGTCATGGTCGTCGCTCTGTAACCCGGAGCGAGTCGTGCACCCGGCAGACTCCAGGACGGCGCATGCGCCGACGAAGAAGAGGAGCGGAAATCCAACTGGGACCCTGCGGCTCACTCCTGTTCCTCATTCTCCTTCTCCATCATCCTATTGTGGGCGGAGCACCATTGCCATTCGGTCGTGGGGTTCAACGGTCCCCGGATGACGCGGCGCTGGCAGGAAGGGACGGGCGCCATCAGTTCATGTGCACCTCCCCGCTTGCCCCTTTGCCCGCGGGCCGCCCTTGTCGCGCGCCCGCCCGCCCTGTCCACTGACGAGCAGGTGTCGCATGCCGAGGCTCGCCCTGGCCCTCCTCCCCGTCCTTCCCCTCGTCGCCGCCTGCGCCGGCGCGCCGTCGCCGCCCGAGGGCGCGCCGGTGCCGGTCGTGCTGATGACCGACTTCGGCCTGCAGGACGACGCGGTGGGCCTCCTGCGCGGCGTCGTGCTCGCGCGCTCGCCGTGGTCGCCCGTCGTGGACCTGACGCACGCCGTGCCGGCGTTCGACGTCGCCGCCGGCGCGCGCCTGCTCGCCGAGGCGCCGGAGGTCTACCCGCCGGGGAGCGTGTTCGTGGTCGTCGTCGACCCGGGCGTGGGCACGCGGCGCCGCGCGCTCGTGGCGCGCCTCGCCAGCGGAACCCTGCTCGTGGGCCCCGACAACGGCGTCCTGTCGCTGGCGATCGACCGTCACGGCCCGGCCGAGGTGCGCGCCCTGGAGAACACGAGGTTCATGCGCGACCGGCCGAGCGACACCTTCCACGGACGCGACGTGTTCGCGCCGGCGGCGGGCCACCTCGCCGGCGGCGCGCGCTTCGAGGACGTGGGCCCCGAGGTCACGGACTGGACCCGGCTCACCCTGCCGCGGGCGGCGCGCCTGGCCGACGGCGGGGCCACGGGCGTCGTGACCTCGATCGACGAGCCGTTCGGCAACGTGTGGACGAACGTCCCGGCCGACCACCTCGAGGGCCTCGAGCCCGGCGCGAGCGTCGCCGTGACCGTGGGCGAGCGCCGCCTCGTGGCCACCTTCGTGCGCACCTTCGGCGACGTCCCCGTCGGTCAGCCGCTCGTCTACGTCAACAGCCGCGGCCACGCCGCCCTGGCGATCAACATGGGCGACTTCGCCCGCACCCACGACGTGCAGCCCGGCCAGCCGGTCACGCTCCGCCCCGCCCGCTGACCGCGTTGCGCCTCGCGACACACACCGTCGAGAGACGCGACGCAGGAGGCCTCGCCAGGGCTCTGGCACGCCTTGCATCCCCCTCCACTCCCGGGAGGGGGCCCGCCCATGCCGCGCCGCGTCGCCGAGGTGCTCCTGGTCGCCGTGGCCTACTTCGCGGCCGGCCTCCTCGGGTTCCAGCTCGCCCTGCCGACCGGGGCCTCGTTCGTGTGGCCCGCCGCCGGCGTGGCCCTGGCCGCGTTGACGGTCCTCGGCCCGGGCGCCTGGCCGGGCGTGTGGGCGGGCGCCTTCGCCGTGCAGGCGCTCCTCGTGCTCGGCCCGACGCCCGGGCCGCGCGACCTGCTCGTCGCCGCGCTCGTGGCGGTCGGCCCCTGCCTCGAGGCGGTCGTCGGCGCCTGGCTCGTCCGGCGCGACGGAAGCGCCGGCCGCCCCGAGCGGCTGCGCGACCTCGTGCGCCTGCTCCTCCTCGGCGGGCCGCTCCCCTGCGCGCTCAGCGCCGTCGTGTCGACCGTCGTGTTCGGCCTGGCCGGCCACGTCGCGCCCGCCGACGCGCTGGCGCACGCGGCCGCCTGGTGGGCGGGCGACGTCGCCGGCGTCGCCCTCGTCGCGCCCGCCGCCCTCAGCGGCCGCGCCGCCGCGACGGGGCGGCAGCGCGTGCGCTGGAGCGTGACCGTGCTGCCGGTCGGGCTGGCGCTGGTGCTGACGATCCTGGCCACGGCCCAGACCCGCCGCTGGGTCGAGGACCGCGCCGCCCTGCAGCTCGACCGCTGGTCGGTCGTCACGCGGGCCGCCCTCCTGCACCACGTCGACCTGTCGCTCGACGCCCTGCGCGCCGTCCGCGGGCTCGTCGTCACCCTCGGCGACACGTCGGCCGACGAGTTCGAGCGCTTCGCCGCCGCCGTGCAGCAGGACCGCGCCTGGGTCCTGGCCGTGCAGTGGGCCCCGCTCGTCCGCGACGAGGACCGCGCCGCCTTCGAGCAGGAGCTCGCGATCGTCGAGGTCGACCCGGCCGGGCGGCTGGCCCCGGCGGGGCGTCGGCTCGAGTACCTGCCGATCGCCTACTCCCACCCGCGCGCCGGCTTCGAGGGCGCGCTGGGCTACGACGTCGCCTCGAGCCCGCAGCGGCTCCCCGACCTCCACGGCGAGTCCGGGCGCGCCGACCTCCTCGTCACGGCCCCGCTCCGCCTCGTGCAGGACCCCGCGCGCGCGGGCGTCGTGGCCGCGGTCCTCCCGGTGATCCTGGACCGCCACGGCGACGGACCGCGCCTGCTCGGGGCGGTGATCGGCCTGCTCGACCTGCCGGCGCTCCACGCCGCGATGTCCGCCGCGAGCGCCCGCGCCCCGGTGCGCTTCGCCGTGGACGACGTGACCGGACCCGACGGCGGCGCGCTCGCCGGCGCCGGCGCCGGCGCCGACGCGCCGGCGCCCTGGACCGGCCTCGAGGCGATCGGCGGGCGCGCCTGGCGGCTGCGCTGCTGGCCCGACGAGGAGGTGGCGCCGCGCTACCACCTGATCGTCCTCGCGTCGGGGCTCCTGGCGTCGACGCTCCTGCAGCTCCTGCTCCTCTCGCTCCTCGGGCGCGCGCGCGCCGTCGAGCGCCTCGTCGTCGAGCGCACGGTCGAGCTCGTGCGCGCGCGCGACGCGGCCGAGGCCGCCTCCCAGGCCAAGGGCGCCTTCCTGGCCAACATGAGCCACGAGCTGCGCACGCCGCTCAACGGCGTCCTCGGCACGTGCGACCTGCTCCTCGACTCGGAGCTCGACGTCGAGCAGCGCGAGCACGCCGAGATCATCCGCCACTCGGGCGAGACGCTGCTGGCCGTGATCAACGACGTCCTCGACCTGTCGAAGGTCGAGGCCGGCGGGCTGACCCTCGAGGCGCGCGAGCTCGACCTGCGGCGCGTCCTCGACGAGGTCCTCGACGTCACCGGCGTCACCGCGCAGGACAAGGGCCTCGAGCTGGCCGCCTACGCCGACCCCGCCGTCCCGTGGCGGCTGGTCGGCGACCCTTTCCGCCTGCGCCAGGTGCTCCTGAACCTGGTCGGCAACGCCGTCAAGTTCACCGAGTTCGGCGAGGTCGTCGTCGAGGCCCGCGCGCTCGAGGTCGGCCCCGACCGCGCCCGCGTGCGGCTCGAGGTGCGCGACACGGGGATCGGCGTGCCGGCGGCGGCGCGCGACCGCCTGTTCCACCCCTTCTCGCAGGTCGACGCCTCGACGGCCCGCCGCCACGGCGGCACCGGCCTGGGCCTGGCCCTCTGCCGCCGGCTCGTCGAGCTCATGGGCGGCGCGATCGGCCACGCCCCGCGGCCCGGCGGCGGCTCGACCTTCTGGCTCGAGGTGCCGCTCGCCCGCGCCACGGGCACCGGGGGCCGACCGTCGCGCCGGCTGCTGAAGGCCGAGGCGGTGCTCATGGTCGCCGCGACCCCGACCCGGCGCGCGTGCGCCGCCGCGATCGAGGCCGCCGGCGGCCGCTGGACCGCCGCGACCGACGCCACCCTCCGCGACGCCCTCGCCGCCCGCGTGTCGCCGCTCCTGGTCCTCGAGGCCACGCCGGGCTGGCGCGACGTCTGCGCCGCCCTCGAAGCCGACCCGCGCCTGGCCGGCGTGCGGGTGATCCTCCTCGCCGCGCCGGGCGCGGTCACGGCCGGCCAGCCGCCCGCCTGCGTCGCCGCGCGCGTGAGCACGCCCGTCCGCTCGGCGCGCCTGCGCGAGGCCCTGGCCGCCCTCCTCCGGCCCACCGCCCCGGCCGAACCGACGGAGCGCGGGTAGCATCGCGGTCGGGCGAGGTGCGGTGTGGACGGGCGAGTCCCCCAGCCCCGAGTCGCAGGCCGCCGAGGCGCAGACCGCCGAGTCGCAGGCACGCAGGCCGCCCTCGCCCTGGCCCTGGCCCTGGGCTGCCTGGGCCTCCTCGAACGCCTCCTGGCCACCGCCGACCGGCGGCCCGCCGCGGCTGACCTGCTCGAGGCGGCGGCCGCCGCCGACCCGCCCGCGCCGGCCGCCCCGCCGCCGCCCGGCCACCTGCTCGTGGTGCTCGTCGACGGCCTGCGCGTCGACGACGCCGGGCGCCTGACCGCCTGGCAGGCGCTCGCGCCCGCGTCGGGGCGGGCCGTGATCGCCCTGCCGACGCCCACCTTCTCGCGGCCCTTCTACCACCTGCTGCTCACGGGGGTCCCGCCCGACGCCTCGGGTGTGCGCTCGAACCGCTTCGACGCCCCCGCCCGCCACGAGGCGGTCCCCGCCGGCGTGCGCGCCGCCGGCGGCCACGTGGCCTTCGTCGCGGAGGGCCTCGACTGGCTGCGCCGCCTGCACGGGCGACCCGGCGACGGCGGCGCCGACGGCGACGACGCCCTCGGCGCCCCGCTCGACGACGCGCTCGTCCGCTGGCGGGCGGCGCCGCCGCCCGCGCTGCTCGTCGTGCACGTCCTGGCCGTCGACGCCGCCTCGCACGGCCACGGCGTCGGCTCGGCCGCCCACCGGGCGGCGCTCGAGCGCGCCGACGAGGTCGTCGCCCGGGCGGCCCGCGCCGCGCAGGGCGCGGCGCTCGTCGTCCTCTCCGACCACGGGCACATCGCCCCCGGCGGCCACGGCGGCCCCGAACCCGAGGTCGCGCGCGCGCCGCTCCTCGTGCGAGGGCCCGGGCTCGCGCCCGGCCGCCTCGCCGACGACGTCGACGCCGAGCGCCTGGCCGCCACGCTCGCCGCCTGGCTCGGCGTGCCGCCGCCGCGGACCGCCGTGGGCGCCCCGGTCACCGCCCTCGCGCCGCCGGGGACGACGCCCGACCTCGCCCACCACCGCCGCCTGGCGGACGCCGTCGACGCGGGCCGCCGCGCCGACGGCGACGACCTCGCGCGGCGGCGCGCCTGGCTCGTGCCCCTCGCGGCCGCCGCCCTGGCGGTCGCCTGGCGGGCGGCCCGCCTGCCCGCCGCCCTCCTGCCCTTCGCGCTCCTCTGGCCGGCGCTCGTCGTGGGCCTGCACCTCCTCCTCGGGCGGCCGCTCACGCACTCGGCCCTCGACACGACCGCGCTCCACTCGACCCGCGTCGCGGCGCTGGGCCTCCTGGCCGCCCTGGCGACCGGCGCGGCGGCCGCGCGGTGGACCCCCGCGCGGCGCGCGGCGACGCTCGTCGCCTGGAGCGCGACCGCCTGCGCGCTCCTGACGAGCGCCTGGGCCGGCCTGGCCCTGGGCCCCTGGCCGCTCGACCCGCGCGCGCGCTACCTGCCGCTCCTGGCCCTCGGCGCGGCCGGCGCCGCGCTCGTCGGGGTCGCCGTCGTCTCCCTCGTCAGCGCCTGGCGAGATTGCCGCCGCGCCAGGGCGGCCATAGACTCCGGCGCATGGGCGGACACGGGGAAGACAACTCGCTCCGCGCGGTGATCGTCGCCGTCGCGGTCAACACGTTCATCATGGTCCTGAAGTACGTCGGGGCCGTGCTCACGCGCAGCCCGGCGCTCCTGGCCGAGGCGATCCACACCACGGCGGACGTCGGCAACCAGGTCCTCCTGTGGATCGGGATCCGCAGGAGCCAGAAGGCCGCCACGCCGGAGCACCCCTACGGCTGGGGCGCCGCCCGCTGGCTGTGGAACCTCAAGAGCGCGATGGGCCTCTTCTTCCTCGGCTGCGGCGTGACCGCCTACCACGGCGTCCACTCGCTCCTCGACCCGCACGAGGTGCAGCCGTCGCTCGTGGGCCTCTCGATCCTGGGCGTGTCGTTGGTGCTCGAGGGCTACTCGTTCTTCGTCGCCCTGCAGGGGATCAACGCCGACCGCGGCGACACGCCCTTCCTCGAGTTCCTGCGCGAGGGCGACGACCCGACGGGCGTCGGCGTCCTCCTCGAGGACGCGGCGGCGATC
Source organism: Planctomycetota bacterium (assembly GCA_019636275.1). GTDB lineage: Bacteria > Planctomycetota > J058 > J058 > J058 > JAMLIC01. The sequence continues at coordinate 57,783 of JAHBXY010000023.1, read as the reverse complement.
CTGGGCGTCGTGCTGGCCCTGATCGGCGTCGGCCTGTCGCAGTGGCTGCACAGCCCGATCCCCGACGCCGTGGCGACGCTGTGCATCGCCGCGCTCCTCGGCGTGGTGGCGATCTTCCTCGCCCGCTCGAACGGCCGCCTGCTCCTGGGCGCGTCGATCGGCCCGCGCGGCGAGGCGCGGATCCGCGCGGCGCTCCTCGCCGACGGTGTGGTCGAGCGCGTCGAGGACCTCAAGACGGAGGTCGTCGGCGCCGGGCGCGCGCGCGTGAAGGCGGAGATCGACCTGCGCGAGCGCTTCCTGGCCGAGCGCCTGCGCCCCGACCTCGAGCGCGAGGTCGCCCGCCTCCAGGCCGGCGCCCCGCCGCTGGCCGTGCTCGAGGAGGTCGCGGCGCTGGCCGCCCGCGCCGCCGCGCGCGAGGTCGCCCGGCTGAACCGCGTCGTCGACCAGGCGGTCCCCGAGGCGGTCCACGTCGACCTCGAGCTGTTCGAGCCCGACGCCCCGCCGCCGCCGCCGTCGCCGGTGGTCGGGTGACCGCCGACGGCCCGGCCGACCTGGTCTTCAGCGGCGGGACGGTCTTCACGGGCGACGGCCTGGCCCGGGCCGTCGCCGTCCGGGGCGGCGTGGTCGTGGCCACGGGCGGCGACGAGGTCGCGCGCGCCTGGACCGGCCCCGGCACCCGCGTCGTGCCGCTCCGCGGGGGGATGGCCGCGCCCGGCCTCCACGACGCGCACACCCACCTGCTCGGCGGTGCGCTCGCCGAGGACGCGCTCGACCTGCGCGACGCGCGGCGCGACGACGACCTGGCGCGCGCCGTGGCCGGGCGGATCGCGGCCCGCGGCGAGGACGCCTGGGTCCTCGGGCGCGGGTGGGACGCGGACCTGTTCCCCGGCGGCGCCTGGCCCGCGCGCGCCGCGCTCGACGCCGTGGCCCCGCGCACGCCGGTGCTCCTGCGCCGCCGCGACGGCCACGCCGCCCTGGTCAACGCGGCCGCCCTGCGCCTGGCGGGCGTCACGCGCGAGACCCCCGACCCGCCCGGCGGGCGGCTCCTGCGCCTGCCGGACGGCGAGCCGAGCGGGATCCTCCTCGAGGACCCGGCGCTCGAGCTCGTGAGCAAGCGCGTCCCCTCGCCCACGCTCGACGAGCAGGTGCGCGCGCTCGAGCGCGTCATGCCGCGCCTGGCGGCGCTGGGGATCACGTCGATCCAGGATGACCCGAGCTTCGACGAGGCGCTCGCCCCGGCCGAGGCCTACGCGCGCGTCTTCGACGCCGGGCGCCTCACGGCGCGCGTCCTCCTCTGGCGGCGCCTCGAGCGGCCGCTCGAGGCGCTCGAGCACGACGAGCGCGCCCTGCGCGCGCGCGGCGTCCCGCGCGACCTCCTGTGGTTCGGGCTGCTCAAGGGCTACCTCGACGGCAGCCTCGGCTCGCGCACGGCGCTGCTCGAGGAGCCCTACCACGACGACCCCTGCCACACGGGCGTGCCGCTCCTCGACCCCGAGACGGCCGCCGCGCGCGCGCTCGTGGCGCACCTCTCGGGGCGGCAGGTCGGCCTGCACGCGATCGGCGACCTGGCGCTGGCGCGGGCCCTCGACGTCTACGAGGCGATCGCCCGCGCCGCCGGCCCGGCGTCGTTGCGCGCGGCCCGCCACCGGATCGAGCACGCGCAGGTCTTCCGCCCGGGCGACCTCGAGCGCCTGGCGCGTCTGGGCGTCGTGGCCTCGGTGCAGCCGATCCACCTGGCGAGCGACCTCAGGATCGCCGAGGCCCGCCTGGGCCACGCGCGCTGCGCCCACGCCTACCCCTGGCGCGACCTCGTCGACCAGGGCGCCCTCGTCGCCGCCGGCACCGACTACCCGGTCGAGCCGCTCGACCCGCTGCCGAACCTCTCCTGCGCCGTCACGCGCCGCTCGCCGCGCGAGCCCGACCTGCCGGCCTTCTTCCCCGACCAGGCGCTCACGCCGCTCGAGGCGCTCGAGGCCTACACGCTCGGCGCCGCCCGCTCGGCCCACCGCGAGGCCTGGCTCGGCCGCCTGGCGCCCGGCCAGGCGGCCGACCTGGTCGTCTTCTCGTACGACCTCCTCGCCATGCCGCCCGCCGAGTGGCCCGGCGCGCGCGTCGACCTGACGGTCACCGGCGGGCGCGTCGTGTTCGAGGCGGGCTGAGCGGGCAACTCACAGTCGAGTCTTCGCTCCCGTTCCCGTTCCCGCACCTCCGAAAGTGTTGATCATGCGAGTGAGCATGGAGACCACACGGAGGAGGAGTAGTGGCCCCTACAACCGGGAGCGGGAACGGGAACGGGAACGGGAACGGGAACGGGTCGACGCAGCAGTTGACGCGCTAACCATTCCGCGTCGCGGTCAACCTTCGCAGCGGGCGCGCAAGTACTCGAACAGCAGGCGCACGCCGAAGCCCGAGGCCCCCTTGCCCAGGTAGCCCTTGCCGGGGTCGCCGCTGGCCCAGGCGGTGCCGGCGATGTCGAGGTGCGCCCAGGCGGCGCCCTCGGGCACGAAGTGGCGCAGGAACCAGGCGCCGGCGATCGTGCCCGCCTCGCGCCCCTTGCCCAGGTTCTTCACGTCGGCCACCTCGCCCTTGACGTGCTCGCCATACGCGTCGTCCATGGGCAGCGGCCAGAGGAGCTCGCCCGTGGCGTCGCCGGCCGCGCGCAGGGCGTCGGCCAGGGCGTCGTCCGTGCTGAGCACGGCCGCGCGCACGTCGCCCAGGGCCACGAGCACGGCGCCGGTGAGCGTGGCCATGTCGATCACGACGTCGGGCTTGAAGCGCGCCGCGTAGGCCAGGGCGTCGGCCAGGATCAGGCGCCCCTCGGCGTCGGTGTTGAGGATCTCGATCGACTTGCCGTTGAGCGCGCGCACGACGTCGCCCGGCTTGACCGCCGCGCCGCCGGGCATGTTCTCCGTCGCCGGCACGAGGCCGATCACGCGCGCCGGCAGCCCCGCGCTCGCCAGCGCCGCCATGAGGCCGACGACCGCGCAGCCGCCGGCCTTGTCGAACTTCATCTCCCACATCTTGTCGGCCGGCTTGATCGAGATCCCGCCCGTGTCGAACGTGATCCCCTTGCCGACGACGACCACCGTCCCGCCCTTCGGCTTCGCCTTGCCCTTCGGCGCGTGCTCCATGTGGATGAACCGCGCCGGCTCGTGCGACCCCTGCGCCACGGCCAGGAGCGCGCCCATGCCGAGGCGCTTCATCTCGTCGGGGTCGAGGACCTTCACCTTGAAGCCGTGCGTCCGGCCCGCCTCGCGCGCGGCGCTCGCCAGGAGCGTGGGCGTCATGTGGTTCGCCGGGCCGTTGGCGAGGTCCCGCGCCAGGTTGGCCCCCTGCGCCACGGCGACGGCGCGGTCGACGGCCGCCTGCGCGTCCTTGCCCGCGAAGACCTCGACCGCCAGCTCGGGCCGGGGCTTCTTCGGCTCGCCGCCGGCCTGGCCCTTGAAGCGGTCGTAGGCGTAGTCGGCGAGCACCGCCGCCTCGGCCGCCGCCGCGGCGACCTCGGCCTGGTGCAGGCCGGCCGGCAAGGTCGCCGGCAGGGCGAGGCCCAGCCGGCGCACCTCGAGGCGCCGCGCCTCGCCGGCCGCCGCGCCCGCCGCGCGCCGCACGCGCTCGACCGTGGCGCCCTTGCGCGGGCCGAGCCCCACGAGGAGCACGCGCGCCACCTTGCCGTCCTCGCCGTAGAACAGCGCCGTCTGGCGCGCCTTGCCCTTGAAGTCGCCCAGGCGCACGGCGCGCGCCGCCTTGCCGCCGGTGAGCTCGTCGATCGCCGCCTCCGGCTTGTCGCCTTCGAACGCGAGGACGGCGAGGAGGTCGAGCTTCTCCTGGGCGGGGTCGTTGGCCTTGAGCTGGACTCGGGTCACGGGTCAGTCGCCTTCCGGGTGGATCGTGGGTGGGATCAGGCGCCGGCGCGCGCGCGCAGGACCTCGTCGAAGCGCTCCCAGGCGTCGGGCGGGAGGGCCACGCGCCCGAGGCGCGGCGGCTCGTCGTCGGCCGGCGGCGGCTCGCCCGGCGCGCGCGTGGGCTCGCCGTGGTAGTCGGAGCCGCCGGTGACGAGGAGCCCCAGGGCGCGGGCGCGCGCGTGGAAGTGGGCGGCCACCTCGGGCGAGTGGCCGAAGTGGTAGGCCTCGACGCCCTCGAGGCCCATGGCGACCAGCGCCTCGAGGTGCGCGTCGAGCCCATCGATCGCGGGGTGCGCCACGACCGACACGCCGCCGAGGCCGCGGATCATGGCGATCGCCTCGCCGGCCGTCGGCGCGCGGTCCTGCACGTAGGCGGGCTTGCCCTGGCCGAGGTACAGGTCGAAGGCCTCGCGCACCGACGGCACGTGGCCGGCCTCGACCAGCGCGCGCGCGACGTGCAGCCGCCCGGGCGAGCGGCGCGGGTCGGCGCCGCGGCCGAGCGCCTCGAGGTCGAGCGGCAGCCCCAGCGCGCCCAGACGCGCGACCATCGACGCCATGCGCGCGCGGCGCGCGGCGCGCCGTTCGTCCTGCCAGGCCGCCAGCGCGCCCAGCCGGTCGGCCGGGAAGAAGCCCAGGACGTGGACGTTCTTGTCCCCGTCGGCGCCCGGGATGACCGCGCTGACCTCCATGCCGGGGATCACGCGCAGCCCCCGGTCTGGCGGCAGGCCGGCGGCCTCGTCGAGCGCCTCGCCCAGCGCCTCGGTCGTGTCGTGGTCGGTGACGGCGAGCACGTCGAGCCCCACTCGCGCCGCCAGCCGCACCAGCTCGCGCGGCGTGAGGCTGCCGTCCGAGAGCGTCGTGTGGCTGTGCAGGTCGACCCGGGCCGTCATCGGCGGGCATCGTATCCGGCGGGTATGTCATCTGGCGCCCGCCCGCCGTGCTACCCTCCGGCCGGACGGAGGGGAGCCGTGAGCGAGGGGCTGATCCTCGAGCGCTACCGCAGGGTCGAGGCCGCGCCCGCCCGCCTGGGTGGGGCCGCGTCGCTGGCCGAGGACACGGCCGAGGGCGACCGCCTGGTCGAGGTCCACGTCCTGCCCGGGACCCCCGAGGCCGAGGCGGCCTTCCCCGCCGTGCGCCAGGCGATCGAGGCCCTGCGCGCCGCCCCGCCGGGCCCGCTGGCGCGCCCGCTGGACCTCGCCTGGGGCCCCGACGGCGAGCTGGTCCTGGCGCAGGAGTATCACGAGGGCCGCAGCCTGACCGACCTGCTGGCCGCGGCGCCGCTCGCGCCCGAGCGCGCGCGCGAGGTCCTGCGCGGCGTCCTGCACGCGCTGGCCGTCGCCCGGCGCCTCGGCCTGCACCACGGCGGGCTCTCGCCCCGGCGCGTCCTCGTCGACCCCGCCGCGGACGACCGCGTCGTTTTGCTCGACCTGGGCGTCATGCCGCTGGCCGCGCGCGACCCCGCCGACCGCCTACCGCGCGCGCGGGCGCGCGGCGCGCGCTATGACGCGCCTGGTAACCGTCCTGGCGCTCGAGCTCCACACCGCAGCGCGCGCCCCATTGATCGGTCGGCCCGCGCCCGAGCCGCCGGCCGCCACGCCGCGCAGGCGGTCGGGCCGAGTTCCTGCGCGCCGTGCAGGCCCTGGCGCGCGCCGACGGCGGCGCGCGCGCCGACGCCGGGGCCCTGCTCGGCCTCCTCCCGGCCCGGCGGCGGCGCACGCGCCGCGCCCGCTTCGCCGTGCGCGAGGCGTGGGACGGCGACATCGGCCCCGGCACCGCCCGGCTCCTGCAGCTCGGCCTGCGCCCCGAGTTCCGCGACCGCATGCCGGCCGAGATCCGCGGCGCGGCCGCCGTCCCGGCGGCGGAGCCCGCGCCGGTCCGCTTCCAGACGATCAGCGTCGCGCCGCGGCCGGTCTCACCGGAGCCGGCTCCGGCGCCTGCGCCGGTCGCGCTCGCGCCGACCGCGCCGCCGCCGCCGCTCGTCGTGCGCGTGGCCCCCCGCCCGCCGACGGAGACGTCGCTCTTCGCCGGCGACGCGGCCCTGACGGTCCCGCCGCCGGGCGGCGAGGTGACCCAGCCGCTCGAGGCGCCGGCGCGCCTGCCGGGGCCGCTCGTCCTGCGCGCCGGCGACGCCCCGACGGCCCTGTTCCTGCTCACGCCGCGCGACGGCGCGCTCGACCTCGGGCGCGAGCGCGGCAACGACATCATCCTGCGCGCCTTCCGCGGGCCCGCGATCGAGAACGTCGACTCGAACCGCATCAGCCGCAAGCACCTCTACGTGCAGCGGCGCGGCGACGCGCTGCTCGTGGCCTGCGGGCAGCGCGACGCGCCCGCCCGGGCGAGCACCTACGGGACGACGCTCGACGGCGCGCGCCTGCCCGTGGAGCGGCGCGGGGCCGAGTCGGTCGGCGCGCCCACGCCGCTGCCGGTCGGCCGCGACTTCGAGCTCGTCCTGGCCCTGACCTCCGTGCGCCTCGTCGGCCGCGTCGCGCCGGGGTCGCTGGCCCTGCGCCTCGCGCGCGCCGACGGCGTCGGGCACGAGTACGTCGTCGTGTGGCCGGGCGCCGAGGCCACGCTGGGCAGCGGCCCCGACGACGCCCTGCGCCTCCCCGCCGCCAGCGGCGTGGTGCCCGGCCACGCGCGGCTGGGGCTCGACATGGTCCGGGGCGGCTTCCAGGTCACGCCGCACGCGGGGCCCTTGCGCGCGGGCGGGCGCGAGGTGCCGCGGGGGACGTGGGCGCCGCTCGACGAGGGCGTCGTCGTGGGCCAGACGCCGCTCGCCGCGCGGCCGGCCGTCGACGGCGACTTCCTCGCCGTCGGCGTGAGCCTGGCGCCCCCGGGCTGATGGCGCGGGGCCGCCCGGCGAGCCACGCTCGACCCGATGGCGTCGTCGGACGACCTCCACGACCTGACGCCGCTCTTCGAGCCCGTCGGCCTGCTCGGCCAGGGCGGCTTCGGGGCGGTCCACCGGGCGCGCGACACGCGCACCGGGCGCGAGGTCGCCCTCAAGCTCCTGCACAGGCTGCACGCGTCGGCGGTGGCGCGCTTCCAGCGCGAGGGCGCGGTCACGGCCGCGCTCGACCACCCGGGGCTGGTGAAGGTCCACGCCGTCGGGCTGTTCGCCGGGCGGCCGTGCATCGTCTACGAGCTGGTCGAAGGCCGCCCGTTCGCCGAGGCGGTGCGCGCGCTCGACCCGCGCGGGCGCGCGGCGCTCGTGCGCGACGCGGCCCGGGCGGTCGGGCACGCGCACGAGCGCGGCGTCCTGCACCGCGACCTCAAGCCCGACAACCTCCTCGTCGGCGACGACGGGCGCGTGCGCGTCACCGACTTCGGCCTGGCGCACCTCGAGGGCGACGACCGCCTCACGGCCACCGGCGCCATGGTCGGCACGCCCACGCACATGGCGCCCGAGCAGTTCGCGACCGAGCGGCGCGCGCCCGGGCCGGCGATCGACGTGTGGGCGCTGGGGCTCGTGCTCTACGAGGCGCTCACCGGGCGCTTCCCCTTCCAGGCCGGCTCGCTGGTCGAGCTGGCGGCGCGGATCGAGGAGGCGCCGATCCCGCGCCCGCGGTCGATCGACCCGTCGATCGACCGCGGCCTCGAGGCGGTGTGCCTGCGCGCCCTCGAGCGCGACCCCGCGCGCCGCTACCCCGATGCGGGCGCCCTCGCCCGTGACCTCGACGCCGCCCTCGCCGGTCGCCCGGTGGCCGGCCGGCGCCCCGGCCTGCGCGCCCTCGCGGCCGGCGTCGTCGTCGGACTCCTGCCGCTGGTCGGCCTCCTCACGCTCGGCGCGTGGCCGGCGCCGCCGCTGCCGGCGACGACGCCGGATGCCCCCCACCCGGCGGCCGCGGCGCCCACACCCCCGACGACGCCCCCGGCGATGCCGATGACGCCGACGACCGAGGGCCCGCGGCGGCCGCGGCGGGTCGCGGCGACGCGCCGCGGGCAGGGGCGCTGGGCCGTGTGGGTCGACGGCGAGCGCGTGCTCACGGGCGCCGCCGACGACGACGTGCGCCTGTGGTCGACGGCGACCGGGGCGGAGCTGAGGGCGTGGCCCCTGCGGGCCAGGGCCGCGGCGGCCCAGCTCGGCGGCGCGGCGCTCGTGGTGACGACGGACGGGCGGCTCCTGCGCCTGGCGCCGGACGGCGACCCGGTGCCGGTGGGGCGCGCGCCCGGCGGCGCGCTCGTCGCCGCGCCGACCGGGCGGGTGGCGGCCGTCGGCCCGGGCAAGGCCCTGCTGCTCGACCCGGCGACCTTCGCCGCGGCCGCCGAGGTCGAGGCCGAGCTGCTGCAGTGCCTGGCGATCTCGGCCGACGGGGCCCTCCTGGCCACGGGCGCCGGGACCGGGGAGGTCGGCTGGGCCACGCTGTGGGACGTCGCCGGCGCGGCGCCCGTGCGGCGCTGGCGCGTGGGCGGGGTCCCGGGCTCGGCGCGGTCAGCGGCCTTCTCGCCCGACGGGCGCTGGCTGCTCCTGGCCACGAGCGCCTCGCAGCTCGTGGCGATCGACGTGGCCGCGGGCGTGCTCGTCGGGGCCTTCCTGGCCGACGCGCGCGAGGGCACCCCCATGCTCGGGGCGCACCGCGCGCCCGTGCGGGCCGTCGCGACCTCGCCCGACGGACGCGCGGTCTTCTCGGCCGCCGGCCTCGCCGGCGCCACCCCCACGAGCCCCCCGCGCATCGAGCTGCGCACCTGGGACCTCGAGCGGCGCGCCCAGCGCGGCCTCGTCGAGGTCGAGGGCGAGCTCGAGGGGCTGTCCGTGTCGCCCGACGGGCGCTGGCTGGCGGTCGGCACGCGCGGCGACGGGGCCTGCGTGCGCCTCCTGCCGCTGGAGTAGTCGACCGGGCGCCGCCGCGACATGGAGTAGAATGCCGGGTTCAGCCCGGAGGCGCCTCCCTTGGACGATCTGCTCTCGCGCGTCGAGCGCCCCAGCCGCTACCTCGGCAACGAGGTCCACGCGGTGAAGAAGGACCTGTCGACCGTCTCGACGAAGGTCGCCCTGGCCTACCCCGACCTCTACGAGATCGGGATGTCCAACACGGGGCTGCACATCCTCTATCACATGCTCAACGAGGACTCCGAGGTCGCGGCCGAGCGGGTCTACCTGCCCGCGCAGGACCTCGAGGCGCTCCTGCGCGCCGAGGGCCGGCCGCTGACGACCCTCGAGAACCGCGTCCCGCTGGGCGAGGTGGACATCCTCGGCATCCAGATCCCGCACGAGCTGGCCTTCGCGAACATCGTCAAGATGCTCCGCCTGGCCCGGATCCCGCTCTGGTCCGCCGGGCGGCGCGACCACGACCCGATCGTCCTGGGCGGCGGCCCCGGCGTGTTCGCCGCCGAGCCGGTGGCGCCGTTCTACGACGCCATGCTGCTCGGCGACGCCGAGGAGGCCCTGTGGGAGGTCGTCGCCGCCGTGCGCGACGCCCGCCGGACGGGCGCCCCGCGGCAGGCGCTCCTCGAGCGGCTGGCGGCGATCACGGGCGTCTACGTGCCCTCGTTCTACGCCGTGCGCCACCACCCCGACGGCCGCGTGGCCGCGATCGAGCCGCGCCCGGGCGCGCCGCCGCTGGTGCTCAAGGCGCTCGTCGAGGACCTCGAGACGGCCTACTACCCCGACAAGGCGATCGTCCCCTACGCCGACACCGTCCACGACCGCCTGCCGATCGAGGTCATGCGCGGCTGCACCGTCGGCTGCCGCTTCTGCCAGGCCGGCATGATCTACCGGCCCGTGCGCGAGCGCTCGCCGCGGCGGATCCTCGACCTGGCCAAGTGCGGCCTGGGGGCGACCGGCTTCGAGGACATCTCGCTCCTGTCGCTCGACACGGGCGACTACACGCTGATCGACCCGCTCACGCGCGACCTGCTCGAGGTCACGGCCGACAAGCGCGTGGCGCTGTCGCTCCCGTCGCTCCGCGCCGGCAGCCTCACCGACGACGTGATCCGCGACGTCACGCGCGTGCGCCGCACGAGCTTCACGATCGCGCCCGAGGCCGGCACGCAGCGCCTGCGCGACGTGATCAACAAGAACATCTCCGACGAGGAGGTCCTCGAGACGGTCGAGCGCGTGGCGCGAAACGGCTGGACCGGGATCAAGATGTACTTCATGGTCGGCTTCCCGACCGAGACGCAGCAGGACCTCGACGGCCTGGTCGACCTGGTGACGCGCTGCCGCGACCTCGGCCAGAAGTACGTCCGGCGCTTCGACTGCACGGCCTCGATCGGCACGCTGGTGCCCAAGCCCCACACCCCCTTCCAGTGGGACGCGCAGCTCTCCATGGAGGAGGCCGCGGCGCGGCTGAGGTACGTGGCCCGGGCCCTGCGCGCGCGGAAGATCTCGTGCAAGTACCACGACCCGCTGCACAGCTGGGTCGAGGGGATCTTCTCGCGCGGCGACCGCCGCCTGGCGCCGGTGATCGCCGCCGCCGAGGCGCGCGGGGCGGGGTTCGAGTCGTGGAGCGACCGGCTCCAGCCCGACCTGTGGCTCGACGTGCTGGCCGAGCACGGGCTCGAGCCGGAGTGGTACCTGCGCCGGCGCGAGCACGACGAGGTGCTCCCGTGGGACCACCTGTCGGCGCGCGTGACGAAGAAGTACCTGCTGAACGACCGGCTCAAGGTCGACCGCATGGCGGCGCCGACGACGTTCGACTGCCGCGACGACCTGTGCTCGGGCTGCTCGGTGTGCTTCACCGACGACATCCGCAACCGCCTGGCGAAGTATCAGAAGGACCCCTTCTCCGACGGGCGGCGGCTGCCGATCGCGCTCACGAGCCCGGCCGTCGTCAACCCGGCCGTGGCGCGGCAGCTCGAGCAGCAGGGGCGCGTGCGCGACCAGGCGGCCAAGTCGGGCGCGGACGCCCTCGAGGCCAAGCGGCGGCGCCGGCGCCCGCGCCAGCCGGGCGAGCGGCGCTGGCACGTGACCCCGGGCGCCCCGGGCGCCGACGGCCCGGCCGAGGTGTTCCTCGAGATCGACCGCGGCGAGGAGCAGCCGACCCCCGAGGCCCTGCCGCCGCGCGAGGCGGCGCCCGCCGGCGCCGCGCCTGCGCGCGTGTCGGCGCCCGGCCGGCCGGAGGTCCCGGCGGACCAGGGCGCGGCCGTGCACTACCGCGTGCGCTACGAGCGCCAGGGCGACCTGCGCTGGCTGTCGCACCGCGAGGTCATGCGCGCCTTCTACCACGTGGCGCAGCGGCTCGAGCTGCCCGTCCGCTACACCGAGGGCTACCACCCCAAGCCGAAGCTCGCCTTCGGCCCGCCGCTGGCGGTCGGCTGCGAGAGCCTGCACGAGGAGCTGGACCTGTTCCTCAACGCCGAGCTCGACCCGGCCGCGGTCCTGGCCGAGCTCCGGCGCGTCATGCCGCCCGGCCTCGTCGCGCGCGAGGTCACGCGCGGGTCGGGCAAGTCGGCCCACTCGCAGCGGACGGGCGCGCGCTGGCGGATCGAGCTCGACGGCCTCGACGCGGCGGCGGCCGTCGCCCGCTGGGAGGACCCGGCGCAGGCGTTCGTGATCCGCGTCGAGCGGCCGGGCAAGCGGCCGCGCGAGGTGCACCTGCGCCGGATCGTCGGCGACGTGCGCGCCGTCGGCCCGGGCGCGCTCGAGCTCGACCTGCGCCAGGACGACGGCTCGGCCAAGCCCTGGGAGGTCGTGGCGGCGCTCTCGGGGCTCGAGGTCGAGCGCGCGCGCGCGGCGCGCTTCCTGCTCGTCGCGCCGCTGCACCGCGCCGGCGCGCCGGCGGGCGACGCCGCGGTCGCGGCGCACCAGGAGGCGGCGGACCCGGCGTGAGCGGGCCGCTGCTCCTGGCCTCGACGTCGCCGCGCCGGTCGGAGCTCCTGCGCTCGGCCGGCGTGGCCTTCGAGGCGCTCGACCCGGGCGTCGACGACGCGGCCGAGGCGCTCGTCGCCGACGACGCCCGGGCGCGCGGCCTCGACCCGGCCGCCGCCGTGACGCGCGTGGCGCTGCTGAAGCTCCTGGCCGCCCTGCCGCGCGCGCGCGCCGGGCAGCGGGTCCTGGCGGCGGACACGACGGTGGTCCTCGACGGCGCCCTCCTGGGCAAGGCGCCCGACCGCGCGGCCGCCGCCGGCATGCTCGGCCGCCTGCGCGGCCGCGGGCACGAGGTGCTCACGGCCGTGGCGCTGGTCGGCGACGGCGGCGGGCTGCGCGTCGAGGTCGAGCGGAGCGAGGTGCGCTTCGCGGACTTCGGCCAGGCCGCCCTCCAGGCCTACCTCGACTCGGGCGGGTGGCGCGGGAAGGCCGGCGCCTACGGCGTGCAGGACGAGGCGGCCGCCGCGCTCGTCGCCGGCGTCTCGGGGAGCTGGAGTAACGTGGTGGGGCTTCCGCTGGAGCGCGTTTCTGCCATGCTGGGTGCACGATGACGCCGGCGCGCACGTCGACCGCTGCCACGCTCGCGCTGGTCCTCCTGGCGACGGGCTGCCCGACCCCGCCAAGCGAGGGCGCGCCCGCGCCGGCGCCGGCGGCCGCGCTCGACCAGGACCCGCGCCCGGCCGACGAGCGCCCGCCCGACCCGCCGCCGCCCGAGACGCCGCCCGCCTCGCCGACACCGGGCCCCGTGGGCCCGCGGCCGATGGCCACGCCGGCCCCGTGGGAGGGGCGGCACCAGCTCGACCTGCTGCCCACGCGGCAGCTCCGCGTCGGCGGCGTCCCGGTGACGGCGTGGATCGCCGACACCGAGGACCGCCGCCGCCTGGGGCTCATGCACGTGCGCGAGCTGCCGCGCGACCACGGCATGCTCTTCGTCTACCCGGACGTGCGCGAGCGCTCGTTCTGGATGAAGAACACGTTCATTCCCCTGTCGATCGCCTACATCGACGAGCGCGGGCGGATCGCCACGATCGTCGACATGCAGCCGCACGACGAGCGCGGGCACCCGTCGAACGCGCCCGTGCGCTTCGGCCTCGAGATGGACCAGGGCTGGTTCCGGCGCAACGGCGTCGCCGCCGGCGCGCGCGTCGAGGGGATCACCTCGCTGCCCGGGTACGACTGACGTGCGCCGCCGCTCCGACTCCCCCCTGGCGATCGTCGTCATGGGGATCTTCACGGTCGTCGTCTTCGGCGGCGGGATCATCTACTACTCCGGCAAGACGCCGATCCTGCAGGTCGTGCCCGAGCTGGAGCAGCGCTACGAGGCCACCGGCTTCGTGACCCGCTTCAACCCGGGCACGGCGCCCTGGATCGAGGTCCAGGCGCCGGCGCGCGTCGTGCCCGACGAGGCGGCGCTCACCGACCTGGCCGTGTTCTCGCTCGAGGCCTACCGCCGGATCGCCGGCCCGACGACCCGCGTCGAGGTGTGCGTGGCGCGGGTCAAGGAGGACCCGCTGCGCCAGGCGCGGGTCAACATCGAGCTCGTCGGGCGGCTGGCCCACGCGCGCGCGGCCGTGCGCGAGATCGAGGTCACGGTGCAGCGCGCGGGGCTGAGCAGCCCGAGCGTGCAGGTCACGGGGCTGGCGCAGACCGGGGCCGCCGTGCGCGTGACCGCGCGCACGCAGCGCCCCGACGCCGCCGCCCTGGCCGACCGCGCCGTGGCCGCCGTCGGCTCGCTGGTCTACGTGGGCCGCGTCGACCTCTCGCTCGAGGGCCCGGCCGGCCGGCTCGACCGCGCCGGCGGGCGCGACCGCCGGCCGGAGCGCTGACCGTGCGTCCGGCCTACTTCCGCGGGGAGGTCCTCGCGGGCGCGGCGCTCGTGACGGTGGGCCTCGTGGCCCTGGGCGTCCACGCCTGGCTGCGCCCCGTGACGCCCGTGACCCTCGAGGTGGCGCCGGCGCGCGTCGACGTGAACCTGGCCTCGCGCCACGCGCTCACCGTCCTGCCGGGCGTCGGCCCGGCCACGGCCGAGCGGATCGTCGCCGGCCGCCCCTACCGCTCGCTCGACGAGGTGCGCGCCGTCCTCGGCGACGCGCTCTTCGCGCGCGTCGAGGAGCACCTGGCGCTGACGCCGCTGGACGTGGCGCCCGTCTCGAGCCGTTAGCCTCACGAGAACCGCCAAGACGCCACGCGCGCACGCGGGGACCCGCTCCGCGGGTCCCCGCGCGCGCGCGCGCCAAGGGAGTGAGGCAAGGGAGAACGAGGGACTCGTGGCGGAGCACGATCATCCCCTTGGCGCTCGGGCGCTGGTTCGGGACCCGCGAAGCGGGTCCGACCAGCGCCCGAGTGGCGTCTTGGCGGTTCAGTCCTCCTTCTTGGCGGTGTCGCGGAGCTCTCCAACGGGGCAGCGCGTCCCCGCCGGGTGACGGCGCGTCCGGACGCCGCGCAGGGCGAGCGCTAGAGTCGCAGCAGGGGGCGACGTCTGGCCGGGAGGTGACGGGTGGAGCGGACGACGGCGCTCGAGGAGCGGCTCGCGGGCGTGGAGCGGGCGCTGGCGCGCTGGCGGCGGGCGGCGGCGGGGGCGGCGGCGCTGGCGCTGGCGCTGGTCCTCTCGGGGCAGGGCGGCGGGCCGACGACGGTGGCCGCCGAGCGGTTCGTGCTCAAGGACGAGGGCGGGCGCGAGCGGCTGGTGATGTCGGTGGACGGCGAAGGCACGGCCACGCTGGCCCTGCGCGACGAGGCGGGCCACGAGCGCGTCGGCGTGTCGCTCGACCGAGGCGGCACGGCCGGGTTCACCCTGCTGGCGGCCGACGGCGGCGCGCGCGCCGGGCTCGTGCTCACGAGCGACGGGTCGCCCGCGATCGGCCTCCACGACGCGCAGGGCCGGAGCGTCCTGGCGATCGGCGTCAACGACCAGGGCGTGCCGTTCATCGGCATCAACGACCCGCGCGGCGTGACGCGCGGCGCCTGGGCCGTGGGCGCCGACGGCAAGGCGCAGCTCGTGTTCTTCGACGCGCAGGGCCACGTGCGGCGGCGCATCGGCGAGGACTAGTCGCTCCTGAACGGGCGCGGCGCGACGTCCAGGACGCCGCCCTCGCCCGCCACGACGGGGGCGATCAGGAGCGGCGGCCACGCGCGGCCCTTCACCTCCCAGGTGCGGCTGGGGAACGGCGTGCCGGCGACCAGCACGTCGCCCGGCCGGAACGGCGTGCCGTCGCCCAGCCGCGCCCGGCGCACCAGGTCGCGCAGGTCGTCGGCCTCGCGCAGGCCTCCCTCGCGCCCGGGCACCGGCCCCAGGAGCACGACCGGCCGCTCGAGGTGGTAGGCGAGGACCACGGGGCCCACGTGGAAGATCGCGTGGACCGGGTCGCGCGGCAGCGGCGTCCCCTGCTCGAAGACGACGCGTGGCGCGACCGGGTAGGGGTGGGTCGTCGTCCAGAACACCCGCCCCTGGGGCCCCCGGGCGGCCTCGACCTCGGCCGCGAGGCGGGCCGGCACCGACGCGCGGGTCACGGGGTCGCGCGCGTGGGCCAGGGCGAAGGGCCCGCGCAGGACGAGCGGCAGGGCCACGAGGCCCGCGACCACGAGCGCGCCGGACCGCGCCCCGACGAGCCGGTCGAGCGCCAGCGCCGACAGCGCGGCCAGGGCCGGGAGCGCCGGGAGCAGGTAGCGGCCTTCGACGTGGCCGGCGAAGACGGAGAGCACGAGCAGGTGCGTGGCCGCCCACACGAGGCAGGCGCGCGCGGCAGGCGAGGCGCCGCGGCGGGCCGCGTGCGCCGCGCCGAGCGGCGCGAGGAGCGCGAACCAGGGCATGGACAGGGCCGCGTAGAGGAGGGCCGCGAGCGGGGGCTGCTGCGCGCCGTAGCGCACCCGGTTCTCGGCCAGCTGCAGGCGCTGGAACTCGGCCAGCGCCGAGTGGCCGGCGAGCCCCTCGCCGAGCGAGCCGCGGCCCCAGGCGAACACGAGCGTGCTCACGGCCAGGTACAGCCCGGCCGACACCACCCCGGCCAGGGCCACCCGGCCAAGGGCGGGCCGCCAGCCGTCGTCCGCGCGCGGCACGCCGGCCAGGAGCGCCAGCCCGACGAGGCCCGCGTTGTGACGGGCGAGCGCGGCCAGGCCCACGAGCAGGCCGAGCGTCACCGGCCGCGCCGCCCACGGGCCGGGGCGCACCGCGACCATCAGCGCGAGCGCGCACGCGGCCGCCGCCGGCACGTCCGGGAGCCCGTGCGCGGCGTGGTCCCAGGCGGCGAGGTCCAGCGCGCAGAGCGTCCCCGCGGCGGCGGCCACCCAGGGGCGCGCGCCCAGGCGCCGCGCGAGGACCTCGACCGCCGCGACGAGCCCGCCGTAGGCGGCGGCCGCGAGCAGGGCCGGGCCGACCCAGGCGGCGGCGCGGCCGAGCCCCTCGCAGGCGACCGAGGCGAGGACCAGGAGCGGCGAGCGGTAGACCGGGAACGGCTGGCCCGTGTCCCAGCCGAGGAGCGTGCGCGCGGCCAGGCGCGTCTCGTAGGCGTCGTAGTACTCGCCGCCGAGCGTCAGCGCGCGCAGGAGCGCCAGGAGCACCAGCGCGGCCGAGACGGCGCGCGCGGCGAGGAGCGGCACGTCGTGGCGCGGCGGCTCGGACACGGCGCGCGTCATTAGACCTGGCCCGACGCCGAGTGCGACGGGTGGCGTCAGGTGCTCCTGTCGCTCCACGCGCTCCTCGAGCACGGGGTGCGCCTCGACGCGCCGGAGTGCTCGAGCGTCGCCTGACGCGGTCAGGACCTCGCGGCGAGGACGTCCGTACGCGGCAGGGCCGCCGGTCGAGACGACCGGCGGCCCGTTCGCGGCGCGGGAGCGCCCCCGATCAGTAGCGGCGCGAGTCGCGCGGCTGCTGCGGCTTCTGGATCAGCCGCGCCTTGGGCGGCGCCTCGCCCGGGTTCGTCACCGGGGCGAAGGCGTCGGACGGGATCTCGAGCTGCATGGCCTCGGCCCGGGGCTGCCGCGGCGGGGGCGGCGGGGCCGGCGGCGGGCTCTGCGGCCGGGGCGGCGGGGCCGAGAGCGACGCCGGGGCCGGGGCCGCCGCCGCGGGGGCGGCGCCGCCGAGCCGGTTCAGGATCCCGGCCACGTCGATCCCGCCCGCTTCCAGCGCCTTGACCGTGGCCACGGCCTGCGACGGCAGGCCGCCCGCCTGGCCGCCGCCCTGGAGCATGGTGAACTCGCTCACGCGCACGCGGCGGATGCTGTCCAGGAACGTGGGCAGGATCGTCTCGAGCCGCTGGAGCAGGAACACGTCCTTGGCCGACCCGCCGGCCTGGTGCCACTGGGTCGCCAGGTCGCGCAGCGCCGTGGCGCGCGCCCGGCCGGTCTCGAGGATCGGCGCGGCGTCGCCGCGCGCCTGCGAGATCCGCGCTTCCATGTCCTTGCGGGCGGGCGTGATCACCTCGGCCTCGAGCTGGTGGCGCGCCTGCTCGATGCGCGCCTCCTGCAGGGCCAGGTCGGCCTTGGCGCGGGTGAGCAGCGCGGCGACCTCGCCCTGCTGCTCGGCCACGTAGGCCAGCCCGGCCGTCTTGGCGTTGGCCACGCGGCGCGCGGCCTCGGCGCGGGTGATGCTCAGCTGGGCGTTGATCTTCGCCAGCTCGCCGCGCTTGCGCGCGTCGGCCTGCTCGACCATCGACTCCGACCGGCGCTGCGCCTCGGCGACGCGGTTGTCGCGCTGGAGCTGCGCCGCGCTGATGCGGCCGACGGCGGCCAGGTAGCCCACGTCGTCGCTGATCGACTGGATCTTGAGGTTGTCCAGCGTCAGCCCCAGCCGCTCGAAGCCCTCGCCCGCCTGCTCGCGCAGCGCCTTCTCGAAGGCCTGCGTGTTCTCGTTCACGTCCGAGGGCGTGAGGCTGGCCAGCACGCCACGCAGGTAGCCCTCGAGCGTGTCCTTGGCGATCCGCATGATCACCGGCTTGGGCTTGCCCATGAGCCGCTGCAGCGCGTTGTCGAGCGCCGGCGACTCGCCGGCGATCTTGACGTTGGCGATGCCCTCGACGTTGAGCGCGATGCCGCCCTTGGAGAAGGCGCCCTTCACCGACACGTCGATGTTCATGTTGGTGAGGTCCATGCGGTCGACCGTCTCGAAGAACGGGATGCGCGTGGCGCGCCCGCCCTTGACCACCCGGTAGCCGACCGTCTTCCCGCCGCGGAGCGAGTGCGTGCCGCCCGAGAAGACCAGCACCTCGTTGGGGCTGCAGATGTAGATCAGGTTCGTCAGGACCTGATAGATCGCGACGGCCAGGGCGCCGCCGACGAACAGGAACGCCAGTACGTAGCCCATCTCAGGCCTCCTTCCCGCTGAAGGCGCGGGCGCCGTTGCCGTTCGCCGCGTCGCCGCTGCCGAGGGTCCCCACGACGTCGATCCCGGTGATCTGGTTGAGCTCGCGCAGCACCGCGTTCACGGTGGCCGGGTAGCTGGCGATGAACGACGGGAGGCTGGAGCCGTCGCCGCGGTCGAGCAGCGAGACCTTGTCGACGCGGATCTGCTCGACGCGGTCCACGACGCTGCGCAGGATCGTGTCGAGCTGCTGGATCATGAAGATCGGCTTGGCGCCGTCGCCCGCCTCGAGCCAGGCCTGGCGCACGAGCTCCAGCGCGTCCGCCATGGCCTTGCCGCGGGCCGCGATCGGCGCCGCCTCGGCGCGCGCCTGGAACTCGCGGGCCGCCGCGTCGGCCTCGGCCTTGACGACGACCTCGGCCTGCAGGCGCATGCCCTCGAGCTCGGCGCGCACGCGCTGCAGCTCCTGCTCGGCGCGGGCGCGCGCGGTCTCGCGCGCCGCCTCGGCCTCGGCCTCGGCCGAGCGGGCCTCGGCCTCGAGGTCGGCCTTGATCTTGCGCAGCTCGTTGCTCCGGGTGCGGATCTCCGTCTCCGCTTGCTCGCCCGCGACGTCGGCGCGGGCCTTCGCCCCGGCCTCGGCCTCGGTCGCCTCGCGGTTGCAGTTCGCCTCGCTCACCTCGGCGTTCTTCTTCACCTCGGCGATCGCCTTGCGGCCGATCTCCGTCAGGTAGGAGAAGTCCTTCACGTCGCTGACCGAGTGGATGTTGAACGTGTCGAGGTGCAGGCCCAGCTTGTTGAGGTCCTTCTCGGCCTCGTTGGCCAGGCTCTCGGCGAACTTCAGCCGGTCCTCGTTGACCTCCTCGGGGGTCAGGCCGGCGAGGACGCTGCGCAGGAGGCCCTCGAGCGTGTTCTTGGCCACGGCGCGGATCTCGCCCTTGTCCTGGCCGAGGAAGCGCTCGATCGCGTTGCCCACGAAGCGCGGGTCGTCCGAGATCTTCACGTTGGCGATCGCGTCGACGTTGAGCCGGATGCCGCCCTTGCAGAAGGCGTTGCGCGTCTGGACCTCGACCTCCATGGTCTGGAGGTCCATGCGCTTGACCTCCTCGAGGAACGGCCAGCGGTAGGCGCGGCCGCCGAAGATCACCCGGTAGCCGACCGTCTGCCCGTTGGGCATCGTCCGCTCCCGGCCCGAGAAGACCAGGATCTCGTTGGGCTGGCAGATGAACATGAACTGCCGTACGAGCCCGATGATCATCAGCACGGCCATGAGCATGCCGAAGCTGCCCACCACGACCGTGAAGAAGGCCTGCATGTCTTGACTCAAGGCGTCCTCCTCCCTGCGCCCGCGGGCGCCTCCCCTTGCTTCCCTGGTGCGCCGCGCGCGCTCACGCCGGCTCCCGCCGGCGCTCGCGCGCGGCCTCGTGCTCGCCCGTCTCGAACTTCGCGACCTTGACCTTGCCCTGCTCGTAGGCGAGCACGATGACCTTGCTGCCGCGGCGCAGCGCCTCGCCGTCGTCGGCGAGCACCGCCGAGACGTCGATCGACACGCCCTTGACGTCGAGGCGCACGAGGCCGGGGTCGCCGGGGGCGACGTCCAGCAGCACCTCGGCCGCCTTGCCCACGTAGTCCAGCTCCGGCACGACCTCCGACGAGACCCGCTCCTGCTTCAGCCCGCGCAGGAGGCGCGACACGAGCGCGCCGGCGCCGACGCCCGTGGCGGCCGCGAGGCCGAGCACGACGGGCCAGGGGGCGCCGATCAGGCCGACGGCGCGCAGGCCCTCGAGCGTGAGGCCGGTGAGGCCGAAGAAGGCCAGGAAGAAGGTCCAGAAGCGGATCGACAGGATCGGCAGCCACACCGCGTCGGCGGCGCCGACGTGCCCGCCGTGGCTTACGTCGTGGTCGAGGTCGTGGTCGAGGTCGTGGTCGACGTCGTGGTCGCTGTCGCCCATGACGACGGACGCCGCGAGGAGCCCGCCGCCGAGGACGAGCCCGCCCAGGTAGAGGCCTAGGAGCAGCATGGACCCCTCACCCCCGCGCGCGCCGCCGGACAGGCGCCCTTCCGCGGCCGAGCAGGGTCCCACGGGCAGGTTGGAACTTCAACGCCGCCGGACCCGTCGAACGTCAACACCTCACTCATTGTTGACGAAGGGTAGTCGGGCGGCCGAAGGCCGTCAAGCAGATTCGCGTGCTTGACGACGCGTGCTGGGGCGGAACGAGTTGCGCCGTCAAACCGGCGTCCCGTCGGGCTGGGCGCCGTCGGGGCGGAGGAGCGACTTCACCTCGCCCTTCTCGATCCGCCGCATGATCAGGCGGATGGCCTCCTTCGACCAGGCCTTGGCGCGCCGCTTCGTCGGCACGCCCTCCTCGTCGAGGGCCTGCGCGATGAGCCGGAGCGACTTGCCCTGCGACGAGAGCTCCTGGATGCGCCGCACGGCGAGCATCTCGTCGGGGTCGGGGACGAGGTGGCCGCGAAGCACGCGCTCGCCGAGCAGCGGGCGGTCGTGGTGGGCGTGGCGCGGGCGGCCGGGCTCGGCCTCCATGGCGTGCACCGCCTGCAGGACCGCGACCATGAACTGCCCCTCGTGGGTCGACGTGCAGACCGGGTTGCCGTCGAGGTCGAGGATGTGCAGCTCGCCGCCGCCCTGGTGCCAGGCGGCCGTGTAGGCCACGCACTCGGTGGCCGACGAGAACAGGTGCTCGAGGCGGACGCAGAGCACCGCCGCCCCCAGCCCCTCGGGGCGCTCGAGCCGCTCGACGAGCCGGCCGCCCGCCGGCCGCGCGGCCAGCGGGACGCCGCCGGGCACGTCCTCGTCGACGAACGTGTCGACGAGCACGAGGCCCTTGAAGCCGGCGTAGGCGGCCAGCGCCGCCTCCTGCTCGTCGGGCGGCGGCGCGTCTCGGGCCTCGCGCACGTAGCCGAGGGCCATGCGGCGGCGAATGGGCATGGGGGAACAGGGTAGCGATCACCACCGTCGCGTCAAGCGCGTCGCTGATTTTGACGGCGCGGCCTGGCTAGCCGAGATCATTCACGAGCACCGCAAAGCTCTGGCAGAAGAGGAAGAATTGAACCGCCAAGACGCCACGCGCGCACGCGGGGACCCGCTCCGCGGGTCCCCGCGTGCGCGCGCGCCACGGGAGGAAGTAGGTAAGAACGAAGAGCTCATGGCGGAGCATCTCTCACCCCCTTGGCGCTCGGTCGCTGGCCCGGGACCCGCGAAGCGGGTCCCGGGCCAGCGACCGAGTGGCGTCTTGGCGGTTCAATTCTTCGGCTTGGCGGTGTCGCGGCGCGGACGTTCGTGAGAGTGAAGGCTTGTCGACGATCCAGGCCTGTTGTCGGTCGTTCTTGGCGGTTGCATGGCCTCGCTCATGCATGTTCCAGGCTACGGCTCGACCTGGCCCAGCGCCGCCCGCCAGTCGGCCAGGGCGCGCTGGTAGTCGGCGGCGGCGTCGACGACCAGCACCTGCGACTCGGCGGTGGCCTGCTCGCGGACGTTGACCAGGAGGAGCGTGCTCTGTCCGAGCGCGAAGGCGTCGCGCTCGGCCTGCTCGAGGCGCCGGGCGAGGGCCTCGGCGCGGCGCGCCTCGGTGTGCCGGGCGCGCGCGGCGTGCATGGCCGAGGCCGCGTCGCGCACCTCGACGGCGATCTGCTCGCGCGCGAGCTGCGCCTGCCGCTCGAGCGCGTCGCGCTGGGCGCGGGCCGCCGCCTCGCGGCCGCGCGCGGCGCGCCGCTGGACCGGGAACCAGAACTCGAGCCCGCCGGTGACCTCGAGCCGGCGCTCGCCGAAGGGGGTGTCGTCGCCGAGGCCCTGCTCGACGCGCGCCGTGAGGTCGAGGGCCGGCAGGCCCTGGTTGCTGGCGAGGTCGCGCTCGACCTCGGCCCGGCGCGCGAGGGCGTCGAGCCGCGCCGGCTCGGGGCGCCGGGCGAGCGCCCGGTCGATCGCCAGGGGCAGCTCGTCGTCGCCCGGCGCCGCCTCGGGCTCGGGCAGGTCCGCCGGCAGCCAGGCCGGGTCGAGCCGCACCGGCCGCCCGCGCGCGTCGCGCACGAAGAGCGACAGGACCAGCGCCGCCTGCTCGACGCCGCGCACGGCCAGGGCCACGAAGGCCCGCCGCACGGCCACTTGCCGCTCGTTCTCGTCGCGCTCGATCGCGGCCACGTCGCCGCGCTCGACCGCCTCGCTCACCGCCTCGGCGCGCGCCTCGGCCACGCGCAGGAGCGCCCGGGCGACGTCGAGGCGCCGCGTCGCCGCCACGCACGACCAGTAGGCGTGCGCCGCGCGCCGCGACACCTCGAGCCGCTGGGCCTGCGCGCCGGCCCCGACGGCGTCGAGGTCGTGCTCCGCCTGCGCGATGCCGGCGCGGAAGGGGTCGATCGCGCCGCCCTGGAGCAGCGGCAGGCGCACGCCGCCCACGAGCTCGCCCGCGGCGCCGGTGGCGCGCTTCGTGTCCGAGGGGTAGAAGCGGCCGCGCCCGATCTGGTAGCCGCCGAAGACCGACGCGCCCCAGAGCGTCGTGCGCTGCTCGGCCACCGCGCTGGCCCAGTGGTAGTCGTAGAAGCCGCGCCCGTCCCACTGCGCCGCCCCGCGCAGGCCGAGGTCGAACGCGCCCTCGGCCGCGAGCAGCCGCCCCGCGGCGCCCTCCTGGTCGGCGAGCGCCGCGAGCACGATCGGGTGGTGCAGGTCGGCCGACGCCAGGACCTCCTCCAGGCGCAAGGGCCCGCTGCGCGTCGAGACCGCGGCGACCTCGACCGTCACGGGCGGCGCGGGCGGCGGCGTCCACGGCTCGACGTCGCGCGCCGGGGCGCAGGCGCCGAGCAGGGCGGCGGCCAGGAGGACGGGCGGGGCCCGATGGCTCACCGCTTCTCTCCCTCCGGCCGCTTGCGCGTCCTCGGCGCGTCCTCGGTCTTCGGCGCGCTGCTCTGCAGGGCCTGCGGGAAGCCGTTGATCCGCCGCCACAGCTCGTAGCCCAGCGTCACCTGATCGAGGAGCACCCAGCCCTTGGTGCGCACCCCCTGGCGCAGGAAGCGCTTCTCGGGCCAGGGCTCGTCCTCGTCGGGCACGACGAGGATCCTGAACTTGCCCGAGCCGTCGTCGGTCGCGTCGACGAAGGCCACCGTGCCCCCGAACGTGCCGATCGCCACGGAGGGCCAGCCCACGAACTGCACGGCCGGCCAGCCCTCGAACTGGATGCGCACGTGGCGGCCTTCGCTGATGAGCGGCGCGTCGTTGCCCTTGACGACGAGCTCGACGGCCCGCTCGGCCGCGTCGGGCACGAACAGGAGCAGCGGGTCGCCCGCCTTGACCAGCTCGCCGCCGCCGGCCACGAAGAAGCGCACGACCGTGCCGTCGCGCGGGGCGAGGACCTCCTGCGTCCCCTGCCGGGCCAGCGAGACCGCGACCCGGGCGAGCTCGCCCCGCGCGGCCTCGAGGTCGGCGCGGGCCTTCTCGGCCGAGGCCCGGGCGGAGACCGCGCGCGCCTCCAGCTCGAGCCCGGCCCGGTCGCGCTCGGCCACGAGCGAGGCCTCCTCGCGGCGGGCCGCCTCCAGCGCCGCGCGGGCGCGCTCCACCTCGGTGCGCGCGCGGACCACGTCGAGGTCGGCGAGCTCCACCGTGCGCCGCGAGGCCAGCCCCTTCTCGGCGAGGGCCGCCTGCCGGTCGCGGTGGAGCCCGGCCGTGAGCGCCGCGCCCTCGGCCGCCTCGAGCGCCTGCTCGGCCGCCAGCGTCCGGTTCCTCGCCATGGACACCCGCTCCTCGGCCGCCTGCACGGCGAGGACGCGCGCGGCCTCCAGGCCGGCCGCGTTGGCGTCGTGGGCGGCGGCCTCGCGCGCGATCGCGTCCGCGCGCGCGCGGACCGCGTCGCGCTGGTCGCGCAGCCGGGCGATGAGCTCGGGGTCGTTGTCGTTGAGCTCGATGAGCGGGTCGCCCTGCTTGACGCGCTGCGCCTCGCGCACCGCCCAGCGCACGACGCGCCCGTCGAGCGGCGCCTCGATGAGCTGCTGCCGCTCGGTGGGGGAGAGCGCCACGACCTGCCCCTCGCCGAGGATGTTCTGCTGCCAGGGCACGAGCAGGAGCAGCGCCGGCGAGACGGCGAGCAAGAGGTACACGACGCGCGCCAGGGCGCGGATGCGCCGATGGACCTCGAGCCCCTTCAGCGCCTGCACGTCGCAGCCGTCGCTCGGCCAGGCCTCGCTCACGGGGCCGCCTCCTGGGCCGGCCGGACGCGCCCGCCCTCGAGCTCGAGCCGTCGGGCGAACAGGGCCGCGACCTCCGGGCGGCTGGTGGCGACGAGCAGGGTGGGGCCCTCCGCCTGCTCCGCGAGCCAGCCGAGGAACGGCCACACGTTCTGGGCGGCCACGTCGTCGAAGCTCTGGTCGAGGAGCAGGAGCGAGGGCGCCCCGGCGATGGCGCGGGCCAGCGTCAGCAGCCGCGCCTGCACGGGCGAGAGCGGCGCGCCGCCGGTGATGACCCGCTGGTCGAGCCCCTCGGGGAGCCGGCTCACGGCGTCGAACAGGCCCACCGCGCGCAGGGCCGCGCGCGCCGCGTCGCGGCCGACGTGCTCGCGGCCGAAGCGGATGTTGTCGAGGATCGAGCCCGCGATGACCTCGGCTCCGCGCACCAGCGCCACGCGGGCCCGGTGCGCGTCGGGGACGATGTCGCGCACGTCGACGCCGTCCACGCGCACGACGCCCGAGGTGAGCACGTGCCCGCCGTAGATCACCTCGAGCAGCGCGCTCTTGCCCGCGCCGGGCGGGCCGATCAGGGCCACGCGCTCGCCCGGCTCGATCGTGACGTCGACCCCGTCGAGCGGGCAGCGGGCGCCCGTGACGAGGGTGGCCTCCTCGACCTCGACCCGGGCCGGCCCGTGATGCAGGGGCGCCTCGTCGCCCTCGGGCTCGAGCGGGAGTTCCCACAGGTGGCCGAGCTTGTCCACGGCCGCGCACAGGTCGTAGAGGTCCTCGAGCCACTTGCCCAGCTTGGCCACCTTGCCGACGACGATCGTGACCACGACCTCGGAGGCCACGAGCTGGCCGAGCGAGAGCGTGCCGTCGATCACCAGCCAGCCGCCCAGGACCAGCACGAGCGTGCTCGCGCCGACCTGCAGGGCCAGCGCGCCCAGGATGTGCCGGAGCTGGACGCGGAAGTGCGCGCGACGGCACGCGAGCCACTCGGCCGCGATCTCGTCCGCCCGCGAGGCGGCGAACGCCGGCCCGCCGGGGCCGCGGAACGCGATCGGGTGCAGGGCGAGCTCCTGGAGCCAGGCCGCGGCCTCGTACTTCTTCTTCGACTCGTCGATCGCGGTCCGCACGCCGCCGCGCGACAGGCCGAAGGTCACGACGAAGATCCCGACCACGAGGACGAGGTCGAGCGCGAGCATGAGCGGGTGGTAGAAGGCCAGGAGCAGGAGGCCCATCGTCGTCACGAGCACGATCGTGAAGCCGTCGATGAGCAGCTGCGTGCCGGCCTTCTGCAGCGTCACCACGTCGAAGAACCGGTTCACGAACTCCGGGGGGTACTCGTCGTCGCCGACCTCGAGGCGGACGCGCGGCAGCCGCCGCGCCAGGGTCGTGAGGACGCGGACGAAGAGGCGGCGCTGGAGGATCTCGACCACGTAGGTCTGGAGGGCCCGGAACGCCGCGGCGAGCGCCAGGCAGCCGAAGAGCACCGCGGCCAGGACGAGCACCGGCTGCAGCAGGCCGCCGAACGCCACGGCGTCGACGAGCGCCTGCACGGCGATCGGCGTGGCGAGGACGAGGACGCCCACGGCCATGGAGAAGCCGAGCAGCGTGACGATGATCCGCCGCTCGAGCTGCAGCAGCGCCCAGAGGCGCGCGGCCGGACCGTGCCCGTGGCCGTGCGCCGCGGGGTGCGGCGCGGCCGAAGCGTGCGCTGGCGAGTCCAGGGCGGCCCCGGTCATGGGCCGCAGAGTCTACCCGCGCCGCCGCCCTCGCGGATGGTGACGATCAGACCATGTGGCACGACGCCTCACGGGTCGCGCTTCGCCCCACGGGCGCGGGCTGCGGCCGCGACCGCCTCGAACAGCTCGGCCACGCCCACGGGCTTCACGAGGTGGCTGCCGAAGCCGGCCGCCGCGCTGCGCGCGCGGTCGCCCTCCTGCCCGTAACCCGTGAGCGCGATGAGCCCGGGCGCCGCGTCGCCGAGGCGCGCGCGAATGAGCGCCGCGAGCTCCCACCCGTCCATGACGGGGAGCCCGAGGTCGAGGATCGCGACGTCCGGGCGCCGCTCCTCCACCGCCGCGAGCGCGCGCGCGCAGTCGTGGGCGACCGTGACGTCGTGCCCCGCCAGCCGCAGCAGCTCCGCGAGGAGCTGCGCGGCGTCCTCGTTGTCGTCCACGACCACCAGGCGCAGCGCCCTCCCCTCGCGCGCGCGGGCCAGGTCGTCGGCCGCGGGGGGCCGGCGCTCGGCCGCGACGCGCGCGCGGTGCAGCGGGAGGCGCACCGAGACCTCGCAGCCCGCCCCGGGGCCGTCGCTGCGCGCCGACACCTCGCCGCCGTGCAGGTGCACGAGGTTCTTGACGATCGTCAGCCCCAGCCCGAGCCCGCCCTCGCGCTGGCTGAGCTCGGCGCGCCCCCGGACGAAGATGTCGAACATGCAGGGCAGCAGGTCGGGCGCGACGCCGTCGCCGTCGTCCCTCACGCACACCACGGCCGCGCCGTCCTCGGCCCCGGCGAGCACCTCGAGGTGGCCGCCCGGCGGCGTGTACTTCGCCGCGTTGCTCAGCAGGTTCGACACGACCTGCGCGAGGCGGGTCTCGTCGCCGTCGACGACCAGGCCGGCGGGCGCCTCCACCCGCAGGTGGTGGCGGCGCTGCTCGACCAGCGGGCTCGCCATCTCGATGCCGCGCGCCACGAACGCCGCGACCTCGAGCGGGCGGCGCGCGAGGTCGACCTTCCCCCGGGTGATGCGCGAGATGTCGAGGAGGTCGTCGACGAGCCGGAGCAGGTGGCCCACCTGCCGCTCGATGATCCGCAGCTCGCGGCGCTGCCCCAGGTCGCCCCGCTCGCGCAGGAGCTCCATGGCGGTCACGATCGGCGCGAGCGGGTTGCGCAGCTCGTGCCCGAGCATGGCCAGGAACTCGTCCTTGGCGCGGCTGGCCCGCTCTCGCTCGGCCAGCGCGCGCGCCGTGCCGAGGCTGCTCGCCGCGAGGCTGGCCGCGGCGCGCAGGAGGATCATCGCGTTCGGGTCCGGGAAGTCCAGGCGCCGCGACCCGACGACGATCGCCCCCCGCTCGGCGAGCAGCGCCAGCGGCACCACCGCCGCGCGCACCGCCCCCAGGGGCCCTCCCGGCAGCGACACGACGGTCGGCGCCCCGTGGTCGAGGCAGCCCGCGAGCGCCTCCCGGACCTCGGCCAGCGCCGCGGGCTCGTCGTGCCCGTCTCGGCGCAGGAGCTCGATCGCCTCGTCGCTCCAGTTCACCCGGGCGTAGACGAAGGCCTCGGGGAACACCGCCTCGAGCGCGTCGAGCGCGAGCGTCAGGGTCTCCCTCGGCCCGCGGCCGTTGCACATGGCCGGCAGCGCCAGCAGCGCCAGCAGGTCGCGCAGGAGGAGGCGGAGCTGCGCCGGCGCGTCCACGGTCTCGATGCCCGTGGCGCCGGTCGCGAACCTCGCGGGCTCGCCCCCGCCCTCGTCGTCCTCGCCCGAGGCCCTCACGCCGGGACGGCGCTCCGCGCCGCGCGGCGGGCGCGGAGCTCGGCCATGAACCGGGCCGGCGGCTCGTACAGCGGGTTCTCGTGCACGACGCCCCCGACGAGCGTCAGCGGGTGCGAGCGCAGGATGTCCATGACGAGCGCGCCGCTGAGGCGGGTGATGTCGTAGATGCAGACCGCCGGCTGGCGGGTGCGCGCGAGGACCTCGTTGATGCGCACCTCGTACTCGATGAGCTGCTCGGTCCCCGGGCGGTCGAGCAGGGCCCAGCCCATGTTCCCGCTCAGCCGATGCCGCTCGAAGCCCAGCGCGCGGCCCTCCTCGATGACGGCGTCCACCGCGCTCACCATCCGGTCCTGGTCGAAGTGGCCGTCGCGCAGGTACACCTCGGGCCACGTGCGGACGTCGAGGCGCCGCTCCCGCTCGCAGCGCTCGACGTCGATGCCGGCGCAGGCGAAGCGCTGCAGGTGCGCGTCGCGGAGCGCGGGGTCGACGATGTTGAACACGCGCTCCCCGCGCTCGAGCCCCTCCCGGAAGAAGGGGGTGAGGACGGAGTACTCCTCCTCCGGGTCGCTGAACAGCGCGCACACGTGGTAGTAGGGGGCGAGCGGACGACCTACCAGGGAGACGTCGGCCATGGGGACCTCCTGGTCCTCGGCTCCCCCCCGGGAGACGCCACTCTACGTCGGGGTAGGTGGGTCAGGCGACCCGTTACCCACCAGTAACTGCCCATGGACGGTCCCTT
Source organism: Planctomycetota bacterium (assembly GCA_019636275.1). Taxonomy (GTDB): domain Bacteria; phylum Planctomycetota; class J058; order J058; family J058; genus JAMLIC01. The sequence continues at coordinate 29,372 of JAHBXY010000023.1, read as the reverse complement.
GATCCCATGGTTCGGGTCATGTTAGGAAGGCGGGTCCTCGGGGCGCTCGGGAGGCGCCCATGTCCGCGCTCGACCTGGCCCGCGACCTCGCCACCGGCCTCCTCTCCCTCCTGGCCCCCCGGACGTGCGCCGCCTGCCTGGCGGCGCTCCCGCCCCGCGCCACGTTCGGGCGCGAGTGGGCCCTCGTCCTCTGCCCGCCCTGCCGACGCGGGGTCGAGCCGATCGGGGCGGCCTGCCCGGCGTGCGGCGCGCCGCGCCCGCCGTTCTCGGACCCGGCGCCGCGCTGCCGGTCCTGCCGCGGGCGCCCCCTGGGCGAGGTCGCGGGGACGGTGGCGCTCCTGCGCTACCGCGGGCCGGCGCGGCGCCTCCTCCATCGGGTGAAGTACGGCGGGCGCGACGACGCCTGCGCGCCGCTCGGCCGCGCGCTCGGCCGGCGCGTCGTCGAGGCGCTCGGCCCGCTCGACCCGGCGCTCGTCGTCGTGCCCGTGCCGCTCCACCTGCTGCGCAGGTGGGCGCGCGGCTTCAACCAGGCGGAGCGCGTCGCCGAGGCGGCGGCCGAGGTCCTCGACCGCCCGCTCGTGCCGGCGCTGGCGCGGCGGCGGCGGACCCGCCCGCTGTTCGGCGTGCGCCGCGAGGCGCGCGACGCCGTGGTCGCCGGCGCCTTCCGCGCCCGGCGCGCCCTCGGCGGGCGGCCGGTGCTGCTCGTCGACGACATCCGCACCAGCGGCGCGACGCTCCGGGCGGCAGCCGCGGCGCTGGCGGCGGCGGGGGCGGGCGCCGTGACGGCGGCGGTGGTCGCGCGGTGACTGGCGGCGGCGTCGATCGGGGGTCTCCTGGAGGGGAGGGGGACGCGAGGAGGTCGCGTGAACGCGCGCGATGGCATGTTGACGACGATCGCCGAGGGCCTGGTCGGCGGGGCGATCGCGACCAAGGTCATGGACCCGATCACGGTGTTCATGTACGAGCACGAGGACCCGGCCGCGCGGCGCCGCGAGGACGAGGCGCGCGCGGGCGAGCACGTCTACGACGTGGCGGCGCGGCGGATCGACGGCGCGCTCGGGCTCGGCCTCTCCGCCGAGGCGCGGCGCCGCTTCGGCTGGGCGCTCCACTGGGGGATCACGCTGGGCGCCGGCGTGACCTACGCCTGGCTGCGGCGCCGCTGGCCGGCGGCGCGCCGCCTGCACGGCGCCGCCTTCGGCCTCGGCTTCGAGGTGCTGGCCGACCAGGTCCTCGTCACGGCGCTGGGCCTCGCCGCGCGGCCGACGGCCTACCCCTGGCAGACGCACGCGCGCGGCGTGGTGGCGCACGTGGCCTACGGCATGACGATCGAGACCGTGCTCGGGGCGCTCGATCGCGTGGAGGCCCGCGCGCTTCGCCGCTGACGCCGGCCGGGCCTCCCGGGGGCCTGGCCGGTTATCCTCGGGCGCCATGGGCGCGACCCTCCACGCCTGCCCCACCTGCGCGCTGGCCGTCCCGGCCGGGTTCTCCTACTGCCCGCGCTGCCGGGCGGCCGCCGAGGAGCGGCCCTACGACCCCGACGAGGTCGACCGCCACGAGCGGCAGTACGTCCTGTCGCTCGTCGTCCTGTCGCTCGGCGCGGCGGCGATCCCGCGCCTCCTGCGCAGCCGCGCCTTCTCGCCCGGCGCGAAGGTCCTCGTGGCCCTCCTCGGCCTGGCGAACACGGGCGCGGTCTTCGGGATCGGCTACGCCTTCTTCTGGCGCTGGCTGCCCGAGCAGGCAGCGCGGGTGCGGGCCGGGCTCGGCCGGTGAGCCTGCGCTTCGCCTACAACACCAACGGGCTGCAGTCGCACCGCCTCGAGGACGCGCTCGCGCTCCTGGCGGACGACGGCTACGACGGGGTCGCGCTGACGCTCGACGTCATGCACCTCGACCCCTTGCGCGCGGGGCCAGGCGACGTGGCCGCCGCCCAGCGGCTCCTGCGGCGCCTGCGCCTTGCCTGCGTCGTCGAGACCGGCGCGCGCTACGTGCTCGACCCGCGGAGGAAGCACCACCCGGCCCTCGACGACCCCGACCCGGTCGCGCGCCTGCGCCGCCTCGACCACCTGCGCCGCTGCCTGGAGGTCGCGGCCGAGCTGCAGGCGGAGGCCCTGACCCTGGCCACCGGCCCGGCGCCGGCGGGCGGCGACCCCGACGTCGTGCACGCTCTGCGCGTCGAGGCCCTGCGCGAGCTCTGCGCCCGCGGGCAGGAGCTCGGCGTCGCCGTGTCGCTCGAGCCCGAGCCCGGCCACGGCGTCGACACGCTCGCCGGCTGGCGGGCCCTCCACGAGGACGTCCCCGGCCTCGGGCTGACGCTCGACGTCTCGCACGTGTCGCTGGTCGAGCCCGAGGGGACGCCCGCCGAGGCGATCGCCGCGCACGCGGCCCACCTGACCGTCGTGCACCTCGAGGACGCCCCCCGCGGGCGCCACGAGCACGTCCCCTTCGGCGAGGGCGACCTCGACCTGCCGGCGACCCTCGCCGCGCTCGCGGCGAGCGGCTTCCAGGGCCTCTGCGCCGTCGAGCTCTCGCGCCACTCGCACCGCGGGCACGAGCTCCCGGCGGCGTCGCTGGCGGCGCTCCGGGCGGCCCTGCCGCGCTGACGTCGTCCCCCTCCCGCCGCCGGCTACCGCTATCATGACCCCCCTTCAGGGGAGCACCCACGTGGGCATCGCCTCGATCCCGCAGCGGATCCGCAGCCTCCAGCGGTTCCCGCAGATCCTCGGGGTCCTGTTCAAGTACGGCTTCGGCGACGTCGTGGCCCGCATCGGGCTCGACTCGGTCCTCCACGACCTGAAGCGACGCCTCTTCCCCACGAGCGACCCGCGCTTCGAGCAGCTCACGAGCGAGGAGCGCGTGCGCCTCATGCTCGAGGAGCTGGGGCCGACGTTCATCAAGCTCGGGCAGGTCCTGGCCACGCGCCCCGACCTGATCCCCATGCCGCTCGTCCTCGAGCTGCGCAAGCTGCAGGACAAGGTCAAGCCGTTCGACACGGCCGGGATCCGCGCCCACGTCGAGGCGCTCTACGGGCGGCCGCTCGACACGATCTTCAAGGAGTTCGACGCCCAGCCGCTGGCGGCGGCGTCGATCGCGCAGGTGCACCGGGCCGTGCTCCTCGACGGCCGCGAGGTCGTGCTCAAGGTCCAGCGCCCTAACCTCGAGCGGATCATCGAGACCGACCTGTCGATCCTCTCCTGGCTGGCCGAGACGGCCGAGGAGCGGATCCCCGAGATCCGCCGCTACCGCCCGCGCGCGATCGTGGCCGAGTTCCAGAAGTCGATCGTCAAGGAGATCGACTTCACGATCGAGGCGTACCACATCAAGCGCTTCGCGAAGAACTTCCAGGGCGACCCGACCGTCTACGTGCCGGCCGTCGTCGAGGACCTGACCACGCCGAAGGTCCTGTGCGAGGAGTTCATCCGCGGCACGAAGCTCAACGACCCGGCGATCCACCAGCGGACCGACATCGACCTGCCGGCGCTGGCGAAGAACGGCGTGCGCTTCATCCTCGAGCAGGCGCTGGTGCACGGCTTCTTCCACGCCGATCCGCACCCGGGCAACCTGTTCGTCCTCGACGGGAACCGCATCTGCCCGATCGACTACGGCATGATGGGCTCGCTCGACCAGGAGCGGATCGACGAGCTCCTGACCTTCCTCGTGGGCGTGCTCACGCGCGACACCGACAAGCTCATCCGGCTGTTCCACCGCCAGGCGCTGATCGACGAGCACGTCAACGTCCGCGCGCTCAAGCAGGACATCGACGACCTGATCGCCCGCTTCGAGTCGGTCGAGCTGGCGAAGCTGGACATCGGCAAGTACCTGCAGTCGGTGTTCGAGGTCATCGTCCGCCACGAGGTGCAGCTCCCGGCCGACCTGCTGCTGGTCGGCAAGGCGCTGGCGACGATCGAGGGCGTCGGCCGCGACATCCACCCGCAGCTCAACACGCTCGAGGAGATCCGGCCGGTCATCCTCAAGATCTACCTGCGCCGGCTGGCCGACCCGGCCTACCACACGCGCGTGCCGCGCCGCATCGCCGACGACCTCGGCCACCTGCTCGAGACGGGTCCGGCCGACCTGCGGCTCGTCCTGCGCCGGCTGCGCGACGGCGAGCTGACCCTGCGCCACGACGTGCGCGGCTACGAGGACGCGGCGCGCGACCAGGCGCAGGCCTTGAACCGCCTGGCCCTGGCGCTGGTCACGTGCACGTTGATCGGCGCCGCCGCCCTCCTCCTGGCGCGCACCGGCGTGACGATCGGCGGCGCGCCGCTCGAGGCCCTGCTGGGCCTCGTGGCCCTCGTCCTCGGCGTCCTCTACGGCCTCGTCCTGTTCGTCGGCTTCGTCCGCTCGGGAGGCTTCTAGTGAGCGACGCCCGCGTCACCCCGCCCCCCCCGCCGGCGGACGACGACGACGCGACGACGACCTCGGTGACGCGGGCGCCGCTCCTGCGGCCGCTCCTGCGCCTGCCGATGAAGAAGATCGCCATCTGGGCGGCCTTCCTGCTCCTGCTCTGGGTGCTGCGCCCGTTCTTCGGCCTGGTGTTCCTGACCTTCGTCCTGGCCTACATCTCATCGAGCATCGTCGAGCGGATCTCGCCGCACTTCACCAGCCGCCGCGTGCCGGTGATCCTCGTCTTCGCCGGCATCGTCGGCGCCGTCGTGGGCCTCGGCGTCGCCACCGTGCCGCGCGCGATCCGCGAGTCGCACGTTCAGCTCAAGCGCCTGAGCGCGCGCGACCTCGACGACCCGAAGCGGTTCATCGACGTGCAGATGTCCCGCGCCCTCGGCGGCCAGCCGATCATCGAGGGCGCCGCCATGGTCAAGGGCTCCATGTTCGGGGCCGTGTTCGGCGACAAGCGGCGGCGCGGCGAGACGCCCGGCTTCCTGAGCGACATCGGCGACCGCCTGGCCGAGCCGGCCGTGAGCGAGCAGATCTCGATCCTGCTCCGCTGGGTGCGCGACCAGAAGCTGATCCCCGGCCTGAAGCTCATCCTCGAGGGGACGATGACCGGGGTGATCTTCACCCTGCTCGCGCTGCTGTTCTCCTTCATGATCGTGTGGGACGCGCCGAAGATCGCCGCCGCGATCAGCCGCCTGCGCGATTCGCGCCTGGGCGACGCCTACGTCCAGGTCGCGCCGTCGATCGCCACCTTCGCCCGCCTCCTCGGGCGCGCCTTCGAGGCGCAGACGCTGATCGCGCTCGTGAACACGTTCCTCACCGCGGCGGGCATGCTCGCCCTGGGGGTCAAGGGGATCGGCCTCCTGTCGACGATCGTGTTCATCTGCTCGTTCATCCCCATCGCCGGGGTGTTCATCTCGACCGTCCCGATCTGCCTCGTGGCCCTCACGCAGGACGACGGCGGGATCCTCCTCGTGGTCGGGGTGGTCGTCATGGTGACGATCGTCCACATCATCGAGGCCTACATCCTCAACCCGAGGATCTACGGCCACCACATGAAGCTGCACCCGCTGGCGGTGCTCGTGGTCCTGTACCTCGGGCAGCACCTGGTCGGCCTGTGGGGCCTGATCATCGGCGTGCCGCTGGCGACCTACGTGTGGCGCCACGTGATCATGGGCGAGGCCGAGCACATCCAGGAGCCCCCGCGGGTGATCCTCGATGTCCCCGTGCCGCCGCCGACGGTCACCCCGCCCACGCCCCTGGCGACGCCGCCGCCACTGGTGCCGCCGCCTTCACTGGCGACGCCGCCCCCTCCGGTGTGATCGTCACACCTCGACGGCCTCGGCGCGCACCTCGGTCGCGATGCCGTAGGCCTTGAGCTTGTTGTAGAGCGTCGCCCGGTTGATCCCGAGGAGCTCGGCCGCGCGCGTCTTCTGCCCGCTCGCCGCCTCGAGCGCGCGGCGGATCAGGGCGCGCTCCATGGTCTCGAGCCGCAGGTCGGGCAGCTCGATCACGATCCCGGTCGGCGCCCGGGGGCGCCCCCCGGTCGCGAGGCCCAGGTCGCCGGGCTCGATGCGCGGGCCGCGGGCGACGATCGCCGCGTGCTCGACGACGTTGCGCAGCTCGCGCACGTTGCCCGGCCAGGCGTAGGCGCGCATGAGGTCGAGCGCCTCGGGCGCGAACCCGTCGAGCGTGCGGCCGAGCTCGAGCGACAGCGTCTTGAGGAAGTGCTGGGCCAGGAGCTCGACGTCGGCGCCGCGGTCGCGCAGCGGGGGCATGACCACGTTCAGCACGTTCAGCCGGTAGTAGAGGTCCTTGCGGAACCGGCCCTCGGCCACCTCGACCTCGAGGTCGCGGTTGGTCGAGGCCACGATGCGCACGTCGACCGGCAGCTCGCTCAGGCCGCCCACGCGCTTGATCGTCCGCTCCTGCAGGACGCGCAGCAGCTTGGCCTGGAGCGGCATGGCCATCTCGCCGATCTCGTCCAGGAACATGGTCCCGCCGGCGGCCACCTCGAAGAGCCCCTTCTTGCCCACGCTCGCCGCGCCGGTGAAGGCGCCGCGCTCGTAGCCGAACAGCTCCGCCTCGAGCAGCGAGTCGGTCAGGGCGGCGCAGTTGATGGCCACGAACGGCCCGCCGGCCCGCCCCGAGTGCTCGTGCACGGCGCGCGCTGCCAGCTCCTTGCCGGTCCCGCTCTCGCCCGTGACGAGCACCGTCGTCGTCGGGGCCTGCGCCGCCAGGCGCACCAGGCGCCACGCCTCCTGCAGGGCCGGGCTCTCGCCGATGAAGAACGCGCCCGGCCCCGGCCGGCGCCGCCGCTCGGGCCGGGCGGCGCCCTCCTCCTGCTGGAGCAGGCCCCGGACGAGCTCGTGGAGCTGCTCGGCCGTGAAGGGCTTCTCCAGGAACTCGCTCGCGCCGCCACGCATGGCGCGCACCGCCAGGTCGACGTCGGCGTAGGCCGTGAGCACGGCGACCCGCAGGTGCAGGTCGCGCGCGCGGATCTCGCCCAGGAGGTCGAGCCCGTCGCCGTCGGGCAGCCGCGCGTCGAGCAGCACGGCGGCCGGCGCCTGGCGGCCGAGCGCCTCGCGCGCGGCCTCGAGGTCGGTCGCCACGTGCACGGGCCGGCCGTAGCGCGCCAGCTCCCGGCTCAGGAGGCGCCCGACCTCCGGATCGTCCTCCACGACCAGGATCGGCGGCTGCTCCCTCACTCGCGTCGTCGTCGTCATGCCCCCTCCTGCCGGAGGGGCAAGCACGCCCCGCGCCCGACGAAGCGCCGTCGCGTCCGTCGGCGGCGCGTCGAGGAACCAGCCACGTGCGTGGTTCCACGACGGACGGGCGTTAGGCTTGACGACGGAAGCCCCGCCATGGTCCAAGGCAGGGCTCGTTGAGACTGAGTCTCAATCTCACCTTTCCCTCCTCCCCGAGGACCGCCGTGATCCGTCCTTCGTCGAGCCTGCTCGCCCTCGCCGTCCTCCTCGCCGGCTGCCCGGCCGAGCCGTCGACGCCGTCGACCTCGGGCCGGGTCGTCGTCTACTGCGGCCGGGGCGAGGCGCTGCTCGCGCCGCTGCTCGCCCGCTACCAGGAGCGCACGGGCGTGGCGCTCGACGTGCGCTACTCCGGCACGCCGACGCTGGCCGCGCAGCTCCGGGTCGAGGGCGACCGCAGCCCGGCCGACGTGGTGATCGCGCAGGAGTGCGGCGCGCTGGGCGCGATCGCCGACCTCCTCGCGCCGCTGCCCGACGACGTCCTCGCGCGCGCCGACGCGCGCTTCCGCGACCCGGGCGGCCGCTGGGTGGGCACGAGCGGGCGCGCGCGCGTCCTCGTGCACGACGCCGCGCGCGTGAAGCCCGAGGACCTGCCGCGCCGCCTCGAGGACCTCGCGGACCCGCGCTGGAAGGGGCGCGTGGGCTGGGCGCCGGGCAACGCCAGCCTGCACGCGCACGTGAGCGCCTTGCGCCACCTGTGGGGCGAGGAGCGCGCGCGGGCCTGGCTCCAGGCGATGACCGCCAACGAGCCGCGCGCCTACGCCAAGAACGGCCCGATCGTCGAGGCCGTCGCCCGGGGCGAGGTCGAGCTGGGCTGGGTGAACCACTACTACCTGCACCGCCTGAAGCGGCCGGACTCGACGCTCGTCAACTCGAGCTTCGCCGAGGCGGGCGACGCCGGGAACCTGCTCATGCTCTCGGGCGCCGCCGTGCGCGCCGGCAGCCCGGTCGAGGCGGAGGCGCGGCGCCTCGTGGCCTTCCTCCTCTCCGACGAGGCGCAGGAGTACTTCGCCCGCGAGACGTTCGAGTACCCCGTCGTCCCCGGCGTGCCGACGCACCCCGACGTGGCGCCGCTCGAGCGCCTGGGCCTGGCCACGGTCGACCCGGTGCACCTGACCGACCTCGAGCCGACGCTCGAGCTCCTGCGGGCGCTCGGGCTGCAGTGACCCGCGCCGGCGGGTGGGCCCTCGTGGCCGCGGGCGCGGCGGCGCCGCTCCTGCCCGTCGTCGGGCTGGCGGTCGGGCTCGCCGGCGGCGACCCGTGGCGCGCGCCGCCGGCGGGGCTCGGGCCGCTCGTCCTCAGGAGCGTCGGCCTGGCCGTCGTCGTCTCGGCGCTCGCGGTGCCCCTCGGCGCGGCGCTCGCCTGGCTCGACCGGCGCGCCGACTACCCCGGGCGGCGGGTCCTCGTCGTCCTCTCGCTCCTGCCGCTGGCGCTCCCCAGCTTCCTCCTCGCGGGCGCGCTGCGCCACGCGCTCGGACCCGGCGGCGCGCTCGGCCTGCCGGCCTTCGTCGGCCTGGGCGCGGCGGCGGTCGTGCTCACGCTGGCGACGGCGCCGCTGGCGCAGGTGATCGTCGGCGCCGCCCTGGCGCGCGTCCCGGCGGCCGAGGAGGAGGCGGCGCGCACGCTCGGCGCCTCGCGCGCGGCGGCCTTCCGGGCGGTCGTCCTGCCGCGGCTGCGGCCGGCGCTCGTGGCCTCGGCGCTCCTCGTGCAGCTCTACGTGCTCTCCGACTTCGGCGCCGTGGCGGTCCTCGACGCGCCGGTGCTCACCTGGCGGATCTACCAGGCGGTCGCGCAGCAGCGCCTGGGCGACGCCGCCGTGCTGGGCGGGCTCCTGCTCGCGGCCACGTTGCTGCTGCTCGTCCTCGGGCGCCTGGCCCACGGGCGCGTGGCCGAGGCCGGCGTCGCCAACCCGCGGCCGGTCGAGCGCCGCCCGCTCGGCCGGGCGGGGTTCGCCGCGGCGCTCGTCGCCCACGGGCTCACGGCCGGCCTGGGCTGCCTCCTGCCGGTGGCGACGCTGGCGCTGTGGGTCGTCGACGGCTGGTCGCGCGGGCTGCCGTTCGCCCCGCTCGGCGAGCCGGTGGCGATCACCCTGCGCGTCGGCGCCGTCGCGGCCCTCGTCACGGTGCTCCTGGCCTGGGCGCCCGGCTGGGCGGCCGGGCGGCACGGGCGGCGTGGCGTCGACCTGGCGGTGCTCCTCGGCCACGCCCTGCCCGGCGTGCTCGTGGCGTTCGGCGTCCTGCGCCTGGCCCTGGCCCTGACCGGCGGCGGCGCCTACCGCGCGCTGGGCGAGGCCGGGGCGCTCCTCCTCGCCGGCTACGTGGCCCGCTTCCTGCCCGAGGCGCACGCCGCCCTGCGCACGGCGGCGGCCGCGTTCGACCCGCGGCAGGACGAGTCGGCGCGCGTCCTCGGCGCGGGGCGCGCGCGGCGGCTCGTGCGCGTCGTGCTGCCGGCCGTCGCGCCGGGGGTCGCGGCCGCCGCGGGCCTCGTCGTGGCGCAGGTGGCCAAGGAGCTGCCGATCACGCTGCTCCTCGGCCCGGCGGCCGGGGCGCGGACGCTGTCGTTTCGCGTCTACGACCGGCTCGAGGAGGCGCTCCTGCACGACGCGGGCGCCGCCGGCCTCGTGCTCGTCGGCGTGTGCCTGGCGGCGTTCGCGCTCTCGGCGCGCTGGGGAGGTGAGCGGTGACGCTGCCGCTGGTCGTCGAGGGGCTGGGGCACGCCTACGCGCCCGGCGCGCCGGTGCTCGAGGGCGTCGACCTGACGCTCGCGCAGGGCGAGCTCGTGGCGCTCGTCGGCGCCTCGGGCTCGGGCAAGACGACGCTCCTGCGCTGCCTGGCCGGGCTGACGACGCCGGCCCGGGGTCGCGTGGTCGTCGGCGGCGCGGTCGTCGCCGAGGGCGGGCGCGAGCGCGTGCCGGCCGAGCGGCGCGGGGTGGGCCTCGTGTTCCAGGAGTACGCGCTCTTCCCGGCGATGACCGTGCGCGACAACGTCGCCTTCGGCTGCCCCGACCCGGCGCGCGTCGACGCGCTCCTCGCGGCGACCGGCCTGGCGGACCTGGCGGCGCGCCGGCCGGCGCAGCTCTCCGGAGGCCAGCAACAGCGCGTGGCGCTCGCCCGCGCGCTGGCGGCGCAGCCGCACGTGCTGCTCCTCGACGAGCCGTTCGCCAACGTCGACGCGCCGCGCCGCCTCGACCTGGGCCAGGAGGTGCGCGCGCTCCTCGCCGGGCAGGGCGCCAGCGCGCTCCTGGTCACGCACGACGCGCAGGACGCCATGACCCTCGCCGACCGCGTGGCCGTGCTCGAGGGGCCACCCGGGCGGATCGTGCAGTGCGACGCGCCCGAGGTCGTCTACGCCCGGCCGGTCGACGCGGCGATCGCGGCGCGCCTCGGCCCGTGCGCCTTCGTGCCGGCCGAGGCGCGGGGCGAGTCGGCGAGCACGCCCTTCGGCGAGGTGGCGCTCGTCGCGGCGCGGACCGGGCCCGTGACGCTCCTCGTGCGCCCCGAGCAGGCGCGCTTCGAGGCGGGCGCGGGCGACGCGCGCGTGGTGGCCCGGGCCTTCGTCGGCCGTGGCGCGCGGGTGCGCGTCCGGGCGGGCGAGCGCGAGGTGCTGGCCGAGGCGCCGCTCGGCGCGCGCGCGGGCGACGCCGGGCGGGTGGTCGTCGTCGGGCCGTGCTGGGCGCTGCCCGGCTGACGCGCTACTTCCCGACCGGGAGCATGGTCGTCGGGACCGCGCACTCCGGCCCGCCGTCGTCGAGGGCGATCGCCCGGCCCTGGACGCCGGTGTAGTAGATGACGCCCGAGTGGTTCGTGCAGAAGTAGCGGTCGCCGGTCGTGCCCGGCCGGATCGGGTTGGCCACGGCGAACCAGAGGAACTCGGGCGTCGTGGGCGACGGCCGGGTCTCGAAGCGGTAGCCGTCCTTCTCGCCGCTGCCCAGGAGGGGGTCGATGAGGTTGGCGTCCGAGAGCTGGCGCAGCGTCCCGTAGTCGAGGACGCCGTTGCGGTCGTGGTCCCACTCGCGGAAGACCGTCTGCGAGGTGCTGATCGTCTTCAGCGCGCCGATCGGCCAGGCGCCCCCGTCGTTTCCCAGCCGGGCGACCGGAGGCGCAGGATCCGTCGCGTGAAGGTAGAGGAGCAGCAGGAGGGCGAGCCCGCCGATCAGGGCCGCCCGTCGTCGTGCGTCGGTCATCGCTGCCACCCCGGTGAACTCACACCCTGCACCGGCGGCCGCGGCGGGGGTCTTGACAGGGCACCCCCACGCATGGCACAACCTCGGCGTAGTTGAGAATGATTCTCAACTCAGCGGGTCCGATTCGAGCCGGTGAGGGCGGGTTCCTCACCGTTTTCTTCGGACGCTCGCTGAGACTGAGTCTCAATCTCATGCGTGACCCGGAGGACGTGATGACCGAGCGCGAGGCGACCCGGCTACGGATCTGGCAGGTGGAGTGCACGCTCCTCGACGCGGTGCTCCTGCTCACCTTCGACGGGCGCGAGCTGTCGAACCTGGCCCGCGCGGCCGGGGTCGAGCTGCCCGCCTGCCGCTGCCCCGACGAGCGCGCCCTGGTCGCGGCGGTGCACCGCGCCTGCCACGCCGAGACCCCGCTGGCGCTCCAGCTCGAGCGGCTGCTCGACCTGATGCACCGCGGCGCGATCGACGCGCTGCAGGCCTACGGGCTCGAGGCGTTCGGCGGCGACCTCGTCGGCCGCGACCTGTGGACCGTGCCCCACCTGGCCGCCCGCCTCTGGGCCGTCCTCACCAGCCCCGACCCCGCCGCCGACGGCCTGCGCATCTACCTGCGCGGCGCCCTGGCCTTCGACGGCGTCCGCTCCCTCGCCGGGCGGATCCAGACCCCGCCCGCCGCCCATGAGGAGCTCACGGCATGAACGCCTCACGCTTCCAGCTCGGCCTCGCCCTGGCCGCTGCCCTCGCGGGCCTCGCGCCCACGGCGGCCGCCGACGCGCTCCGGCGCGTCGAGTGGCCGCTCCTGCCCGAGCCGCTGGCCAGCTTCGGCGCGGCGCGTGACGGCGACTGGATCTACGTCTACGGCGGCCACGCCGGCGCCGTGCACCACCACTCGGCCGACACGCTGTCGAAGGGCTTCTACCGGCTGAACCTGCTCGACGGCCGCTCCTGGGAGGCGCTGCCCATGCAGCAGCCCCTGCAGAGCCCCGCCGTCGTGGCGCACGGCGGCAAGGTCTACCGCATCGGCGGCCTCTCGGCCCGCAACCGCGCCGACCAGCCCGACGACCTGTGGTCGGTGGCCAGCGCCTCGCGCTACGACCCGCTGGCCCGCACCTGGGAGGCGCTGCCGCCGCTGCCCGAGCCGCGCTCGTCGCACGACGTGGCGGTGCTCGGCGAGCGGCTGGTCGTCGTCGGCGGCTGGAGCCTGCAGGGCGACCTCGTCACCTGGCACCGCACGGCCTGGTCGCTCGACCTGACGCAGCAGCCGCTCGCCTGGGAGCCCTTCCCCGGGACGCCGTTCGAGCGCCGGGCGCTGGCCCTGGCCGTCGTCGACGGCAAGCTCTGGGCCCTGGGCGGCATGCCCTCGGACAGCGAGACCGGGACGCGCGCCGTGTCGGTGTTCGACCCGGCGACCGGGGCGTGGTCGGACGGCCCCGACCTGCCGTTCAACGGCTTCGGCGTGGCCGCGGCCGTGATCGGCGACGACCTGCTCGCCTCCGGGGTCCGCAGCGCCGTGCACCGCCTCGGCCTCCAGGGCGACGCCCCCGAGTGGGAGGAGGTGGCCACGCTGGCCTTCCCGCGCTACTTCCACCGCCTCGTGGCCACGGGCCCGGAGGCGCTGCTGGCGGTCGGCGGCTCGTCCGACGGCGGGCACCTGCGCGTGTGCGAGGCCGTCGACCTGCGCCCGCAGGGCCCGTCGCTCGTGTCGTTCGTCGTCCCCTCGCCGGGCCTGGCCAAGAACCGCCAGGGCGTGGCGCTGCACCGCAACGCCCTGCACGTGGTCGGCGGCAACAACAGCCTCGGTCAGCACGACTTCAAGCCGGAGAACTTCCTCGCGGAGTCCTGGCGGATCCACCTGGGCTCGCTGCGCGTCGAGCGCCTGCCCGCCCTCCCCGAGCGCCGGCAGACGATGTCCTCGACGCTCGTCGCCGGCGGCGGGTCCCTCGGTCAGGACGACCGGGCGCTGTTCGTGGGCGGCTTCAACAACGAAGGGCAGGGCGCGAGGGCCTGGCCGACGGTGTTCCAGCTCCACCTGGGCAAGCGGGAGTGGATCCCCACGAAGGCCGCCCTGCCCGTCGCGCGCACGCAGTTCGGCCTCGTGCAGCACGAGGGCAAGCTGCTGGTCGTGGGCGGGGTCGACTTCGACGGCTCGCGCCCGCGCGAGCAGCAGTTCCAGTTCCCGGCGGAGGTCCTGGAGTGGGACCTGAAGGCCGGCGAGACCTTCGCCCCGGCCGGCCTCACGGTCCCCACGCCGCGCCGCGCCTTCGGCGGCGCCGTCGTCGACGGCCGGTACTACCTGGTCGGCGGCATGCGCGAGGGCTTCACGCTCGTCCCCGACGTGGACGTCCTGGACCTGAAGACGCGCTCGTGGTCCAAGGCGCCGGCGCCCGCGCGCCCGCGGATCTCGCCGGAGATGGTGGCCCTGGGCGGCAAGCTCTACCTCCTCGGCGGGACGTCGCCCCGGGCCGACGCGCCCGGCGAGTTCGAGGCGAACGCGACCGTCGAGGTGTTCGACCCGGCGACCGGCGCCTGGTCGACGCTGTGCACGCTCCCCGTCTCGACCCGGCACATGACGGCGCTGCCCTGGGGCGAGCGGGTCCTCCTCTACACGGCGAACGTGGAGGGGGCGCGGGCCTTCGAGGTCCACGTCCTGACGGTGCGTTGAGGGGTGGATGGTTCTGCATCAGGCCTGGCGCATCGCGTGGTGGTCGGGGCGCGCGTCGGCGGCGGATGTTGCCGCCGTTAGGCGGGTTCGCTACCGTGGCGCCCCGTTCGCTTGGGGACGGCCCCGGACAGACCGGTCCGGGATCCGAGACCCAGGAGAAGTGCTCCCCATGACGCTCAGCCTCTCGCGCCGCCGCCGCGGCTTCACGCTCATCGAGATGGTCCTCGTGCTGATCATCCTGGCGACGCTCGCGGGCCTGGTGATCAGCCAGATCGCCATGCTCGGTCGCTCGGCGGACATGAGCGCCACGGCCAAGAACCAGCAGGACATCGCCAACCAGATCAGCCTCTACTTCGTGCTGCAGAAGCGCATGCCCATGCGCCTGGACTCGCTGCTCGAGGGGCCGGGGCTCGGGGCGCCCACGTCGGTCATGGTCAACACGACCCGCGTCGGCGCGACGACCGGCGTGACCTCCGAGAACCAGGGCTGGGGCCTGCCGCTGAGCGGCGCGCAGGGCACGAACGTGTTCGCGCAGCTCGTCATGGACGACCTGGCGGCTCTGAGCGCGCCCGCGGGCAACTTCTCGCGCTCGTTCACCCGCTCGGGCTTCGCCCAGCTCAGCGACCACATCCCCTGGACCGCCGGCGCGAACTGCAACAACAGCGGGCTGAACCTGCGGGAGCTGAGCAACGGCGTCGGCGGCTGCTTCGTCGCCCGCGTCGTCTCGACGACCAACGGCGACGCGGCCGTCCCGGTCAACGGGATCACGCGGACGATCTACCCGCACCTCAACGGCGCGCTGCCCGACGGCGTCGTCGCCCTGGTGGCCACGGGGGTGGGGCCGCGGTCCAGCCTCATCCCCGACACGATGCTCAGCGCGCCGATCTACCCCGGCTGCGACGGGTCCTACTACGGCCGCTACATCGCCTACTTCGCCGTCTTCGCCAGCGGGGAGCGCGCGCAGCTCGTCGGGGTGTCCGACAGCTACGGCCGCTTCCCCAACTACTCCATCCAGCAGTTCAACGAGTCGCTGCCGAACAACAGCCGTCAGGGCTGACCCTGACCGCGGCCGACGGAGCCGACATGTCGCCCCCCCGCTGCCGGTCGCGCGCCCCGCGCGCGACCGGCGGGTTCACGCTGATCGAGATCGTCATGGTCGTGGCCATGCTGGCCGCGCTCGCGGGCATGGTCGCGGCGTCCATGCAGGGGCTGCAGGATCAGGCCACGCTCGACCTCGCGCGTCAGGAGCTCAACGAGGTCCGGCGCGCCGTCCTGCAGTTCAAGGCGGACACGGGGTTCTTGCCAAAGCGAGGAATCTTCGACCTCGACGGACGCAATCTCGGCAGATCGAAGGTCCCAGCTTACGTCGATGCCAGTGATGCCGCGTCGTGGTTCGACCGACCGGAGAATCTCTGGCAGCTCTTCGAGCGCCCGCTGCCGTCGATCACTTCTCAACCCGACTTCCAGCCGCTCTCTACTTGGGACCCCGTTCGCTGCCGTGGTTGGCGCGGACCCTACTTGAGCCGGAGCGGTGAAGGGCGCTTTCGCTCGGGTGAGCTCCTGACGAGCGTTCCTCCCGTACCGGCCGTCGCCGACCCGTTTCGTTCCAGTTCTTACCGCGAGTTCTACGTCAAGTTGCTCGGGGAGCCTGGAAGGCTGTACGGCTGGTTCACCTGCGAGAGCGTCCCGTTGGAGTGGTCTTCCACCGAGGGAAGCGGCCACGCGCGGGGCCTCGACGCTCACCGACCCGTGCGTCTCGTCGGACTCGACGGGCCCGACGCGCGCGTCGTCTCTGCCGGACCCGATGGGCTGTTCGACGGCGACGTCGGCCCATCCGACGACGACGTCATCTACTACCTGCTGAGATGATCGTCATGCGCCCCCGACATGGCGGCTTCACGCTGCTCGAGCTCCTGCTCGTGGTGTTCATCCTGGCGGCGCTGGCGGCCACGACCAGCTCCCTGGTGGACCGAGCGCACGAGCAGGCGCGCTTCGAGGACACGAGCGCGCGCCTCGGCCTGCTCCGTCGCGCCATCGTCGGCGCGGAGGACCCGAGCGTCGCGATCGCGGGCTACGTGGCGGACGTCGGCGCCCTCCCTGGCTCGGTGAGCGACCTCCTCGCGCAGCCGGCGGGCGTGCCGCCCTACGGCCCGAACGACCCGACCCATCCGGAGCTGCGCTTCGGCTGGCGCGGACCCTACCTGAGGGGGACGCGCCGCCCGGGCGGAGCGGTGGAGTTCGCCGACGGCTGGGGCAGCCCGGATCGGCGGGACTACGCCGTGGAGGGCTCCGTCGACCCGAACTTCGGCTGGGACTGGCTGCTCTCGCCCGGTCCTCCACCCACGCTCACGATCACCAGCCGGGGAGAGAACCAGATCTTCGACGATCCCGGCAACCCGATCGACGACCAAGTCGAGGTGATCCAGGACAACGACTACCTGGTCGATCTCGCCGGGAGGCGGCTCGAGGCCCGCGTCCACGTCCTCTCGTCGGGCGCCGTTCCCCCCGCGGACCTCGCCCTGCGCGTCCTCTGGCCGCGAGGTGAAAGCACCCTCGCGGACGTGGACGCGCCCGCGCTGCCGGACGACGACGTCGCGCCGAACGAGACGAAGGTCTTGACCTTCGCGGTCCCGAGCGCCACGTGGGTGCCCGCGGGACCCCGCCTCGTGGTGCTGTGCCGGCGCACCGGACCCTTGAGCCCGTACGAGCCGGTGGAGCCTCGTCAGGTGGCCCTCATCGAGCTCAGGCCGCGCGCGGCGCCTGCCTCGATCACGATTTCGAGGCGGTTCGACCTCCCATGATCGCCCGCCTGACCACCCCCTTCGCCCTCGCCTTCACCGAGGTCCTGGCCGTCGAGGCCGACGAGGGGACGATCCACGTGGCCGTCGTGGCCCGCGAGGGTGAAGACACGGTCGTGCGCCAGGCGGCGCGGGGCGCGGCGACGGGCGACCTGGCGCTCGACCTGCCGGCGGCGCTGGCGGCGCTCGGCGGCAGGTCGCGGCCGCGGCGGGCGATCCTGATCACGCCGCGGGCCACGGCGGTGGTCCTCCAGGTGCCCCCGATCCAGAGCCTGGCCGCGGAGCGCGTCCAGGGGCTCGTGCGCTACGAGCTCGAGCCGTACCTGTCGGGGGCGGCGCGCGACGGCGGCGACCTGGCCTGCGGCTGGGGCGACCGCGGCGCGGACGGCGACCGCCCGGGGCCGCTCCTCGCCTGCGGCCTCACCGCCGCCGCGCGCGACGAGGCGCGCGAGGCGTTCCGCCGCGCCGGCCTGCAGCTCGCCGGGATCTACCCGCAGCTCGGCTGCGCCGCCGCCCTCCTGCCCCAGGACGCGGCGCAGGACGCGGTGGTCCTCGAGCACGCCGCCGGGCGGCTGGCGGCCTCGCGCGTCGTGGGCGGGCAGGTGTCGCGCCTGGTCCTGCAGCGCGCGCCCGGCGACCCGGGCGACCTGGCGCGCGCCTGCCGCGGCCTGTGCGACGACGCGCCGGTGGTCGTCGCCGGGCCGGCCGACCCCGACCTGCTGGCCGACTCCGCCGACCTCGCCCCCGCCACGTGGCCGCGCCGCCGCCCCCGCGCGACGACGAGGCGCCCCCGCCCTGGGCCTGGCCAGCGCGCCTCGGCGCCGCCCGCCACGCGCTGGGCCTGCCCGGCGGCGCGCGTCGCGGCCGTCGCCGCGCAGCCGCAGCGGCCGCCGCTCCACCGCCAGCCGGCCGTCCAGGCGCTGGTCGTCGCCGCCCTCCCGCTGCTCCTCGCCGTGGGCGTGGACGTCGTGGTGCGCGGACGCCTCGACACGGCGCGCGCGGCCGCGGTCGAGCTGCAGGCGGAGGTCGACGTGCGCCAGCGCGCGGCCGCCGCGCGCAAGGCGCTCGAGCGCGAGCGCGACGCCATCGTCAGGTCCATGGACCCCCTGAAGGCCGCCGCCGCCGAGCACGCCGAGGCCGAGGGGCGCCGCGAGTGGCTGCTGGGCCTCCTGCGCGGCGTGGCCCGGGCCGCCTCGGCCGACGTGGTCGTGCGCGCCGTCGAGGAGGAGCCGGGCGGCGCCGTGCGGGTCGAGGGCGTGGCCCGCGCGGAGACCGACGTGCAGGCGTTCGTCCGCGACGTGGCGGCCACCCCGGCCCTCGCCGGCCGCCCGCCGCGCGGCGCCACGATCCAGCGCCAGGAGGGCCGCCTCGGCGGCGTCTCCTACCGCTTCGAGGTGCGCTTCGGCGACGCCGCCGCGCCGTCCCGCGCCGCCTCGGACCTCCGGGGAGGAGACTGACGTGGCCCGCCCCGCGCACCCCAGCCCGCTCCTCGTGGGCCTCACCGCCGGCGTCGTCCTCGGCGTCGCCGTGGGCGTCCTGCGCGTCCAGCCCGGCGCCCGCGCCCTCCTGTACGAGCGGGGCCGCGTCCAGGACCTCACCCAGGCGATCGCCGCCTCGCCGCCGCCCACGAACCTCACGCCGCTCGCCGACGAGGTCGACCGGGCGCGCGCCGCGCGCGACGACCTCCAGGCCCGCGTCGACGCCCTCGCGGCGCGCGTGGCGCCCGACGCCCTCGTCCCCGACCTCGAGCACCGCGTCGCCGCCCTGGCCCGCGACGCCGGCCTGCGCCTCGAGTCGCAGGACGCCGCGCTCGCGCGGGCGGCGGGGCCGGCGGCAGGGGCCGCGTCGCCGCGCGCCCGGCGCTGGACCTTCGGCGGCACCTTCCACGGGCTGTGGCGGTTCGTCGTCGCGCTCGAGGGCCTGCCCCACCGCGTGGTCCTGCGCGACCTGCGGATCACGACGCGGCCGCCGGCGCAGTCGCCCGCCCTCGGGCGGCGCGCGGTCGACCCGCCGCTCGTGATCCAGGTGACGGTGGTCCCATGACCGACCTGTGGCGCCTCCTGGCGCGCGCCGTGGCCCTGGGCGCCTCCGACCTGCACCTCACCTGCGGCCTCCCCCCGCAGGTCCGCGTCCACGGCCGGCTGGCCCCGCTCCTCGACGAGGCTCCGCCCCCCGCGCCGGGCGGCGTCGAGGCCCTGTTCGGCGAGGTGCTCACGCCGCGCCAGCGCGCGGCCCTCGAGGTCGAGCGCTCGGTCGACCTGGCGCTGGTCCTCGACCGCGCCCGCGGCGGCGACGGGCAGCGCTTCCGCGTGAACCTGTTCGCCTCCTCCGGGCAGGTGGCGGCGGCCGTCCGCCGGCTCGACGACCGGCTCCGCGGCTTCGACGAGCTGCGCCTCCCGCCGCAGCTCGCGCGCCTGGCCGACCTCGAGGACGGGCTGGTGCTCCTCGTCGGCCCGACCGGCTCCGGCAAGACCACGACCCTCGCGGCGATCATCGACAAGATCAACCGCGAGGAGGCCTGCCACGTCGTCACGCTCGAGGACCCGATCGAGTACGTGCACGAGAGCCGCCGCGCGCTCGTGCACCAGCGCGAGCTCCACGCCGACTTCGACCGCTTCTCGCGCGCGCTGCGCGCCGCGCTGCGCGAGGACCCCGACGTCATCCTCGTGGGCGAGATGCGCGACGTGGCGACCATGCGCGCGGCCCTCATGGCCGCCGAGACGGGCCACCTGGTGCTCTCGACGCTGCACTCGGGCAGCGCGATCGGCGCCACCGAGCGGCTCATCGGCGCCTTCCGCGGCGACGAGCGCGACTCGATCCGCTACCAGCTCTCGCTCGTGCTCCGCTGCGTGGTCGCGCAGCGCCTCCTGCCGCTGGCCGAGGGCGGCGGGCGCTTCCCGGCCACCGAGGTGCTGTGGATCACGCCGGCCGTGGCCAACCTCATCCGCGCGGGCAAGACCGCCCAGATCCAGGCCGCCGTCGAGGGGCAGGCGGCCCAGGGCATGCTCACGCTCGAGCAGTCGCTGGCCGAGGCCGTCCAGCGCGGCTGGGTGACGGAGGCCGCCGCGCAGGCGGCGGCGCGCGACCCCGGCGCCTTCGCGGAGCGCCTGCGCCACGCGCGCGGCGGGGCCTTCACGAGGCTGAGCGCGCGATGAGCAACCCGCCCGCCCTGCTCCGCGCGGCCGCCGGCACCGGCATGATGCGCCGCCCCGCCGAGGCGGAGATCCTCGAGGAGGCGCGCCGCACCCGGCGCGACCCGCTGGAGGTGGCCACCGAGCGCCTGCGCGTCCCGCGCGAGGCGTTCTACCGGGCCCTGGCGCGCGAGCGCGGCCTGCCGTTCCTCGAGGCGGCCGACCTGGTCGTCGACGCCGCGCTCGTCGGCCGCGCCCCGCCCCGCCTCGTCCTGCGCAAGGCGGTGCTCCCGCTGCGCCGCCAGGGCGAGGCCGTGCTCGTGGCCACCGCCGACCCGGACGACGCGGCCACCCTCGAGACCCTGCGCCGCGTCCTCGACGCGCCGCTGGCCCTGGCCATCGCCGACCCGGGTGCGTTGCAGGCGGCGGTCCGGCGCCACGTGCGCGCGCCCGAGGGCGAGGCGGTCGCGGCCTGGGACGCGGTGAGCTTCCTCGACGACCTCCTGCGCCAGGCCTGGCTGCACCGCGCCTCGGACGTGCACCTCGACCCGCAGGAGGACGGGCTGCACGTGCGCCTGCGCGTCGACGGGCGGCTCATGCCCTTCGGCGGCGCGCTGGGCCAGGAGGAGGCGCAGCAGCTCCTCTCGCGCGTGAAGGTCCTCGGCGGGCTCGACATCGCCGAGCGCCGCGAGCCGCAGGACGGCGGCTTCCAGCACCGCCACGAGGAGCAGGCCTTCGACGTGCGGCTGGCCACGATCCCCACCCGCCACGGCGAGCGGGCCACGCTGCGCCTCCTCGGCGTCGAGACGCGCGAGCTGACGCTCGAGGTCCTCGGCTTCTCGCCCGACGACCTGCGGCGCTTCCGCCTCGCGCTCGACGAGCCGCACGGGATGGTCCTGCTCACGGGCCCCACCGGCTCGGGCAAGACCACGACCCTCTACGCGGCCCTGCGCGAGGTGCGCGCGCCCGAGCTGAACATCATGACCGTCGAGGACCCGGTCGAGTTCCTCATCCCCGGGATCACGCAGATCGGCGTGGACCGCGCCGGCAAGGTCACGTTCGCGCGCGCCCTGCGCTCGCTCCTGCGCCACGACCCCGACGTCCTCATGGTCGGCGAGGTCCGCGACGAGGAGACCGCCGACGTCGCCGTGAAGGCGGCCATGACCGGGCACCTGGTCCTGGCCTCGCTCCACGCCAACCGCGCGGCCGGCGCCCCCGCGCGGCTCGTCGACCTGGGCTGCGAGCCGTTCCTCGTCAGCGCCACCCTGCGCGCGGCGATCGCGCAGCGCCTCGTGCGCCGGCTGTGCGCCTGCCGCGCCCCGACCACGGCGGGCGCCGCGGCGCTGGCGCGCCTCGTCGGCAGCGAAGGCGGCCGCGATAACGAGAGACCCGTGTTCGAGCCGGCGGGCTGCCCGGCCTGCCTGGGCACGGGCTACCGCGGCCGGCTGGCCGTGGTCGAGGCGCTGTGGGTCGACGAGGCGGTCGCGGCGCTCGTGGCCCGCGGCGCCGGCGCCGACGAGGTCGCCCGGCTGGCGCGCGCGGGCGGCGCCCCGACGCTGGCCGAGGACGCCCTGCGCAAGGTGCTCGACGGGAGCACCAGCCTGGCCGAGGCGCTCGAGGCGCGGGCGTAGCGGGGGGCGGGGGAGAGCGCCGTGCGGATCGACTACGTGGCCCTCGACGAGCGCGGGGCGGAGGTCCGGGGCGGGGTGGACGCTCCGGACGCCGCCGGCGCCGCCGCCGCCCTCCGCGCGCGCGGGCTGTTCCCGCTCGAGCTCGCCGCCGGCCAGGCCGCCGAGCCCGACGCCGACCGGGCCTGGCGCCTGGAATACGTGCGCAGCGCCGACGTGGTCCTGTTCCTCACCCAGCTCGCGCTCATGCTGCGCACGGGGCTGACGCTGCTCCAGGCGCTGGAGACCCTCGAGGCGGCGGCCAACCGCGTGGGCCTGCGCCGCGCCGCCCGGCGCCTCACGCGCACCGTCAGCAGCGGCCGGCCGCTCTCGGACGGGCTCCAGGCGGAGCGGGCGCTGTTCCCCGAGATCGCCGTGCACCTCGTGCGCACGGCCGAGGCCACGGGCGAGCTGCCCGACGCCCTCGAGCGCTCGGCGGAGTTCGTCGAGCGCCGCGCGGCGATCCAGGCGCAGCTCCTCACGAGCCTCGCCTACCCGTCGCTGGTCGTGCTCGTCTCCTGCGCCACCTTCTGGTTCCTGACCGTGAAGGTGCTCCCCAAGTTCGTCAGCTTCCTCGCCGGACGCGGCGCGGCGCTCCCCTGGAGCACGCAGCTCCTCATGGACGTCTCCGCCTTCATGCAGCAGTGGGGGGCGGCCCTGCTGCTGGGCGCGCTCGCCGCGCTGGCGCTGTTCGTCGTCGTGCGCCGCATCGACGCGGGCCGCCGCCTCACCGACCGGGCGGCCCTCTCGGTCCCCGTCGTCGGCGGCCTCCTGCGCGCCGCCGCCCAGGCGCACCTGGGGCGCACGCTCGGGCTCCTCCTGCGCAGCGGCCTGCCGCTGGTCGAGTCGCTGCGCCTCCTCGCCGACTCGTTCACCAACCGCGCCTACGCCGGCGTGGTCCTGCGCGCGCGCGAGCGGGTGGTCCAGGGGTTGGCGCTGGCCCCCAGCCTCGAGCACCCGGTGGTCTCGCCCATGACCACGCAGGTCGTGCGCGTGGGCGAGGAGACGGGCGCCCTCGACGACGTGCTCCTGCGCCTGGGCGAGTTCCACGACCGCCGCCTGCAGACGCACGTGCGCACCCTCGCCACCTTCATCGAGCCGGTCATCATCGTCGTCGTCGGCGGCATGGTCGGCTTCGTCTACATCAGCTTCTTCCAGGCCCTCTTCAGCCTGGTCGCCCGTCGTTGACCCCGGGAGCCGCATGACCCCCCGCCTGCTCGTCCTCGCCCCGCTCGTCGCCGCGCTCGCGCTCTCGCTCGCGCGCGCCCAGGACTGGCCCCCGCCCGACGACCCGTTCGCCGCCCCGCAGGCCCTCGGCGGCGACCCGGCCGCGGTGTGGTCGCAGTCGCTGTTCGGCGCCCTGCCCCCGCTGGCCGTGCGCGGGACGCTGCGCCTCGAGGGCCGCCCGCCGGCCGCCCTCCTGGCCGTGGGCGCCGGGCCCGTCCACGTCGTCCGGCCGGGCGACCGCATCTCGATCGTCAAGGACGGCGTCGAGGTCCCCCTGGACGTGGTGACCATCGGCGACCGCGGCGTGGTCCTGCGCATCGGCGCCCTCGAGGGCGCCACGGTGACGGTCAGGTGAGGCCCCCCGCGCTGCGCCTCACGGCCCTCTCCTTCGTCCTCCTCGGCGGCGCGCTCCTCGCGCGCGCCCAGGAGGCCGCCCCAGCAGCCGGCCCGCTCGTCGAGCGGCTCGATCTGCGCGAGGCCACCGTCGCCGACGCGGCGCGGCTCCTCGCCGAGACGACCGGGTGGAACATCATCGCCACGCCCGAGGCCGGCGGGCGGCCGGTGACCCTGCTCCTCCAGGGCGTGCCCGTGCGCACGGCCGTCGAGGCCATGTGCAAGGCCTCGGGCCTGTGGTACCGCGAGGAGGACCGCGTCCTGCGCATCATGACGGCCGAGGAGCTGCGCGAGGACCTGATCGTGCGGCGCGAGCCGGCGGTCAAGGTCTTCACCCTCCTGCAGCCCAACGCCCTGTCGATCGCCCAGACGCTCCGCGACGTCTTCGGCGACCGCGTGGCCCTGTCGTACGGGATCTTCGACTCGCTCTCGGCCGACGCCTTCGCCGGCGGGTTCGGGGGCGGCTTCGGCCAGGGCGGCTTCGGCCAGGGCGGCTTCGGCCAGGGCGGCTTCGGACAGGGCGGCTTCGGCGGCGGCTTCGGCGGCTTCGGCGGCGGGCTGGGCGGCGGCGGCGCCGGCGGGCCCTTCACGACGAACGTGGGCGGCGGGATCAACAACAACTTCGGGGGCGGGTTCGGGGGCGGGTTCGGCCAGGGCGGCTTCGGCCAGGGCGGCCGCGCCTCCGCCGCCGCGGAGCAGGCCGCCGAGCGCCTCGCCGACCGCGTCACCGCCGACCAGCTCTCGCGCGTGCGGGTCGACGGCGGCCGGGCGTCGGGCGAGGACCTGGACCGCCTGACCGAGGAGCGGCCGCCGATCTGGGTGGCCGTGAACCGGCGGCAGAACGTGCTCGTCGTGCGCACGGCCGACGAGGCGGCCATGCGCGAGGTCGAGGCGCTCGTGCAGGACCTCGACCGGCCGCTGGCGCAGGTGCTCCTCGAGATGAAGATCCTCGAGGTGCGCCTCGACGACGGGCGCGAGACGGCGCTCGACGTGGACTGGGTCGCGGACCCGCCGCGCGGCAACCTCCCCACCGGCAAGCCGGTGAACCCGCTCGACCTGAGCCAGGCCATGGGCCTCGAGAACCTGGCCGGGCTGGGCAACTTCCCGCTGGCCGGGGGCACGCTCGTCTACCAGTACCTCAACGAGCACGTGCGCGTGCGCATCCAGGCGCTGCAGCGCGAGGGGCGCGTGTCCGTGCTGGCCACGCCGCTGCTCCTGTGCGCCAACCAGGAGGTCTCGCGCATCTTCATCGGCGAGGAGCGGCCGCTGGTGCGCAGCTTCGAGCTGCAGACGACCACCACCAACGGCGTCGTCGCCAGCCAGGTCGTGCCGACGGTCGACCTGCGCGACGTGGGCAACACGCTCCGGATCGTCCCCCGGATCAACGCCGACCGCACGGTGGCGCTGACGATCGTGCAGGACGTGTCCACGGTGAACGCCGGCGGCGCGCAGCTGCCGGTCCCCGCCGGCGGCGTCACGGGCGGCGTGCAGCTCGTGAACATCGACACGGTGAGCACGGCCAGCCTGCAGGGCACCGTGGTCGCCAAGGACGGGCTGACGCTGGCGGTGGGCGGCCTGATCCGCAAGGAGCTGCGCGACCAGCGCAGCGGGATCCCGTTCCTCATGAACCTGCCGGTGATCGGCTGGCTGTTCGGCTCGACCCAGCGCGCCGAGGTGCAGACGGAGCTCGTGCTGCTCATCACGCCGCACGTGCTCACGACGCCGGCCGAGGCGGCGCAGCGCTCGCGCCGGACGATGGAGACGCTGTCGCTGCACCCCTACCACGACCTGGGCGACGCGGCCCTGCAGCGCTACCGGCGCGGCGACGTGCCGGGCGCCGAGGGCTACCGGCTGCTGTTCGACGACTACCTGCGCCCCGCGCCGGAGCCGATCCGATGATGCGCCGACGTCTGCTGCTCCTGGCCGTGGCCCTCGCGGGCTGCGCGAGCGCGCCGCCGGCGGCGCCGGAGGCCCCGGCCGCGCCGGCGGTCACGGTCGACCCGTGGCTGGCGCCCGACGCGGGGCTCGTGGCGGCGTTCGGGGCCAGGTTCGAGGCGCAGTCGGGCGCCCCCGCCTGCCAGGCGGCCCTGGTCCGCGACGAGCCCGAGCACGCGCACGCGCTGTTCCTCCAGGCCGACGCCGACGCGACGCTCGAGGCGCTCGCGGATGCCTTCGCCCGGCAGCGCCCGCCGCAGGTGGCCTACCTGGACAGCCTCCGGGCGCGGCGGTCGGCCCCGGCCGCGCACGCGCGTGGGCGCGCGGCGGTCGGTCGCGCCCTGGCCCTGCGCGCGGCCGACCGGCCGGGCCGCGGCCGCCTGCGCCGGGCCGGGCGCGGGTTCGCCGAGGTCCGCGATCCGGTGTGGTCGGCGGAGGTGCGCCTGGTCGAGGCGGCGCTCGGCGCCCCGCTCCCCGGCGCCTTCGTCGGGACCGCGGTGCAGCGGACGCAGGCGCTCTTCTTCTCGTCGGCGGCCGACCCGGAGGCCGTCGTCGCCGAGTGGGGCGCCGCGACGCGCCGCGACGACGGGGTCACGTGGCACGCCACGGCCCTCGAGCGGCTGGAGGCGCTCCGGCAGGAGCGGGAGGCCTCGGCGGCCGCGCCGCCGGCCTGGCTCCGCGCGTTGAGCCGGGCCGCGCTCGAGCGCCGGCTCCCCCTCGTGGCGCTGCGCCACGCGGCCACGCTCCAGCGGAGCGCCCCCGTCCCGCCGGCGGGCGACCGCCTGCTGCTGGCCCGGGCGCACCACCTCGCCGCGCAGGCCGAGCCCGCCCTGGCGGAGGGGCAGCGAGCCGTCGAGGACGCCAGGGCCGCGCGCGACCTCGTGACCGAGGCCAGCGCGCGGGCGCTCGTGGCGGAGCTCCTCGTCGACCTGGGCCGGGTCGACGCCGCCGCCGAGGAGTTCGCCGCCGCGGAGCGGCTGTTCCTCGAGGCCGGCGACCCCGCGGGCCGCCTGCGCCAGGCGGTCAACCGCGCGGGCGTCCTCCTGCGCGCGCGGCGCCTCGACGACGCCGAGGCGGCCCTGGCGCCGGTCCGCGGCCTGTCGCTCCCCGGCGAAGCAGGGGCCGACCTGGCCTGCCGGCGCGACGTGACCGTCGCCCTCCTCGAGCTCGCGGCTGGGCGCGCCGGCGCCGACGAGGTCGCGCGGCGGGCCGAGCAGGCCCTGCAGGTCGCCCGCGCCGCCGGCGCGTACCACGCCGTCGAGCGCTTCGAGGGCCTGCCCCGCCGGCTGCGGAGCCCCGGCGGCTGAGAGGCGATCGCGTCGGCTCGCCCGGCGGCGCTCGAGGTTCGCCCAGGAGCGTCGAATGCGGCGAGCCGGCGTGGCCGCCGCGCTACGACGCGGGTTCAACTGAGATTGCGACTCATTCGCAAAAAGGCTTGACCCCGCGATCAGAGCCGGATAGAGTTCGCCTCCGTGTTGAGACTGAGTCTCAATCTCGACGTGGGCGGACGGGCGTTCGAAGTGACGTCTCGCCTCCTGAGAATGAGTCGCAGTCTCAAGAACTCGAAGGCAATGCTGGACGGCCGCGGCGCGGGCCCATGGCGGGCCTCGCTCGGCGGCACAGGAGAGGACTCGATGCGTTCCATGACCCACCGGCGCGGGGACCGCGCAGGCTTCACGCTCCTCGAGCTCATCGTCGTGCTGGCGATCCTGGTCGCCATCGCGGGGCTGGCCGTGACCAAGCTCGACGTGCTGCAGCTCAAGGCGGAGAAGGCCTCCGCCGCGCTCGACATGCGCAACATCTCGCGCATGATCCAGACCTTCCGCGCGACGACCAACTTCTACCCCGACCGCTGGGACTCGCTCGTCGTTACCGGCACGCGCAGCCTGCAGGTCCCCGGCGCGCCGGGCTCGGGCCAGGGCGGCCTCGACCCCGGCCTCGTCGGCACCACCGGCGCCGGCAAGCTGATCCTGTCGACGGACAGCCTCACGGCGAACCAGGCGCGCTCGCTCTCGCGGCTCGGGATCACGACGGTCTATGACCACGTGGGCTCGACGGCGATCCCCTACAGCGACGGGTTCACGGTCCAGAACCCGATCGACGGGACCGACGACGTGTTCGCCACGATCAACCCCGCCAACGCGGCCGGCCAGCGGATCCTGAACACGATCTATCCCACCCCGCCGTCGGCGGCCAACCCGGCCGGCAACGCGGTCGTGCCCGCGGACCGCGTCCTGGTCGTGTTCGGCCTGGGCAAGTGGACCACGATCGTCGGGTCGAACCTGCAGAGCGCGGTGCTCACCGAGCCGCCCATCTACCCGTACTCGAACGAGCTGTACTACAACCGCTACCTGGCGGTGTTCGAGGCCTACAACAACGGCGGCCGCTGCCGCCTGGTGGCCGTCCTCGGCGCCGACGGTGACCTCGCGGCCGAGGAGATCGCGGAGTTCAACCGCGACTGACGGACGCTCCACGAGGCCGGGGACGCGCTCGCGTCCCCGGCCGGCGTGGACCCCCTGTGATCGCCCCCCGACCACGCTCCCCCGGAACCGTGTACGCTGTTGGCATGGCGCGAACGATCAAGAAGAAGCGGGGGCGCGGCGGCCGGCCCAAGGGGACCTGGGAGCGGGTGCAGCCCGCGGAGCTCGTGGCCTACCGGCAGCGGCGCGGGCTCTCGCGCGTGCGCCTGGCGCAGCTCCTGGGCGTGAGCCCGACCACGATCGTGAACTGGGAGCTGGGCCACGGCGTGGCCACGCCCTCCGCGCAGGACCGCC
The DNA here is from genome assembly GCA_019636275.1 of Planctomycetota bacterium. GTDB lineage: Bacteria > Planctomycetota > J058 > J058 > J058 > JAMLIC01. Next base: position 1,448 of record JAHBXY010000023.1, on the reverse strand, counting down.
TGCGCGAGCTCCTCGACGCGCCGGACGGCGCCGCGTCGCCCGTCCTGGCGGCGGCCGGCGGCGACGAGCGCGCCGACGCCATCGAGGCGACCGGGCGCATCGTCGTCGCCTACCTCGGGGGCGCCCACGTCGACCGCGACGCGCTGCCTGACCTCGTCCGCGAGGTCCGGACCGCCCTCGAGCGCTGATCAGCGCGAAGGCGGCGGCTGGCGCGGCTCCGTGAGCGACCACGCCCCCGGCGCCGGCGCGGCCGGGCGCGGCGGCTCGCCCCCCGACGTGCCCGTCGACGAGCCCGCCGGCAGGAGCGCGCGCGTGACGCGCATGCCGCCCGGCCGGGCCTCGAGGGCGGCGTGGACGCGCAGCAGCTCGGCCACGTTGTCGATCGTCACCACGCCCAGCAGGGCGCCGTCGCGCACGACCGGCAGGCAGCGCCGCGCCCGCCCGCGCAGCCGACCGGCGACCTCGAACAGGTCCTCCTCGGGGAGGGCGGCCTGGAACTCGCGCGCCATCACCGCCGACACGGGGCCCGCGTGGCCGAGGCGCACGAGGCCCTCGAGCAGCGCCTCCTGCGGGAGCATGCCGACGATCCGCTGGCCCTCGACCACCGGGAAGTCCTGCTGGAAGCTCGAGAGCATCAGGTGCACGGGCGACGCCAGCGGGTCCGTCGGCGCGACGGTCTGGACCTCCGTGATCATGGCGTCGCGCACGGCCAGCCCCTCCATGGCGCGCTGCATGTCGGCCGTGGCGCTCTCCGCCGAGGCGGCCAGCCACACGAAGAAGCCGATCAGCGCCAGGACGGGGCTCCACATGAGCCCGACGACCACGAACACGGCCGCCATGACCTTGCCCAGGAAGGCGGCGATGCGCGTCGCCCGCACGCGCGTCGTGACCATGGACAGGCCTGCGCGCAGGGCGCGCCCGCCGTCCATGGGAAACGCCGGCAGCAGGTTGAACGTGCCGAGCGCCACGTTCACCCACAGCAGGTCGGCCACGAACGACTGTCCGGGGAGCAGCGCCTCGGGGGTCGCCGGCCCGCGGGCGAGCAGCACGGCCAGGCACACGGCCGCCAGCACGTAGTTCAGGGCGGGGCCGGCGAGGGCGACGAGCAGCTCCTGATGCGGCCGCTCCGGCTGGCGCTCGAGCCGCGAGATCCCGCCGATCGGCAGGAGGGTGATGTCCGTCGTGCCCACGCCGAAGGCGCGCGCCGTGAGCGCGTGGCTCAGCTCGTGGAGGACGACGATCCCGAAGACCACGAGCAGGAACACGACGCCGTCGCGCACCGACGTGATCGTGGGGTCGATGCGCCAGTAGATCCACGCCACCCACGCGACCAGCAGGAGGAAGGTCGCGTGGACCTGGATGGGGATCCCCGCGACCCGCCCGAGCCTCAACGTCCAGCGCACGTGGTCTCCTCCGGCGCGCCGCGCGCACCCCGCCCCCCTCCGGCT